>JANOWU010000074.1:0-25141 GCA_031418035.1 Acidimicrobiia bacterium
CAGACCTGCTTCGGTACGCGAGATGCCGACGTCGACCACGGCAGCGCCGGGCTTCACGTGCGCGGCGGTGATCATCCGAGCCTGACCGGCACACGCGACAATGATGTCGGCAGCGCGACACACCTCGATAAGGTCGGCCGACGGCGTCCGCGAATGGGCCAGGGTGACGGTGGCGTCGATCCCTTTGCGCCCGAGGAGCAGAACCTGCGGAAGGCCCGTGAGGGTGGAGCGTCCGACGACGACAGCCTTCTTGCCCGACGTCGCCACACCGTATCGCTCCAACAGGCGCATGACGCCGAGTGGTGTGCAGCCGACGTGACCTCGCTGGCCTCGCAACAGACGACCCATCGACCGTTCCGTGAGACCATCGACGTCCTTGTCCGGTGGGATCAACGCGAGGACCTGTTCCATGTCAAGGCCATCGGGCAACGGAAACTGGCACAGGATGCCATGCACCATCGGGTCGGCGGCCAGGGCGGCAATGGTGTCGTTGACCTGAGCCTGTGACGCATCAGCCGGAAGGTCGGTATGGTTCGACACCATCCCGGCCTCCCCCGCCTTCTTCTTCTTGCTTGCGATGTAGGCCCGACTGGGTTTGTCGTCGCCGACCAGCACAGTTGCTAAGCACACATGCGGTGACCCGGCCGATTCCACGGTGGATCGTAGGCGCGCGATGGTTTCGTCTCGTAGCTTCAGACCGTCCATCAAGATGGCGCCGCCGTGGGTGCGGACGAAGTTCTCGCCCGACGTCGACATCGACATCAGCTGAGTCCGACGATCTGACCGTGTTCGTCGAAATCGATGATCGATGCCGCCGGGTTGGTTCCCAGCCCGGGCATGGTGCGCATATCGCCGCAGATCGGATAGACGAATCCGGCTCCTACTGATGCACGAACCTCGCGCACGTTCAACGTGTGCCCGGTCGGTGCACCCTTGAGCGAAGCGTCGCCGGAGATCGAGAGGTGGGTCTTCGCAATACATACGGGCAGGTGCCCGAAACCATTGCGCTCATAGTTTGCCAACTGCTTGTTCGCCGCAGCGGTGTAGGTGACGTTGGCTGCACCGTAGATCTTGGTCGCCACCGTTTCGATCTTCGTCTTGAGCGTCGCCTCGTCGGGATAGAGGAACGCGAAGGTGCTCGGCTCGTCGCAGGCCTCCACGACCGCACGAGCAAGCTCGGTTGCGCCGGCCCCGCCGTCGGAGAAGTGCGTGCACACGGCCACCCGTGCGCCGGCCGATTCGGCAATGCGCTTGATGGCCTCGTGCTCACTTGCGTGGTCGGTCGGGAACGCATTGATCGCCACAACCGGCGACACACCGTGTGCCTTCACGTTTTCGATCTGCTTCACCAGGTTCGCGGCACCTGCTTCTACATCGCCGGGGTTCTCGGCGAGGAGTTCGGCAGGAAGCGGCTTCCCGGCCACGATCTTGAACTTTCCGCTGTGTGCCTTAAGTGCACGTACGGTGGCGACGAGAACAGCGGCGTCGGGCACGAGTCCCGACGCGCGGCACTTGATGTTGAAGAAGCGTTCGGCACCCATGTCGGCGCCGAATCCGGCCTCGGTGATGAGGTACTCACCGGAGCGGATTCCGATGAGGTCACCGATGATCGAGGAGTTTCCGTGGGCGATGTTGCCGAATGGTCCCGCATGCACGATGACCGGCGTGTTCTCGAGGGTCTGGAGCAGGTTTGGCTTGAGTGCGTCACGCATGATGACGGCCATCGAGCCGGCACCGTGCAGTTGCTCGGCGGTGACCGGCTCGCCACTCTTGGTGTAGCCCACCACGATCCGACCGAGACGGGCGCGCATGTCTTCCTGCGACGTCGCCAGAGCAAAGATCGCCATGACCTCAGACGCGGCGGTGATGTCGAATCCACTCTGGCGGACGACGCCATCCTCCGCCGTACCCATGCCGAGCACGATGTTGCGAAGCGCACGGTCGTTCACGTCGAGCACCCGACGCCACGTGATGTTGTTCAGGTCCAAGCCAAGTTCGTTGCCCTGGTGGAGGTGATTGTCCACCATTGCGCTGAGGAGGTTGTGCGCGGCGGTGACGGCATGGAAGTCGCCGGTGAGGTGCAGGTTGAGGAGCTCCATCGGGATCACCTGGCTGTAGCCGCCGCCGGCTGCACCGCCCTTGATGCCGAACGTCGGTCCCATCGAGGGCTGTCGAAGGCTGATGACCGCCTTCTTCCCGATGTGCTTCATTGCCTGGCCGAGGCCGACGGTGGTCGTGGTCTTTCCCTCACCCAAGGGCGTGGGGGTGATCGCAGTGACCACCACGTACTTCGCTTTGGGGCGGTCCTTCAGTGCGTCGACGGCGTCGAGGGAGATTTTCGCCAGTTCCCGGCCATAGGGTTCGAGGAAATCAGCATCGATACCCATCTGGGCGGCGATGTCGGGTAGTGGAATTGGCTTTCCGGCCCGGGCGATTTCGAGATCCGATGGAAACGGCATGGGGAACCCCTTCAAGATGTGGTTTTGGCGCCCCTTCATCCTCGGTCGTTCCACGATGTGGACCCGTCCCGCATGGTGGAAGAGTACGTGGCGACACAGTAGTCTTTTGCGAGGCCGCTGTCATCAAAACTACGCCGACGGGCCCGTAAAGATAGCCATGCCGAGAAGATCCACTGCAGAGGAGCAGCCCAGGTGAAGACGCCAAATGAGCCGACGTCACGACGCAACGCTGTACGCGCGTCGCACCGTGGCATGAAGTCCTCTCCCCTCCCCCGCATCACCGAGCCGCTGGTGCGGGAGAACGGTGTTCTTCGGACGGCCACCTGGGACGAAGCACTCGATCGTGCCGCAGCGGGCTTTGCTGCGAACAAGGCGGCCCACGGAAAGAACGCCTTCGGCGTGTTCTCGTGCTCGAAGTCGACCAATGAGATGAACTACATCGCGCAGAAGTTCGTCCGGGCGGTGATGGGCACCAACAACATCGACTCGTGTAACCGCACTTGACACGCTCCATCTGTGGTCGGTCTGGCCACCGTATTCGGAGCAGGCGGAGGAACGTCGAGTTACGCCGAGATTGAAGACACCGACGTCATTGTCCTCTGGGGCTCCAACGCCCGGGCTGCCCATCCGATCTTCTTCCAGCACGTGCTGAAAGGAATTCGCAAAGGCGCCAAGTTGATCGTCGTCGATCCGCGCCGCACCGAATCAGCACAGTGGGCCGATCTCTGGGTCGGGTTGAACGTCGGCACCGATATCGCCCTGTCCAACACGATTGCTCGCGAGATCATTCACGCCGGAATGGCCAACCGAGCTTTCGTCGAGAACGCCACCAGCGGGTTCGCCGAATACGCAGCGTCGGTCGAGCCATGGACGTTGGCTGCAGGGTCGGCCGTCACGGGGATTCCTGCCGATGCGATTCGCGAACTGGCCCACACCTATGCCCGTGCCGATCGAGCACAGCTGTGCTGGACGCTCGGCATCACCGAACACCACAACGGCGTCGACAATGTATTGGCACTTATCAACCTGGCGCTACTGTGCGGCCACGTCGGTCGACACGGTGCCGGGCTCAACCCACTTCGCGGCCAGAACAACGTGCAGGGCGGCGGCGATATGGGCGCCATCCCGAACCGGATGCCCGGTTTTCAGGACATTCTCGATGCCGACGTCCGGGCGAAGTACAACGACTCCTGGAACCTTGCTGCGACCGACACCGAAATCCAGGACCGTTACGGTTGGCACCTCACCGCCATGTTCGAGGCGATGGGCCGCGGTGAACTGAAGGCCCTGTACGTGATCGGAGAGAACCCAGCGCAGTCCGAGGCAGACAAGAAGCACGCTGTCGAGCTGCTGAAGGGTCTTGACCATCTCGTTGTACAAGACATCTTCCTCACTCGGACCGCCGAGTTGGCCGACGTGGTGTTGCCCGGTTCGGCCAGCTGGTGTGAGAGCGAGGGCACAGTCACCAACTCCGAACGCCGAGTCCAGCGCTCTCGCAAAGCACTGAATCCACCGGGAAACGCCCGCGACGACATCGCCATCATTCTGGATCTTGCCTCGCGCCTCGGCCACCACTGGAACTATGGCTCCACGGCGCGAGAAGTAGCCGAAAACGTCTGGGACGAAATGCGGGCCTTCTCCCCGATGCATCGCGGCATGTCATACGCGCGCTTAGAAGAGCACAACGGAATCCAGTGGCCCTGCCCGGACGACGATCGCATCGAACCGTCGTTCCTTCACGGTCGGCTCTGGTCGAGCGATGCTGTCGAACGGGGACGTCTTGCGCCGTTCTCGGTCGTGATCGACGATCCCCCGGTCGACACACTCTCCGAGGAGTTCCCGTTGCGCCTCACCACGGGCCGTCGGCTCGACTCGTACAACACGGGAGTGCAGTCCGGAGGATTTGCGTCGCCGCTGCGGTTTGGCGAAACAATCGACGTGTCCCCCGAAGACGCAACCCGTCTGGGCCTCGCCGACGGTGAAGCGGTGCTGGTGTCTTCACGACGTGGTGGGGTTGAAGCGCCCGTGCGCATCGACGAATCACTCCGCCCCGGTCTCGTGTTCATGACGTTTCACTTTCCGGAACAGGTCGATGTCAACGTCCTTACGATCGAGGCGAACGATCCGAAGTCGGGAACTGCCGAATTCAAGGCCAGCGCTGTGCGCATCGAAAAACTCCGCGACCGGGCACTCGTCGCGGGGAACTGAACCGGTTAGGAATCTGATTCATGGACGTCAAAGTCAACGCCGAACAGGCAACCGCAGCTGAGGTTGCCGCCATCGAGTCGGTGCTTGGCCCGGCGATCGATGGGTGGCGCGCTGGGCTGCGCACCGAGTCCGATCACCACGTCGGTATTGGTGGGCGGCAGTTGCGAGACCGTCGACACGAACTCCTCGCCGTGCTTCACGCGGTGAACGATCGAATGGGGTGGATCTCGCCGGGCGCAGTGAATGAGATAAGCACACGTACCGACATTGCGCCGGCGGAGGTGTTCGCCGTGGCCAGCTTCTACGCCTTGTTCTCGCTCCGTGAATGCGGTTCGCGCCAAGTTCACGTGTGCGTCGACGCGGCATGTCGTGCCGCCGGTTCGACCGATGAGTCCATTCCGGCCGGAGCGCATGCGTCGCCCTGTCTCGGCGCATGTGAGCGGGCGCCCGTCGGCCTCGTGATCGAAGCTGGTGAGCCGGCGCGTCATGCGCTCATCGAACACGCCACGCCGGCGACCGTGCAAGCCGTCATTGATGGCGCGTGGCCTGGCGCCGAGGCTGAGGTCGTTGCTGCCCTCCCCCAACGGGCAGGCGAACGAATGCTTCTGGGCCGAATCGGCGTCGTCGATCCGACCAGCATTGACAGCTATCGAGCCCATCGCGGCTACGAGGCCTTACGGCTGGCGTTTGCACTCGGACCGTTCGGTGTGATTCGTGAGGTCACCGACGCTCGCCTCCTCGGTCGAGGTGGCGCGGCATTTCCCACCGGCCGTAAGTGGGACGCGGTGGCTCGCCAGCCGGCTCGCCCCCACCACCTCGTCTGTAACGCCGATGAGTCCGAGCCGGGAACGTTCAAGGACCGCGTCGTGATGGAGGGCGATCCTTTCTCACTGATCGAGTCGATGACGATCGCCGCGTACGCCACTGGTTGCGAACACGGCTGGATCTATCTCCGCGGTGAGTACCCGAGGGCAATACGTACACTTACCGATGCCCTGCAGGCCGCCCGGGACCGCGGTTTTCTGGGAAAGAACATCCTCGGCTCCGGCTTCGATTTCGATATCGAGATAACGCGAGGGGCCGGTGCATACATCTGCGGCGAAGAGACTGCCATCTTCAATTCGATCGAGGGCTACCGCGGTGAACCTCGCAACAAGCCTCCGTTCCCCGTCGAAAAGGGCCTGTTCGACAAACCCACCGTGGTCAACAACGTCGAAACCCTCATCAACGTGCTTCCCATTTTGCTGGAGGGCGGTCTCGTCTACGGTGCTCGTGGCACAGAGGGCTCAACGGGCCAGAAGCTGTTTTGCTTGAGTGGCGCGGTGGCCAAGCCGGGTGTCTACGAAGTCACCTATGGCGTGACGCTGCGCGAGCTGCTCGACCTTGCCGGTGGAGTGACGGCCGGCCGAGAGGTGCAGGCGATTCTTCTCGGCGGCGCGGCCGGCTCGTTCGTCGGCCCGGCCGACTTGGATGTTCCGCTCACGTTGGAGGGGACGCGGGCGATCGGAGCGACGCTTGGGTCCGGTGTGGTGTGTGTCTTCGACGACACGGTCGACATGGTCGATCAAGTGCGTCGCATAGCCGCCTTCTTTCGCAACGAATCGTGTGGCCAGTGCGTACCGTGTCGAGTCGGGACGGTACGCCAGCAGGAGACGCTCACGCGGATCGCAATTGGGTCTCGGCCAGATCGTACGCGCGCTGATGAACTTGCGCTGTTGAGAGATCTGGGGCAGGTAATGCGCGACGCCAGCATTTGTGGCCTGGGGCAGACCGCACACAACGCTATTGATTCGGCCATCAAACTTGGAGTGTTCGCATGACCCCGGTAGGAATGCCTCGTCGCCTCGTGGAGGCCACCATCGATGGTACGACGGTGAAGGTGCCAGAGGGTACGACGATTTTCGAGGCATGCCGCGACTCGGGCACCGAGATTCCCGTTCTCTGCCGGGGTGAGACCATCACCCCGAAGAACGCATGTCGCGTCTGCATGGTCGAGGTGGAGGGGTCTCGGACTCTTGTTCCGTCCTGTTCACGCCCGGTCGAACCCGGCATGGTCGTTCACACCCGCAACGAGCGTGTCGACACCTCGCGCCGTATGGTTCTCGAACTTCTCGGCAGCTCGGTAGATCTCTCCATCACCAAACACGTTGCTCGTTGGAACACCGAGTACGGCGTCGACACCGATCGCCACGGCAGCGCCGCCACAACGGATGACCGCGACGCGCGAGCGACGGGGCACCATCACACCACCGACGGCGTACTTGCCGAAACGGTTCTTCAGCCCGTGAAGGACGACAACGATCTTTACGTCCGCGACTACTCGAAATGCATTCTGTGCTACCAGTGCGTCGATGCGTGCGGTGATCAATGGCAGAACACGTTTGCGATCGGCGTGGCCGGTCGTGGATTCGATGCGCGCATATCAACGGAGTTCGACAACCTCCTGACCGACTCCGCGTGCGTGTATTGCGGCAACTGTGTTCAGGTGTGCCCAACCGGAGCTCTCATGTTCCGCAGCGAACATACGATGCGCGCTGAAGGCACGTGGAACGAAGACTCCCAAACCCAGACCGACACGATCTGCCCTTACTGTGGCGTTGGCTGCTCACTCACTTTGCACGTGCAAGACGAACGCATCGTGAAGGTCACTTCGCCGAGCGATCATTCGGTCACCCACGGGAACCTCTGCATCAAGGGTCGGTTCGGCTTCGAGTTCGTGCAAAACTCGTAACACCAGCCATTGACACGAACCCAACCTCATCGAGATTGGGGTGTCACCAGGCCAACCGCGATTC
The DNA here is from genome assembly GCA_031418035.1 of Acidimicrobiia bacterium. Lineage (GTDB taxonomy): Bacteria > Actinomycetota > Acidimicrobiia > Acidimicrobiales > JANYDT01 > JANOYY01. The sequence goes on from JANOWU010000074.1 coordinate 7,463, forward strand.
CCATCGGTACTTACTCGGGGACGGGACCAATGTGTTCTGAGTCTTTTCGGACGCCAAGGATTTGTCTTCCTTCGGCGTCGGCCGGTTGCGCCAGCACGTCGGGGTTCATGAGCGCTGTGAGGGGATCTCGAAGATCGTCGGCATACCCGAGAGCGAAGGCACCGTGGCGATAGCCCATCAGCCGCAACAAGACGGGATCGAGCGTGCGAGCAATCTCGGGCGGGCACGAGAGGTACTGGTTCTCCTCCTGGCGAAGCCAACCGAGGCAGTAGGTGATGTTGATGCCGACCCGCGTCGTGTCGCTCCTGTTGGCACCGCCGCCGTGGTACACCGATCCCGAATAGAGGAGCACCGATCCCCGCGGCATCGTCGCCGCAACGGTGTCGGCCGGGTCGATACGAAGCTTGTCCTCCCACCGGTTTGATCCGGGCACAACACGAGTGGCGCCGTTCTCCTCGGTGAAATCCGTAAGTGCCCATATTGTGTTGCACTGTACGTCGAACCCCGACGGGAACGGAAAGAAATCCCACGCCCACTGATCACGGTGGATCAATTGGGGGGTTTCACCGGGACCAATCGCGATTGTCTGGGTCAGGTGCAGCTGAAAGGCGGTGTGCTTGCCCAGCACCTTCGGAACCGTGTCCAGCACGAGCGGGTTCATCACGAGGTTGCGAGCCGCGCAGGACCGAGCGATCAGTGCGCCCGCCCGCCGGGTGTGTGTCCCGGCAAAGTCCTCGCCACCCCGCGACACCCGTTCGGTCCACGGTGACATCTCGCTGGCAAAGCGTTCGAGTAGGTCGTCGTCGGCCAGTCGCTCGACGATGCAGGCACCGTCGGTGCGGATTGCCGCTGCGACCTCGTCAGCGCTTGAGTCAGCCGAGAAACGCTGGAGTTCAGGCAATGTGCTCATCACGTCATTGTGCCGCAGAATGGGTTCTCGTGCGTTGGTTGCTCCACGAGCACCACGGCACGCCTTTCACGCCCTGCATGCACTCGAATTTTGCGGGGGCACGCTGTCGGGCGTAGGTTCTCGCCAAGCCAAGGAACTCGTCACCGGAGGTGCCCGTGAGCGTCGCAGTCCAATCACGTAAGTCATTGCATGAGACCCACCGGGTCAAGCATGCCGGCGCCGTCGACGCGGACGGTCACATTCTCGAGCCGCCGGATCTCTGGGAGAACTACATAGACCCGAAGTTCCGTGACCGTGCGTTGCGAATCGTGCTCGACGAAGACGGGCTCGAGGAGTTGGAGATCAACGGCAAGCGCAGCACGATGAGCCGCCGCGGCTTCCCGGCCACCCTCGGCGCGATGGGCGCACCTGACCTCGCAGACATCCAGAAGAATCCCGAGCGCACCTACCTGGCGGAATCGCCCTACGGAGCAATGGATCCCAACGAACGCATCAGCTTGCTCGACGCGGAGAACATCGACATTGCGTTTCTCTATACGACTGTCGGCCTGCTGTGGGAAGCCGAGCTCGATGATCCCGAACTCTCACAGGCTTATACGCGCGCATACAACCGATGGATTTGCGAGTTCTGCTCGGGCCAGCCGCGCCTCGTTCCAACCGCACATCTTTCGCTCAGCGATCCGGCCGCCGCAGCCAAGGAGCTCGAACGAGCCGTCGGCGAAGGAGCGAAGGGCGGCTACGTCGCACCGTTCACCCATGATGGGCGTCCGCTCGGTCATCCTTCGAACGACCCGGTTTTCGCCGCAGCCCAAGACCTCGGCGTACCCCTTGCGCTCCACCCCACGTTCGAGCCGCAGTGGACCAAGGGAACCCGGATGGGCTCGTGGGAGCACGTGAAGCAGCTCCGCCTCCTCGCCAGCGTCCAGGGGTCGGACGGGGTTCGACATCAGTTCACGACGCTGTTCGACTACGGCGTGTTCGACAAGTTCCCCATGTTGAAATTTCTCGTGTTGGAGTCCGGCGGAGGCTGGATCGGATACTGGCTCGACCGCATCGACGCGGTCTACGGCCACACGTTCGTCGGCGAACGGGTGCCACTGAAACATAAGCCCAGTGACTATTTCCGCAGCCAGATCTGGATCAGCTGCGATCCCGACGAACGAACCATTCCCTCACTCGCCGCCCGCTTCGGCGTGGAACGGTTCCTCTGGGCATCGGATTTCCCGCATGCCGACCACACGCCCGAATACATTCATGATCTCAACGAACTTGTGGATGGTTTCCCGGAATCCGATCGAAGCAAATTCATCGGCGACAACGCCCGGGCGCTCTTCGGACTGCCCGCGGGTCGTCCGTGACGGAGCAACAACAACAGCAGCAGCAGCAGCAGCAGCACCCGGGACGCTGCGAATGTGGCGGTGTCCGCTACACCGTGAACGGACCCCTGCGTGAGGTGTGGAACTGCCACTGTGGCCGATGTCGGCGCTTTACCGGTCATCACATGGCAGGGACCGCAGCACAGCCTGAGCACGTCGAGTTCGAGGCCGACGCAACGCTTCGCTGGTACACTCCACACCCCACCGCGCAGTACGGATTCTGCGGGGAATGCGGTTCATCGCTGTTCTGGCGCGCCACCAATGACCCCCACAAGCTCGTGATCTGCGCAGGCACACTCGACACGCCGACCGGCCTCAAGACAACCGTGGCGTGGTGGGTTGGCGAGGCATCGGATTACCACGAGCGCCCGGCGCTCACCGAATACGACTACGAAAGCTGACCCCGCCCCAACGAAAACGAACGCGAGACGAACCTACGACGAACGCAATTCGGGGACGCCCACGATGCCGTCGTTGATATCGTCCGATCGTGTGGCGCAGAATTCACGACGACGAAGCCAACACCGATGAGTCGTCAGCCCGTTCGCTCGTACGTGCCGAGAAGCCTCAGTGGGCGGCGTTGGCTATGTCCTATCTCGATTCGTCGGGCACCGACAACGCCATGTGGCGACTCCATCGGCCTGACCAGAGCGACCTGCTGCTCCGGCTCCCCCGCACCGAGGGTGCGGCACGCGGTCTTGCGATCGAAAGCGAGATCCTGCCCGTCCTGCGCGACACCTACGGGCTGAGCGTTCCCAACCTCTGCTACGTCGGAACGCCCACGGCCGACTTCCCGCACGTGTGGGCTGTCCTCGAGTGGCTCCCGGGGAGCGATGCCTGGGCGGAACGCGATGATCTTCTCCACGCCGACGGCGAGGGCCTCGCCCGAGATCTGGCGACAGCAATCAGCGTGCTTTCCACGGTCAAAGGACTCAACGTGGCGGTCCGTGCCGCTGGTGATCGCGGCGGACCACTTCCTGCGCTCCTCGACCGACTCGACGCGTGGCTCGATGATCCGGTGTGGAATGCCGCTCGGTATCTGAACGTCGACGCGATACGTCGCTCAGCGGCGCAGTCTCGAGAAGTCGCCGGTCAGCCGGCCGCGGCGTCGTTCCTTCATGGCGATCTGATCCCGGGCAACATCCTCGTGATCAACCGCCGACTCAGCGCGCTCATCGACTGGGGTGGCGCGGGAATCGGTGACCCGGCGCAGGATTTCGGTCCCGCCTGGGCCATCCTCAACGGCACGGCTCGACGAAGGTTCCGCGAGGTTCTCGAGATCGACGAGCCAACCTGGCTGCGAGCGCGCGCCTTCGAACTCGAGCATGCCGTTGGGGGCGTTCTCTATTACACGCCGAAACGCCACCCGCTCGCTGACGTCATGGCGCGAACCCTCGAGCGGATACTCGACGGAACCTGATCGAACGCGCGCTTACTTCTTGACGCTGCGGATCTCGTCGTGGAACTGTCGAACGTGTTCGGCCATCAAGCGGGCGGCTCGTTCCCCGTCGCCCTTGCGGAAGAACGTGAGCAACTCCTCGTGTTCGCCCAAGATGTCATGCAGGTCTGGTGCATCACGGACGAACAGATACCAGACCCGCTCGCTCTGCGCATAGAGCATGTCGAGCGTGTCGGTGAGAAAGCGATTTTGACCGGCCTCCCACATCAACTCGTGACAGTGCCGGTCGATGCCGAGCGCAACCTCGGGAGCACTGGGTGACGGTCCCACCGCAAGGTTCCTCGCCATCCGATCCCAGATCGCCGTTGAACCACGTTCTGCCGCGAGGCGAGCCGCGTACGGTTCGATCACCGACCGGGTCTCGAACAACATCGTGAGGTCGTCGACGTCGACCGACGTGACGAACACACCTCGACGGGGCACGATTCGCACGAACTGATCGCGCTGGAGCCGAAGGATCGCTTCTCGGATGGGCGTGCGCCCGATGTTGAGTCGCGACTGGAGTTCGGTCTCGTCGAGCGCGGCGCCAGGTGGAAGATCGACCGTGACAATTCGCCGTTTGATCGCGACGTACGCATCATCGCTCAGGGCCACAAAAACTCCTGACCTTGCCGCTTCGCCCGGGTTTGATCTGCGCTACCATACTGATATATCAGGACGTTACCAGAAAGATCCGGAGAGAGTTACCCGTGAGTGAATTTCCCACCAAAGCCAAGGTTGTCGTCATCGGCGCCGGAATCGTCGGCAACTGCCTTGTCGGACACCTCTCGCGTCTGGGATGGACCGACATGGTCCAGATCGACAAGGGCCCCCTCCCGAACCCCGGCGGATCGACGGGCCACGCGTCGAACTTCATCTTCCCGACTGACCACAACAAGGAAATGGCGTTCCTCACCCTCGACAGCCAGCAGCAGTACGTCGACATGGGCGTCAACAACGAGTGCGGCGGCATCGAGGTTGCTCGTGAACCACAGCGTCTCGAGGAGTTCAATCGGCGCATGACGTCGGCCAAGGCATGGGGCATCGACTCCACGTTGATCACCCCGGCCGAGGTGAAGGAAATGGTCCCCTTTATCAACGAAGACGTCATCCTCGGCGGTTTCTACACGCCATCGGTTTCGGCAGTCGATTCGCTTCGCGCCGGCACGCTCATGCGTGAAGAGGCTGTTGCTGCAGGCAACCTCCAGGTCTTCGCCACCACCGAAGTGCTCGACATCGAAACCGACGGCGTCTACGTGAAGGCGGTCGTCACCTCCAAGGGCCGCATCGAGTGCGAGTACGTCGCCATTGCCTGTGGTGTGTGGAGCCCCCGCATCGCCCGCATGGCTGGCGCGAACATTCCGCTGATCCCTGCTGTCCACCAGATGGCCGACGTCGGCCCCATCCAGGTGCTCGTCGAATCCAACAAGGAACTCGCGTACCCAATCGTTCGCGACATGGACACGTTCTGTTACGAGCGACAGTCGGCCGGCTCGATGGAGGTCGGATCGTATGCGCACCGACCGATCTTCCACCACCCCGATGACATTCCTTCCAATGAAGAGTCGGCGCTCTCCCCTACCGAGCTTCCCCTCACGATGGACGACTTCGATCCGCAGATGGAGCAGGCCATCGAGTTGATGGACATGCTCGGCGACGCCGAGATCAAATACGCCATCAACGGCCTGCTATCCCTCACCCCCGACGCGATGCCCGTTCTTGGCGAGTGCATCGAGGTCCGAAATCTCTGGTCGGCCGCTGCGGTCTGGATCAAGGAAGGTCCCGGTATCGCCCAGCTCGTCGCGGAATGGATGACCTTCGGCTACCCCAAGATGTGCGATCCGCACACCTCCGACATCAGCCGGTTCTACCCGCACGAAAAGACCGAAATGCACATCGAAGCCCGATGCGCAGAACACTTCAACAAGACCTACGGCATCGTGCACCCGCGTGAGCAGTGGGCCAGCCGCCGCGACATGCGCCGGTCGCCCTTCTACCTTCGCGAAGAGGCTCTCGGCGCGGTGTTCTACGACGCCCGCGGCTGGGAACGCCCGCAGTGGTACGAGTCCAATGCCGGCCTCGTGCAGAAGTTTGCATCGGTCTGCGAAACGCGCGAACACGAATGGGATGCCCGCTGGTGGTCACCGATCATCAACGCCGAGCACATGCAGATGCGCGAGACCGTGGGCATGGTCGACCTGACCGCGTTCAACCAGCTCGACATCAAGGGCCCCGGAGCGCTCGATCTGATGCAAAAGCTCAGCGTCAACCAGGTCGACGTCGCCGTTGGCAAGGGTGTCTACACGCCGTGGCTCACCCCGAACGGTGGTTTCCGTGGTGACCTGACGATTCAGCGCCTCGGCGCCGAACACTTCCGCGTCGTGACCGGAGCGTTCGACGGTGGCCGCGACGAATACTGGATCAAGCGCCATATGCCACTCGACGGCTCCGTGACGTTCGAGAACAAGTCGACGGCGCTCTGCACCATTGGTGTGTGGGGGCCCAATGCCCGCAAGCTGGTTGAGTCGATCCACACGCCCGAACGTGGTGAGGGCGGCCTCGACAACGAGAGCTTCCCGTACGGTTCGGTCCTCGATCGTCTGATCGCCGGCATCCCTTGCACGCTGTTTCGCATCTCCTACGTCGGCGAAATGGGCTGGGAGATCACCACCAAGATGGAGCACGGTCTCAAGCTGTGGGACGCCCTCGCAGAAGCGGGGAAGGACCTCGGCGTGATCCCCGTCGGTATCGGCGTCTACGCCGTGACCGGCCGCATCGAAAAGGGATACCGCCTCATGGGCTCGGAGCTGGAAAGCGAATACATGCCCCACGAAGCAGGCCTCGATCGTCCGAAGGTCAAGGCGGCCGACTTCATCGGCAAGGAGCCCTACGTTGCAGCACGCGCCGCGGGAGCTTCCACAATCATGTGTACGCTTACGATGGATGACCACATGTCGAAAGCCGGCATCAAGCGGTATCCCGTGGGCGGCAACGAGCCAATCGTGACGGCCGACGGAAACCGCATCCTCGACGCACATGGCCGCGTGTCTCGGGTTACCACCGCGGGCATGGGTCCGTCAGTCGGCAAGTATCTGCTTCTCGCGTACCTCCCACCGGAGCATGCCGTGGAGGGCAACACGAACCTTCGCGTCATGTACATGAACGAGTTCTACCCGGTCACGGTCGCACGAGTCGGCGCCACGCCGCTCTTCGATCCAACCGACTCCCGGATGAAGGGGTAGTTCCACGATGTCACTTCGGATTGCCGTCTGCGTGAAGCGGGTGCCTGCACCTGGCTCGCGCATCAATGTCACCGCCGACGCGCAGTCCGTCGACGCGACGAATCTCGGTTTCACGACGTCGCCGCACGAGGAGTGCGCGGTTGAGGAAGCCGTGAAGCTTGTCGAGTTGCACGGTGGTACCGCCACGGTTATCACGCTCGGGCCGCCCGAAGCCGAGGAGCAATTGCGCTACTCGGCCTCGGTCGGCGTCGAGAAAGCAGTTCTGGTTTCCGCCGCCGATGGCCTCGACTGGGATCCGCAGCGAACCGCGTCGGCCCTCACACAGGCGATTCGCACCGTCGAGGAACGCGAGGGTGCCTTCGATGTGATCCTCTTCGGCAACGAATCTGCTGATGGCGGCGGATTCCAGGTGGGCATACGAGTTGCGCACGCCCTCGGGCGCCCTATGGTCAACGGGGGGAAGGGCATCGAGATCAACGACGCCAGCATCACCGTACGCCGCCCGATCGAGGCCGGATTCGAAGTGTACGTACTTCCTCGCCCCGCAGTCGTTGGCGTCAAGGAAGGCATCAACCTTCCCCGATATCCCACGATGAAAGGACGTCTCGCCTCCAAGAAGGTGGCCGTCGAAGTCATCGAGGCAACAGCCGAGCCCGGCGGCCAGGGTCGGGTTCGTTTGCATCGGCCAGAGGAAAAAGCGAGTTCGACCGTCATTCTCGGGACCGGACCGGATGCCGCCGGCGCCGTAGTCGACCTTCTTACCGAATTGGGGCTGATGTCGTGAGCACGATCGCCGTTCTTCTCGATCACGATCGAGGAACGCTCAATGAAGCGTCACTCGAGGCACTTACCGTCGCCCGTTCTCTGGGTGCGCCAACTACCGCGTTGATTTGCGGTGGAAACGACGCCCTGGCAGCAGCGGCTGCCAACTACGGTGCCGACGCTGTCGTGACCCTCGCGCATGACCTTCTCGCCGACTACGGTCCGGAGGCCTGGGGCGAATCCGTTGCACAGTGGGTTCGGGCAAACTCGCCCATTGCGGTCTTGGCCACTGGGACGGATCGGGGCAATGAAGTCACTGCTCAGGTCGCCGCTCGCCTCGACCTGGCGATGGTCGCGAACTGCCTTTCGATCACGCCCGGCGACGATTGGTCGATGACCCGCGTCCAGTGGGGTGGATCGTTGCTCGAAGATTCGACCCTACGTGGGCCTACAAAACTGGTGACCGTCGCCCATCACGCAACCGACGCCGTCGTTGCACCGGTGCCGGTTGCGACCTCACTGTTCACTCCGGATCTCGACCCCTCTTTCGGTCGCTCGATCGTCCAGGACCGGGTGGTCCGCGAGGCGGGCGTCACGCTGACCACCTCCCGCGTCGTCATCGGCGGCGGTCGAGGCGTTGGTTCACCCGAAGGTTTTGCCCCTCTCGAAGAACTCGCCGGATTGCTCGGCGGCGTCGTCGGGTGTTCGCGTGCGGTCACCAACAACGGGTGGCGTAACCACACCGATCAAGTCGGACAAACCGGCACGCGAATCGCCCCGGATATTTACATTGCCTGTGGCATCTCGGGAGCAATCCAGCACTGGGTCGGCGCCATGGCGTCGAAGAAGATCCTTGCCGTGAACACCGACAAAGACGCAAACATGGTGAGCCGGGCGGACTACGCCGTGATTGCCGATCTGCACAAGTTGATCCCCGCGATCAGCGAAGAGATCAAGCGTCGCCGAGGATAGCCACCGGGTCACCCGTTGCCACCTGATCGGCGATGGCCCGTAGCTCGTCATAGCGCGATACCGCAGAGAGGATCGATGGGTCGGTAACGATCCAGAAGTCGTTGCGGGCGACGGCCAAAAACACCTGCTCAGCGACCTGCTGGGGGTCGAGGATCAGTGGTTTCGTGCCGGCCAACAACCCGAAGCCCGACGTTCGCGTTCCGGATTTCGTAGGCACGGACTCCGGCGGTCGGTTCCGATCGCTCGTCGCGAGATTGGTTCGGACGAACCCGGGGCAAAGCACGCTCACGCCGACCGACGAACCGGCCAATTCGTGTCGGAGCGTCTCGGAGATTCCTACGACCGCATACTTTGTCGCCGTGTACGGTCCGCTCACGATCGCCGTGAGGCCCCCAATTGATGCGGTGTTGACGATGTGGCCGCCTCGCCCGCTCGACTGCATTCGAGGCAGGAAGGCATGGATGACGTGCACCACACCGCGAATGTTGACATCGATGATCCAATTCCAATCATCGAGGGTCTGTTCGTCGATACGACCGCGGCCGGCGACTCCTGCGTTGTTGAACAGCAGGTCACAGGAACCGAATCGCTCGTCCACGAACTTGGCGAGTGCCTCGACGCCCACGGGATCACATACGTCGACGTGAAACGCTTCGACACCGAGATCATCCGCGGTGGATCGCAGGGGTCCGATTTCGACGTCCGCGATCACCACGTTCATGCCCAACTCCACCGCACGAACGGCAAGTGCTCGGCCGATTCCGCTTGCTCCGCCCGTGATGACCGCGACCTGCCCTGCGTAACGTTCGAACCCCGGTGTACCCATGACCGGCGACGCTAGCCGACCCCGTTCGTGGCGTACCAGGCCGGTGCAACCCCGGAACACAGAACCGGTAGCGCACCTCTACCGTTTCGGTTTCCCCGAGACCGATGCCGACTTGCGTTGCAGCTGATACGCAATGCCCGGCGTGGGGTCGCCAGCCCGAGGGTGGTCCGAGGGAAGGCCAATCGCCGATGTCATGGCAACGCTGAACGTCCCGTCGAGTTGAGGACCGTCGACGACATCCGCAAGGACCCGGTACTTCCGTCCCGGTGTCAGGGCAGCCTTAGGGATGAGCACTGCAGCCTCGCTCAGGATCTCTTGAATCTGCTTGCGTTCGGAGTCGTCCTTCGATCGAAACGTCTGTGCCGTAAGTGCACATAGAGTCAAGGACTTTCCACCGACCTCTGTCATCACCACCTTGTCGAATTCGATAGGACGTCCGGACAACAGGATCGGCGAGACGCCGAATCCGAAGGCGGTGTACTTGGGGCCGAGTATCGCGAGTCGTGAAACGGTGCGGTGAGCCACTCCGGCTCTCCGGGTGCGGCCAGTGCCGATTGCGACGGCATCGAAGCGACCCAGACCAGACCGATCCCACACACGATGGTCATGAGTCGCTTCGGACCGAACATGCTCAGAGGGTAACCACCCGCTCACCCGGGCCCGGCATCGTCGAGGGCGACGCTGGCTAGTCGGAGGCGCCGCGTCCCCACACATCGGAGAGCACGAAGCCACCGGGGTAGGGATCGGTGGGATCCAGGGCCGTGGTCTTGGTCCCGAACACCCAGCCGCGCCCGGAGATCTCCGGCAGGATCGCTTTGCGACCACCCACGAGTGTTTCGCCGACGATCGCGACGTGGAACTCAGAGTCGATGATCGAGTTCGCAATGAATCGACTGCCAACCTTCGCAAGGCCTCGTGCCTCGAGCGTTGCTAAGCGCGCTGAGTTCCCGGTGCCACAGGGCGAGCGATCGACACGTCCGCTGAGCACGGTTGCACTTCGGAGTCGACCCCCGGCCGGGTCGTCGTTTCCGGTGACCATGATATAGGAGAGGAAGTTGATGTCGGGAACTTCGGGATGCTTGACCGTGATGGCCGCATCGGCGGCCCGGTAGACCGCCGAGGCGGCCTCCACGATGTCGCGGGCCGACCCACGATCGAGTCGGACTCCGAGTTGGTCTGCGTCGACCAGCACGTAGTAACACCCGCCGTAGGCGACGTCGACGGTGACCTTTCCATAGCCTTGGACATCGAGTTCGACATCGAGGGCCTCGACGAACGATGGGACACCGGCCATTGTGACCCGCTCACACTTGCCGTCGTGACAGGTGGCACGTACACGTATGAGTCCAGCGGCGGTTTCGAGCGTCACGAGGGTCTCGGGTTCGAGCATTGGAACAACCCCTGTTTCCAGGAGCGCTGTCACGACGCAGATCGTGTTGGAGCCGCTCATGGCATGCGCGCGATCTGCCTGAAGAATGATGAACCCTGCGTCGGCTTCAGGGTGACTCGACGCGAAGACGAGGTTCGCGCTCGTCTGCGGACGTCCTCGCGGCTCCATCGTGAGGTAGGTACGCAGAGAATCGTCGACCTCGTTGATGTAACGAAGCTTTTCGAGCATTGTGGTGCCGGGTATCTCGAAGACGGACCCGAGGAAGCACGTTCCCTGTTCCCCTTCGGCGTGGACCTCGACGGCATTCAGTGTTTTCGTCACTCGCACGTGCTCTGCTCACTTACTCGATGCTGCCGGATGGATCGAAGATTATGAACTCGCGTTCTTGAGGCTCGTGAGATAGTCCTCAGCGGCTGCGGGGTCGAGCGGCAGCAACGGCTGACGAACGGACCCGCAGTCGATACCGAAGTGACCGAGACCAAGTTTGGCCTTTTGGTTGTAGCTGCCACTTTCCATGACCTGAACCCAGGGAAGGACCTTGGCGAACAGGTCCCGCGAGCGGTTGAGATCACCGGAGAGGGCCGCGTTCATGATCTCCACGTGTTCGGCCGGCAACACGTTGGCGGTTCCGGCCAACCACGACCGGACACCCCAGAAGAAGTAGTCGGCGGCCTGATCGTCGGAGCCGCACATGATGGTGATCCGACCTTCATAGCGTGAGCGCAATGCGAGAAACCTCGAGAAGTCACCGCTCGACTCTTTGATTGCGATGATGTCGGCGCGATCGGCGAGAAGGTCGAGGCACTCGATGCCGATTTCGACGCCTGCCCGCGCCGGATAGTTGTACAGAATGATGGGGAGCCCCGAACCCTCCGCGATCGCGATGAAGTGCGCCGCCAATTCATGTTGGCGAGGCAGCGATGTCGGCGGGGCCGCCAGCATCACCGCGTCGTACCCGAGGTCCTTTGCGATCTTTCCGTAGGCGATCGCCTCTCGTGTCGAACCGGCATTGCATCCCGCGACGAGCTGGGCTCGTCCTTTCGCGACCGACGCAGTATGGGTCATCACCTGCACCCGCTCATCAAAGCTCATTGCGTAGTACTCACCAGTCGTTCCGCACGACACGATGCCCGCAACGCCAGCGTCGAGACAGCGCTCGATCACCTGTGTGAGCCCGGGGATACGGATGGCATCGCTGCCATCGAATGGCGTGACGACCGGGACGTAGACACCTTCGATGTTCATGGACTCGCTCATGACGCGAGCCTACCCGAGCGACATCATCGCGACCCCAACCGCGGCGCACGCTATCCCGATGCCAGCGATCGGCCGCAGTCGCTCTTTCATGAAGATGACGGCGAACACGACAGCCGATGTCGCGAACTGCGACGCCGCGACGGCAACCGGCCCGTCGGGACCGCGACGAAACCCCAACTTCAAGAAGCAGATGGCGATGCCGGCAAGAACACCGACCGAAAGCGACAGCGTACGGACGTTCGCCCGGAGTGCAAATGTCGGTCCGGCCTGACCGAGCCCGACGAGGAACAACAGCACGAGGCCCGAACCTCGTTGTGCGACAACCGACACGAGTCCCGACTGGTTTGATGTCTCGGCCAACAACGAGAAACCGCCTCCGAAACACAACCCCGCTCCCAGTCCGAGGAGGACGCCCTGTCGGTCCGAACCGGCGCTCGTCGCGCCCACCTTCGCCGAATCGATTCGCTGCGGCGGCTCATAGGTGGCCAATCCAATTCCGGCCAACCCGAGGGCGATTCCTGCCCATGCCACGCCGGTGGGGACGTCGCCTCGCAGATACGCCACGAGCACCGGGATCAGCGCGGTCAGTACCGAGGTCGTGGGCGCAACAACACCAACCCGGGCCAGTGAATAGGCCCGATACAACATCACCAATCCGACCGTCATTGCGACGCCGGACAGGCACCCCACGAACACGTCGCGAACCGACCAGACCGACGGCACGATGAGCAATCCCACAAGCGCAATGCCGATCGAGGTGAGAAGCGCCGTGCGGGTTACCGCCATGGACGGTTCGCTTCGAGAAACCTTCGCCGCGGCGACGTCGGATGCGCCGAGCAATATGGCGGCGATCAGGCCGAAAACAATTCCCATGGGTTCTCTTCGCTACGGGCCGAGGTCTCTCGGCATGGGCCGATCACAATAGGATCTTTCTATGTCGAGCGCAGATCGTCCCACGCCAATCCAACCGATAGATGCCACCACGATGCCCCGTTTTGCGGGGTCCTCCACCTTCGTTCGTGTCCCCGAACTTCGCGATGTGCCGTACTGCGACATTGCGGTGTTGGGGGTCCCCTTCGATGGTGGTGTGAGTTTTCGTCCAGGGGCTCGATTCGGTCCGGAGGCCGTTCGCCAGGCATCACGCGCGATACGTCCCGCCTATCACCCGGGATACGGCATCGCTCCATTCGCGCAGTTGCAGGTGGCCGACGCTGGCGACGTCTCGTGCAACCCGTTCTCGATTGCTGAGTCGTTGGTCGCGATCGAACAGCGAGCCACCGAACTACTCGGCGACGCGGCCGGCCCGCACCCCGTCGGATCGCTGATATCCATCGGTGGCGACCACACCATCGCCTACGCGCTGCTGAAGGCCGTCAACAAGCGTTTCGGGAAGGTCGTCGTGTTGCACTTCGACGCCCACCTCGACACGTGGGATACCTACTTCGGCGAACGCTTCACACACGGCACACCGTTTCGCCGCGCCGGAGAAGAAGGTCTCTTCGATCAAGACGCTTCGATGCACGTCGGTATTCGAGGACCGGTGTACTCGCCGAGCGACTTCGAACGCGATGAAGCATTGGGCTTCAAGATCGTGTCGTGCGACGACATCCAACGCATCGGGGTCGATGGTGTGGTGTCTCGTATTCGCGAACGAATCGGTGATCGACCCGTCTATCTGTCCATTGATATCGACGTGCTCGACCCGGCCCATGCACCAGGCACCGGCACGCCCGAGATAGCGGGCATGACCACCCGGGAACTCGTCATGATCTTGCGGGGCATGGCGGGCATGAACGTCGTATCGGGTGATGTCGTCGAAGTGTCCCCCGCCTACGATCATGCCGAGATAACCTCGCTCGCCGCAGCGACGACTGTCTACGAGATGATCTGTCTTCTTGCTCGCCGAGCACGGGGAAACTGAAAGGGAACCATGGCATCAACAGAATCCTTCATCACGTGCGCGGTCACCGGCGCTGGTGACACGGTGAACAAGAGCGACAAGGTCCCCTTCACACCCGAAGCAATCGCCCGCGACTGCATCGCTGCTGCCGACGCCGGCGCCGCGGTCGTGCACATCCACGTACGCGACCCGCATACCGGCGCTGCAGCGCGCGAAGTCGGGTTGTATGCCGAAGTCGTGGAACGCATTCGCGATTCGAACACCGACGTCGTCATCAACCTCACTGCAGGCATGGGCGGCGACCTCACGTTCGGTTCGATCGAGGCACCTCTTCCGATCTCGCCGGTTGGCACCGACATGGCGGGCGCGACCGAGCGACTCGACCATGTTCGTCACTTGATGCCGGAGATCTGCACACTCGACTGTGGCACGATGAACTTCGGCGAGGGCGATTACATCATGACGAACACGCCGTCGATCCTGGCGGAGATGGCTCGTCAGGTTCAAACGCTCGGCGTCCGGCCCGAACTCGAACTCTTCGATCTCGGACATCTGTCGTTTGCTCGATGGATGAAAGCACAAGGCCTCCTCGATGATCCGGTGATGGTGCAGTTGTGCATGGGTATCCCGTGGGGAGCCCCGAACGACATGAACTCGTTGATGGCGTTCGTGAACAACCTGCCTGAGGGATGGCTCTTCTCTGCGTTCTCGATCGGTCGCGACCAACTCCCCTACGTTGCTGCCGCGGCGCTCGTCGGCGGCAATGTTCGCGTCGGTCTCGAAGACAACCTCTACCTCGGACGAGGCCAGTTGGCGACGAACGCCGACCTCGTCGACAAGGCCAAGGTCATCCTCGAAGGCATGGGCGTACGCGTCATGAGCCCGGCCGCCGTTCGTGACAAACTCGCGCTCAAGAAACACTAGGTCCACAGATGAAAATCGGAATTGTTGGCGCCGGTGTCATCGGCGCGGGCTGGACGGCGCGTTTCGTTCTCCACGGCCACGACGCTCTCGTCTTCGAACCGAGCGATTCCACGTGGGCGAACCTGGATTCGATCATCGAGCGCGCCGCCGGTTCCTACGCGGACCTCGGTATTGGAGCTTCGCAGCGCGGCACCGTTACGCGGGTTTCGTCGATAGCTGAGGCGGCCGCCAACGCTGACCATATCCAGGAGTCGGTGCCGGAGGTGCTCGACTTCAAACGGGGAATTCTGGCCCAGATCGACGCTGCGGCTCGACCGGAGGCCACCATCGGATCCTCGACCTCGGGTCTCCTGCCGACACAACTTCAAGAGGGCCTGAACCATCCCGAACGTCTTCTCGTCGGTCATCCGTTCAACCCGGTCTATCTCCTGCCCCTCGTCGAGGTCGTCGGTGGTACGCAAACGGGTGAAGAGGCCATCGCTGCGGCGTCGTCGATGTATGCCTCGATCGGCATGAAGCCACTGCGGGTTCGTAAGGAGATCGACGCCTTCATCGCCGACCGCTTGTTGGAGTCCGTGTGGCGAGAAGCCCTTTGGCTCGTGCACGACGGCGTGGCGACGACCGAGGAAATTGACGATGCGATCAAGTACGGCTTCGGACTCCGATGGGCTCAGATGGGGATGTTCGAGACGTATCGGATCGCGGGCGGACCCGCAGGCATGCGGCACTTCATGAACCAGTTCGGCCCGGCGTTGGCCTGGCCCTGGTCGAAGCTGACCGACGTGCCTCCGTTCAACGATGCGCTGGTGGATCTGATCGCATCGCAGTCCGATGCACAGAGTGGACACCAGACGATCGCGCAGATGGAAGCCGACCGCGATGCGAATCTTGTCGCGATCCTACGCGCGCTTGGTTCTCGCAATTGGGGAGCGGGCCGCGTAGTAACGGGCGGCAACGACCCCGGCAACGCATAGGTGCGCTCCGGCAATAACGACGTAGCCGCCATCGATGCCGAACCACTTCGACGCAGGGCCCACGAGAAGGGTCCCGCAGAGCGCACCGGCTCCACCGACCAGCACGAGGTGTGAACCGGCGCTCGGCATCTGCTCGGGGCGCAGGCGATCGTTCACGGTGGCCCCGTTGAGGGAATACTGCGTAAAGGTGAGTCCGCCCAACACGAACACGCCGACGAAGGGCACCCAGCCCCCAAGCGGTCCGAGCACGCCACCGATCGCCGCGAGCGACGCGAGAAGGGTAGCGACCGCAAGCACGCGATGACGCGAGTGCCTGTCCGACCACCGTGCGAGCGGACCCTGGAGTAACAGTGGGCCCATCGCTGCCAAGAACGAAAACCACGCGGTCTGGGTTTTCGAGTATCCGACGAGTGTGGAGTAGACCGCAACCACCGATACGAACGCAGCGTTGGCCAGTGCGGTGAGAAACGTGCTCGCCACACCGACCGGTGAGAGTTGCGAGAGTTCGACCATCCGGATCCCGCTGTCAGTGGTATGGCGTTGCGGTGGTGAAGGCATCGTAAACGTGCAGAGCGCAGCGATCAGGCAGAACGATGCTGCGACCAAGAACGGCATCGTGCCCTTGGATCCCGTGAACTGGAACGACAGCGATCCAACCGCGAAACCAACCATGACCAACACGACGTAGATTCCCAGCAACCGAGCCCGGTTCACGTTCTCGACGACTCGATTGAGCCAGCTTTCCGAAATCACGTAGATCGCGGCGAAGACAAACCCTTGGCAAACCCGCAACAACACCCAGAACCATGGTGCCACCAGCGTCGGCGGCAACACCGCAACCACGACCACGACGCCACACAGCAGTGAGAACGCGGACGGCGCACCCAAACGATCGATCAGACGGGGCGCAGCCCGTGACCCGACGACGTAGCCCACGTAGTAGCCCGCGAAAATGTAACTCGTGATCTGGGGACCAAACCCGGCCTGGGTGGATCGGACGCCAAAGAGTAGGAGCAACAAACCGTTGCCCATCATGACGAACCAGATTCCGGCGAGGAGCCTCACCACGCCGGAGTCCTTCGGGAAGAGTGCCACGGTTCGAAGCTACTTTTCC
Source organism: Acidimicrobiia bacterium (assembly GCA_031418035.1). Taxonomy (GTDB): domain Bacteria; phylum Actinomycetota; class Acidimicrobiia; order Acidimicrobiales; family JANYDT01; genus JANOYY01. The sequence goes on from JANOWU010000074.1 coordinate 24,548, forward strand.
GCGCAGCAGAAATCGGGTCAATCGGTTGGCCCATCAAGACAGAAATGCGATTGCTTCGATCTCGCCGTACGATGCGTGTATGCCAGGTCCCGCCGTTGCCATCTTGAAGAAGTTCGGTCAGGTCGAAGACGATCAGCGCTACACGCGACTCGTCGAACTCTTTACCGACGATGCGATCTACTACGACCCATTTCTCGGCGCGCAACGGGGCACCGCGGAGATCCAGAAGTTCATGGAGCACATGGAAAAGGTCGTGCCGCTTGCCGGTGTCCGATTCGAGGATTGGCAGGTCGAGGCCGATACCGTTTGCGGGTGGGCGCGTTGGACGATGGTCGTCAGGGCCGAACACGGCGACGTTCCCATCAAGGGTCAAAGCCTGTATCGCCTCCGAGGGGACAAGGTCTGCTTCGTCGCCGATTACCTGGACCCGCTCGCCTACGCCGAACTTCGAGGGGGAACGTTGCCCGACCTTCGCTCTGCGGCTGGGCTCTCCGCCTCGCTTGCTCCGCCCCCGAATGACGGAACGTACCCGGCGTTGGACCTCGTTCGACGGTTCTGGAAAACCCAGGACGCCGGCGACTACACGTTGCTGGC
>JANOWU010000075.1:0-6562 GCA_031418035.1 Acidimicrobiia bacterium
ATCGCCAGCCGCGAAGGCAACAAGAACTAACCAGCAAATCTCGCGCCCCTGTCCGACAGGGGCGCGAGCGTTCGTTCTCCACCCCTCCCACTCGCGCCCCCTCCCAAACGAGCCCTCCCACACGAGCCAAGCCCCTCACAACCCATTCGTCACGTCATTCGACGGCGAGTTGCAGGGTGAACGGCAAGGTGTTGGTGGGGCTAACTTGCCGTCGACCCTGCAACTCGCCGCTGAGTGAAAAGGGGGTGCCGCGCTGCGGGAGCGGTGACGTGCCGGACCGGCAGGAGCGGTAGGCGCAGTGCGGTTAGCCCGCGGCGTACGCTTCGGCCGCGCTGAGGAGGACCTCGACGCGGGCCGACCAATCGCGTTGGTACTGCGTCAGCGGCTTGGCAAGTCGTCCGAGGAACGCCGCCGCCACGTACCACTCGGCCGAGGATACGTCGACGCCGTAGGCAGCCTGGATGGCGGCCAGAAGTTCACCCGTCTTCGCGGGGTCACCCGCGCCTCCGAGGCTTTGGTTCACGGCGCACTGCGCGATGTCGAGCGCTCGCGGGGCGAGGCCGAGTTGGTCGAACGCGATCACATGGATCTGGTCACCGCTTCTGAAGAGTTGCGACACGTCGAAGCAACCGTGACTCATGACGTACGACGACGAATCGGTAGGCGCCGTACGAGTCAGCGTCGCCAACAGCGTGGCAATGCGTTCGGCAAGATCAGGGCGACAGAAGCTCACGACTGCGGTCGACTGTGTGAGCTCCGCGAGGTGTCGTTCGACGCTGTATGTCGGCAACGTTGCGTTCGGGTCCACCACGGTCGGGTCGAGACCATGGAGTTGTGACAGGAGTTCGACGGCCGCGCCGACGTGATCGTGCGCAGCACGGGTATCGAGGCTTTGACCGGTGAGGAGCTCGGTACCGACGAGACCCTCGTCGACGTTTCGGTACAGCAACCGTGACGTCGCGATGTGATCACCGACAAGTTTGAGGGCCGTCGCCGCACGCTTGGCGTGCGCGGGGTCGGCATAGACCTTCACGACTGCTTCGGGAAAGCGCAACACTGCTCGTCGACCCGGTGCCCACGACAGGCGCACGGACGGGCCGGCCGAGTCCATGCCGATGAGGTCGGCGATTTCGACATCGGTTCGCGCCAGCATCGGGAGACCCAGGTCAATCGGCCACCACGACAGATATGCCTCCCCTTCGGTGAGGAGACGAATGATCGGCGTGCGAGCTGACTTTCGCTCCTTGGCCTGGACTTTCAGTGCGGCAACGAGTTGTTTGTCGGCCGGGCCGAATCCGATCTGCGCGGTGAGGTCATGGCGGTAGGTGCCGATCTCCGCGAGATAGTGCACGCGCAGCGACGTGTGCGGCACGTAGTCCACCTGTCGAATCTGCACCTGGCTGACACGTCCGAACAACCCGAAACTCGACTGCACGTGCGGGCGCATCTTGTCGACATCGAGGAGTAGGGATGCACCAGGCAGTCCGTCGTCGAAGGGGATACCGGATGCATGTGCGGATGTCATTTCGCCCTACAGGCTACGGGTGATTCACCCGGCTGCGTACAAGCACCAGAACTCGCACGTCAAGAGCATCGCAACACCCATCACAAGAGCACCGCAACAGCAATCGCTAGGGCTAGGACACTTCGAGTTTTCGACGCTCGACCAACTTGTGAATTTCGAGATGTTCCGCAGCCAGCCATCTGTTTACCTTCTCGACGGGCATTGGTCGTCCGAGCAGGAAGCCCTGCCCGTAATCAACTCCCAGCTCACGGGCGCGCAACCATTGCTCCGAGGTCTCGATTCCTTCGGCAACCACGGTCATCGCGAACTTGGACGCGAGCAGCACGTCGACTTCAACGATTCCCGAAGCGCGCGGAAGATGGATGTCGCGAATGAACATTCGGTCGATCTTGATCTCGTCCGGTGCCATTCGCATGAGCCATTCATGTGTCGAGTGACCGGTACCGAAGTCGTCGAGACTGATCTTCAGACCGTTTCGTTTCAGCTCGTCGAGTTGCTCGAGAGCACGATCAGGGTCACGGAACATTCGCGATTCGGTGACTTCGATATGGACGGCGCCCGCCGGTAGTCCCGTCCATTCGAGGGTTTCGTTGATGGCACGAAGGGCCTGTGGATGCGAGATCGAGAGTGGTGAAAAGTTCACTGCGATGTGCAGATCCATTCCGGTCTGCCTTCTCCAGCGCACGGTGTTGCTGAAGGCATCGTGGATCACGAGTTCGGTGAGTGCGTGAATGTGTCCGGTTCGTTCGGCCAGCGAAATGAACTCCGACGGCAAAACAACGCTCATGCCGTCCTGCCATCGCGCAAGCGCTTCGAACCCGGCAATTTGATACGTCTGCATATTAATGATGGGCTGGTACCAGACTTTGATGTCGCGGTTCTCGATGGCGGATCGAAGTCGGTATGCGTCTGCGACGTTCGAGCCGTTCGCGCCGTTCGACATCAGCTTCTCGCTATGCGCAACAACTCCACTGTCGGGGTCTTCCTTCGCAGCAAACATCGCCGCGTCGGCGTTGTACAGCAAGGTGGTCAGGTTGTGGCCATGCTCCGGGAACAACGCGAACCCTACGGAACCTCCGACCACAATGGATTCGTTCCCGACGACGTGTTCGACCTCGAGGATCCGGCGTACCGACCGGGCAAAGGTCATCGACGGTGCTTCTCCTTCGGATGAATGGTCTCCGACGGGGACGATCACCGCGAACTCGTCACCACCGAGGCGAGCAACAGAGCTGCGCGGCGGCGCAACCTTGCGGAGTCGTTGCGCCACCTGAACCAACAACTCGTCGCCCCCGGCGTGTCCGAGGTGCGTGTTGACGTCCTTGAACCGGTCGAGGTCTATCAGGAGTACGGCAAGTTGAGCATGGCCTCGTCTGAGTGTCTCCTCCCATGCCTCGTTGAACCCGCGGCGATTCAACAGGCCTGTGAGCGGATCGTGCAACGCCTCTCGGGTACGTTCGATCATCTCTCGACGAAGTTCGCCGAGCAGGCGGTCTTGTTCGAGCCACATCGACAGGTGCTGCGCGAGCCGAGTCGCCATCGAGATCGCACCATCGGTGACTTTGCGTTCCTCCTGGTCCACACACACCAGTAGACCGACTGCCTGGTCCTTCAGAATGAGCGGGCATGCGATCTGCGTCGTCGCAACAGCATGGCGATTCTTGGCGGATGACATGCCAACCTGTGTCTGAACTTGGCGTGACGCGATCGCCTCCTTCCAGAGCTCCGGCAGGTCCTCGGTTTTGCTGGAGGTTCGTGCATCGACGGAAATGCACATCGCGGTGTCGAGGCTGTGGTCGGGTCCCTCGCGCTGGAGAATGACGAGTTGGGTATCACGCGCACGAACGGCCTGGGCGGCGAGTTTCAGCGCTGCGTCGACATTCGTGGAGTCCGTCGCCTGAAGCAGGCGAAAGAACCGGTCGACGGAGCGGAATTCCTCGCCCTCGATGAGGAGACCAGCGATACGTCGAGACGGCAATGCTACGGCCGCGATGAACAGCACGAAAAGCAGGAGCACGTATCTGGTCTGACTGAGGAGCGTCAATCCTAAAATAAGTGCACAGATCATTGTCTGGAACGACAGGTAGGTCGCGACGGCAGTAGTCCAAAGTCCGGGTTGTCGTTCGACACTGCTCTTCGACAACCTCTGTGCACATATCGAAATGAGCGAGACGGGAATCTGGAGCGCAACCCAGGCGGCGCCGATCAACAAGGGGGCATCCCCAGCGAGGTTCTGCTGCCACCCTAGAAGTGCGAGAACGGCCGTGAACGCGGACACCTCGACTGCTCCAAGCAGCCCATCCGTTACCGCAGGGTGAGTCGGTCGGGGTCGACCGAGCCAGACACGCCAGGCGCTCGTTGCCGCCGTCGTGACTGCTCGAATTGCCACATGGGTGACCGGTGGGAGCAGCAGTGCGCCGATCAGCAAGGAAAATTCCTTCGGAACATAGCTGACGTAGTTGTCGCGTATTCGCAATCGAACTGAGGCCCGCTCCGTTACGGCGTACGCGAGGCTCACGAGTGCAACCGATGCCCACGTCCCGATGCCCGTTCGGTCGGTGAACATTGTCGCAACGGCCGTCAAAACGATGGTGAGAACAGAGGCAAACGAACGAATGGCCGAATCGAGGGACTGTCGCGATCTCCTCACTTTCGTTCCTCGTTCCGTTGGTCGATCCACTCGCAATGGCGCGGTGCATACCTGGGCGTGCGGAAGCATTGTCGGCACTGTCAGGAGTCAAGTTAAGGGATTGACTCCCTCACGTGGTGGTGGTGCGCCGTTCACTCATGAGCCACGATTCGCACCTGCGAATCCCCGAGGCTGATTGTGCTTAGCCCACCGACGGTTGCGCCGTCGCAAGCGTTTCGACCGCACGTCGGGCCAGGGCCGCATCCTTGGCGTCCACGGTCATGGTTATCCCATCATCGAAGCGCTTCGACAACGTACTGACGACCTGATTGGGGACGCGATCGTCGACCACTTGGTGCCATGTTTCGCCCTTGATCACGACCGGGGTGCCCACGAGTTGCAAGGGGTCGCGCAGACGACGATTCAAGAATTTGTCGTTGGACTGCCAGACATGGATCGTTTGCCCACCACCTTCGTCCTTGAGGCCCGGCGTCGTGTACCAGACGTTGAGCTGAAAGGCCTGGAAGCCACGATCGGAATCGGGTTCGTCCAGATAGACACGGACCATCCGGGCGCCTTCAGGTACGGGCTGGGGAAGTCGAACCTTGAAGGGCACCTTGTCGAACGCCTTCGAAAGAGCCTTTTGCGCGACAACGGTGGCGTTGCCACGATCGCGGGACTGCTTTGCGCCGTTCGCAATCAAGCTCAGAGCAAGTATGGCGGGCGGTGCGATGAGCAGCGCGCCGACCCGCCGAGATGAAGGCTTCGGCTTCGGGGAGGCCGGTGTTGCCGAGCCCTTTGGAACAGCACCGGGGTTCGTTGACGCAGCAGTTTCCACAACTCCACGGTACCGCTCATCAACCGCTCATTATTCGTCGTCACGATGGTGACATTCAGCGCACGCTTTCGCGTCAGCTTTCCTCTCCACTTCCCCTTCTCGGCAACGTCGCCTGCATCTATGCCCATCGATACCGTCACTACCTTCTTCGCGCTGCTCGCCCTTGCGCTGCAGGTGTTCGTTATCGGGGTGTTCCTCAGTCTTTCGTCAAGCCCACTCACGCCGGGTCTGCGCGAAAAGGTACTGCGCGCGTTGGGTCCGGTTGCCCTTCCTGGGGCTGCTGCAATCGCTGCCGTGTCGATGGCGGGGAGTCTGTACCTCTCGGAGGTTGCGCATTTCTTGCCGTGCAAGCTCTGCTGGTATCAACGAATCGCGATGTACCCGACTGCGCTCCTGCTCGGGTTCGCGGTCGTGCGTCGCCATCGCGCAATCCGGCCATACGCAACGGCCCTCTGTGTTTTAGGTGCGCTCGTATCGTCGTACCACATACTGATCGAACGGTTCCCGAGTCTCGAATCGTCGACATGTGACCCGTCGAATCCCTGTTCACTCAAGTGGGTGGAGAAGTTCGGGTACGTCACCATCCCCGTGATGGCGCTCACCGGTTTCGTGTCGATCATCGTTCTGCTCTTCATCGACCGACGGGCGAATCCCCATCGCGGCGCCTGAGGAGTCGAAACCACCGCAAACATCGCATAGCAACAGCAAGGCTGACCATGTCAAACACCACAACTCCTCCCACACCGAAGTCCAACAAGACGGCCACACTCGTCGCCGCCGCCCTCATGAGTGTCGTGGTGTTGTTCGTTGTTGCGATACTGCTGACCCGTAACTCGTCGACTACGACGTCGGGCTCCACCGATGCGTCGACCGGCGAAGTCGTTCAGGAGACGTCGGAGATTTCCGTCACCGGCGAAGTGCTGCCCTCATTCGCCGATGGGGAAGGCGCAGACCCCGCGCTCGGCCTTCTCGCGCCGAGCGTTGTGGGACAGAACTTCTCCGGGCAGAGCGAGTCGATCGTTCCCGGCAAACGCGCCATGGTGCTCGCCTTCGTCGCCCACTGGTGTCCGCACTGTCAGCGCGAGGTTCCCAAGCTTGCCGATTGGGCTCGGGGTGGTAAGCGCAACTCGATCGACGTCCGAGTGATCGCGACATCGACGCAGAAAGATCTGCCCAATTACCCACCGTCGGCGTGGCTGGCCAAGGAGGGTCTCGATGCGCCGACGTTGGCCGACGATGCTGGTGGCACCGCCGCCTCCGCCTACGGCCTGACATCGTTTCCGTTCTTCGTCGCCATCGACGCACAGGGCAAGGTCGTCGCTCGCGCGTCCGGTGAACTCAGCGAAGCGCAATTCGATGCCCTTATCGCGAAAGCAAAGTAAGGAACGTAAGCTCGCTGACCAAACGCGGACAGAGCAGTCGGTATTCAGACAGCCGTTGTCGTACGTGCGGCGTACAACGTGTGAATCGCAAGTGCGCTGAATACCACAGCGCCGCCGATCAGTGCTGCGACTCCCGGATACTCATCGAGAAACACCCACACCCAGATCGGCCCCATGATCGGCTCGAG
>JANOWU010000076.1:0-8906 GCA_031418035.1 Acidimicrobiia bacterium
CCTTCGTCATCGAATAGGCCATGGACGACCCCACGGGCCGCACGCCCGCGACCGAGGTGATGGTGATGACCTGTCCGTCGTCGGAATCGCGAAGGAGCGGAATTGCTGCCTTCGTGAGCCACCAGGTCCCGAAGACGTTGACTTCGAATGTCTTTCGGAAGATCTCGTCGGTCAGATCATCGAGTTTGTTGTGCGGCACGAGCGTCGTCCAGCCTGCGTTGTTGATCAAGATGTCCAGTTGCCCGTACTCGGCGATGGTGGCGTCGAGGAGCGACTGACCGGCGGGCTGATCGGAGATATCGGCCTGCACGTATATCGAGGGACCGGGGAGGGAATCGGAGACCGCCTTCCCGGCGGCGACCGACGAAGCCGAGTTCACCACGACGCTCGCCCCGAGCGCGCTGAGCCGGCGGGCGGTTTGCTCCCCGATGCCACTTGAGGAACCCGTGATGAGAGCAACTTTTCCGGCGAGTTCGGTACCACTGGTGTTTTCGGTCATGTCACAGACTGGCCGGGGAGCGCACCGATGCAAAATCGTCTGTCACAGGCGTCTCGTATCGTGTCTGCCATGGCCGCCAAATCCTCCTCGTCGAAAGCGCGCACGGTGTTTCGCTGCGCCGAGTGTGGAGCCTCGGCACCGAAGTGGGCGGGCCGCTGTACGACCTGCGGCGCATGGAACACCATGGCCGAAGAGGTCGAGTCCCGGTCCGCCGAGCGCACGGTTCTGGCGCCGACGTCGCCCGCCACCCCGATCGATCAGGTGAAGAACGAGGGGTTCTCCGCTGTGCCCACCGGGATCGGTGAACTCGACCGGGTATTGGGTGGCGGCCTCGTTCCGGGTTCGGTCACGTTGCTCGGCGGGGAGCCCGGGATCGGGAAGTCGACGCTGCTGCTCCAGTTCCTCGGGGCGGTCGCGAAAAGCGGCAGTCGTGCCCTCCTGGTCTCCGGTGAGGAGTCGCGATCGCAGGTGCACCTACGGGCCACCCGACTCGGCGCCGTGCATCCTGAGCTGTGGTTGGCGGCGGAAACATCGCTACCGGAGATCGTGAGCCAGATCGACGCCGTCGGGCCGATGGTGGTCGTTGTCGACTCGATTCAAACCCTCCACGATCCGGAGTTGTCGTCGGCTCCCGGCAGCGTCGGACAGGTGCGCGAATGTTCCCACCAACTGGTTCGCATCGCGAAAGAGCAGGGGATATCGATCCTGCTCGTCGGACACGTCACAAAGGAAGGTTCACTCGCCGGGCCACGGGTGCTCGAACACATCGTCGACACCGTGTTGAGCTTCGAAGGTGATCGTCACCACGCGCTGCGTCTCCTGCGTGCGGTGAAGCACCGATTCGGCGCGACAGGGGAGCTCGGTCTTTTCGAAATGGTCGAAGACGGCCTCGTGGGCGTTGCCGACCCGAGCAGTCTGTTTCTGGGCGACCGACACCACGGAGCCTCCGGGTCGGTGGTCACCTGCGCGATGGAGGGTGCCCGGCCGCTTCTCGTGGAGACGCAGGCCCTCGTGACCGAGTCCTCACTGGCGTTTCCCCGGCGGGCTGCAACCGGGCTCGATGCCAACCGGCTCGCCGTCCTCCTCGCGGTGTTGGAGCAACGGGCGGGCATGAACAAGATGTCGTTCTGCGACGTCTACGCGGCCGCCGTGGGGGGCGTGCGGCTCGTGGAGCCGGCCGTCGATCTGGCGGTGTGTCTCGCGATGGCCTCGGCCTATGCCGAGGTTGCGTTCCCCGACGACGCCATCGCCATCGGTGAGGTCGGACTGGCCGGCGAGGTGCGCTCGGTCGGGCAAATCGGGCGTCGGTTGTCGGAAGCGGCGCGGCTTGGGTTCCACCGGGCGTACGTGCCGAAGTCTGCCCCCGACGTCGCCGGTATCGAATTGGTACGCATCGCCACGCTCTTCGACGCCGTCGATCAGCTTGGGTTTCGGGTTCCCAGCAAGAAGGGCAGCTTCAACACGAGAGCTCAGGGGGGCGGGTCGGGGGGCTCGGGTGGCGGAGCCAACGGTCGGGGCGGTCGGGGGCGCGGTGGCGGTGAGGACCGGTCCAACGATGGCGACGCCACACCCACGGGTCGCACGTTCGGATCGTCGGGCCGGTCGTGGTCGCCACCGGGGAGCTACGACCCAAGCCGCGACGCCCGCGAGCAACCCTCCGACGACTGGTAGTCCTCTCGCGACCTCCGGACGCTGTCGCGTCGGGCGACTGGCCGCTCCCTTGAGCCTGCCCTCCACCCGAGCGTGCTTACCACTCGAGCCCGCCCGCTCACTTGAGCCTGCCCTCCACTCGACGGCGAGTTGCAGGGTCGACGGCAAGTTAGCTCCACCAACAACTTGCCGTTCACTCTGCAACTCGCCGATGAGTGAGTGACGCACAGAGCCCGAGGCGCACGCCAGCGCCAACGCGCGCCAACCCGACGAGTCGGGAGTGGCCGTAACCACCGGTCGCAGTTTCGTCCAACCACTCCAACTCGGGGTACGACGCGGGCCAACTCCTTCCTTTTTCGCCGATTTGGTCGCCAAATCGACCGAGTTGGAGTTGGAGTGAAACCAGTCGCACCGCCAACTGGGCGAAGCGCTCAGGTGGAGCGGTTGGCCAGACGCTTGCGGTCGACGATGCGGTAGGTGCGGTCTCGCTGCTCGAGCCAGCCGAGACGGATGAAGGCCGCAATCGCCTTGTTCACTCGTTCGCGTGACGCGCCGATCATCGACGCCAACTCTTCCTGGGTCACGGGCAGGGTGAACTCGTCCTTGTCGCCGGCGATCTCGAGGAGACGTTTCGCGGTGCGTCCGGTGACGTCGAGGAACACCGAGTCGGCGATCGCCTCGTTGGAGTTGCGAACTCGCTCGTTGAGGAGCGAAATCACCGCCCACAGGGCCTTGGCGTGGGTCTCGAAGTGGTCGCGAACGGGGGCGTACGGGATCTTTGCTACTTCGCTCTGCTCGAGCGCCCGAGCGCCCGCAGAGCGTCCCTTGCCGTCGAAGAGCGCCATCTCGCCGAACAGGTCGCCCGGATCCATGAGGTCGAGCACGGACTCGCGTCCATCGACGGAACGGTTGCCGATCGCGACCCGGCCGGAAAGGGTGATGTAGAGGGCTTCGGCTGGCTCTCCCTCGGAAAAGACCATGTCACCTCGGTGATACACCGATGAAACCACCGACCCCAGCACGGTTTCCAAACCCTCATCAGTGAATCCCGAGAAGAACGGGATCGAACGCAGGAAGTCGGCGGTGATCACCTCCTGAGACTATCGTTGATAAGACGCGAATGTGACCGTTGTCGCTTCGAATGTCGTGGTATCACAGAGGGCGTTCTGGTTGGTACAATCTTTGGTCGCTGTTTTCTGGCCGTTCGGCCGACCGCTTCGAGGAGCAAAATGACGTTTGACGTCGGAGACAAAGTTGTCTACCCGCACCACGGTGCCGCCATCATCGAGAAGCGAGAGGTAAAGCAATTCAACGGTGAAGACAAGGAATACTTTGTCCTCCGCCTCGCTTTTGGTGACCTGAAACTGATGGTTCCGGTAGAGAACGCGGAAACCGTTGGCCTGCGTGAGGTCATCAACGATGAGGAAGTTGAGGAGGTGTTCGCGGTTCTTCGCAAGAAGGAAGCTCGTATGCCGACCAACTGGTCGCGTCGATTCAAGAACCACGTCGAGAAGCTCAAGTCCGGCGACATCTATCAGGTCGCCGAAGTGGTTCGGAACCTCTCGATTCGCGACAAAGACAAGGGTCTGTCTGCCGGCGAGAAGCGAATGCTTGTGAAGGCTCGTCAGATTCTGGTCAGCGAGTTGACCTTCGCGTTGAACGTCGACGAAGAAGCAGCGGAGAAGAAACTCTCCGAGGCTCTCGTCTGAGTTCGCCTCGTCCCGCTTCGAGCGTTCGGTTATGACCGATCACCGCTGGCGCACGCTGAGCGGGTTCGACGCGGGATCCGTTGGCGATGAAGCCGACGATAGCGCCCGTGTCGTCGACGTGGTGTGGTCCATCGTCGTCGCCGGTGGGTCCGGCTCGCGATACGGGGGACCGAAGACGCAGGAGATCTTGAACGGTCAACGCGTGCTCGACTGGAGTCTGCGGGCGGCGCGCAGCTACGCCAACGGGGTTGTGCTCGTTGTATCGGCGGATCGTTTGCGGGCCGAACACGGGCGCGCCGAGTTCGTGGTCGAGGGAGGGCCAACGCGGGCCGAGTCGGTGCGGTGTGGGCTCGCCGTCGTGCCGAGTCATGCCGATATCGTCGTGATTCACGACGCTGCTCGCCCGTTGGCCACACCGATGCTCTTCGAGCGGGTGATCGACGCGGTGCGCAATGGCGCCGACGCCGCCATTCCCGCCGTGGCGGTGGTCGACACGATCAAGCAGGTCGAGCGGGATCGAGTGGTGTCCACCCTCGACCGTTCGGTCTTGGTGGCGGTGCAGACCCCACAGGCGTTTCGTGCGTCGGTGCTGCGCGAGGCTCACGCCGGTGGTCTCGATGCCACCGACGACGCCGGGCTGGTGGAGGCTGCTGGCGGCACGGTTGTGGTCGTAACCGGTGAGGAACGAAATCGCAAGCTGACGACGGTCGATGACTTGGCGATACTCAGTGCACTTATCGCACGGCCTGTCGACGTCGACCTCGACCGAACGGAACGTTGAGGTGGTCGGCTCTGCAACGTCGACCGGATCTTCCGACGCCTTCCCCGATCTTCGCATCGGTGAAGGCTTCGACGTGCATCCGTTCTCACCCGATCCCCAACGTCCCCTCGTGCTCGGTGGCGTGCACATCCCCGATGCTCCCGGTCTGGTCGGACATTCCGACGCGGATGCGGTTTCGCATGCGATAACCGATGCCTTGCTCGGTGCGTCGGGCCTGGGCGACATCGGTCAGCATTTTCCCGACACAGATCCACGGTGGAAGGGCGCCGACAGCATGCAACTGCTTGCGGCCACGGTTGCACTGGTCCGCGCCGAAGGCTGGCGAATTGCAAACGTCGATTCCACCGTTGTCTTGGAGACGCCGAAGCTCGCACCTTATCGAAGCGCCATGGTCGATCGACTGACCGAGGTCGTCGGAGCGCCGGTCAGCGTGAAGGCGAAACGAGCCGAGCAACTTGGTTCGCTCGGGCGCCGAGAGGGCATCGCCGTCTTCGCGGTTGCGCTCCTGCTTCGCCCGGCGAACTGACCAAACTCTGAATCGTGCCATAGTGGTACGTGCACGTAGTACTTACCTGATGGGAACGTCACGATGACAAACGGAAAACCAGGACGACGCCCTCCTTCAGGGCGTACGGTAGGCCAGTCTTCTTCTCCCCGTACTCCGGGCCAGCGTGGTGCGGGCGCGGCGCGTAGCTCTGCGGCTCGTCCCGCGGCCCGTCCAGCTGCTCCAGGACGCGGTCCCGTTTCGGGCCGACCCGCGGGCGGAGCCGGACGCCCCGTTGCTGCTCCCGGTCGTGGCACCGGACGCTCTGCGGGCGGAGCGGGTCGTGGCGATTCAGGTCGTGGCGAGGGAGCCGCGGGAAACACGGGTCGCCCGGCGGGCGGCGGCCGCAACGCGGGTAGGGGGCCGTCGCGCGGCGGCGGTCGAATCGCCGGCCGCGGCGGGCACACAAGCACACGCAGCACGGGCAGCTTCGATCCGGCCTTTCACCCAACCGATCGTGGTCTCGGTGGTGACTTGATCGAGGGTCGCCAGGCGGTTCGCGAACTGCTTCTCGCGGCGCGTCGCAAGGTTCGCGATGTCTGGATGGTCGACGGCACCGACGACTCCCCGATCCTCATCGAGATCGAGGAGTTGGCAAACGAAGCGCGCGTACCAATTCGAAAAGTCACCCGTGAGCAGCTCCACAAGGAAGCCCGCACTGAAACGCCCCAGGGCGTAATAGCGCATGCGGCCCCGCTTCGTGAAGTCGAGTTCGACGATCTTCTGAAGACACGTAACGGCAAGGCACCGTTCCTTCTGGCCGTCGACAGTGTCACGGATCCTCAGAATCTCGGTGCGCTGTTGCGCAGTGCCGACGGCGCCGGAGTGACCGGCATCATCTTGCCCAAGCATCGAACCGTGCACGTCACGCCGACGGTGACCAAGGCGGCCGCCGGCGCGGTCGAGCGACTTCCGATGGCACTCGTGGGCGGTCTGCCTGCTGCGTTCCTTCGGGCCAAGGAGAAGGTCGACGCGTGGATTCTCGGTCTCGACGCCGACGGCTCGCAATCGTTGTACGACGTGGCCGCGCTAGGCAATGTGCCGGTGATCGTTGTCATCGGCGCTGAGGGTGCCGGTCTCTCGCGCCTCGTGAAGGAGCGCTGCGACGAGTTGGTGAGCATCCCGCTGCGGGGTTCGTTGGCGTCGCTCAACGCGTCGGTCGCCGGTGCGATTGCAATGTTCGAGCTGGGACGTCACCGCAACCCATAAAGGTCGTGGGCGGGAGTCGCCATCGGGTTGGTCCGGGCCACTCGACACTGCAGGTCGAGTTGTGTAGTGTCCCGGAAAGGCAGCCCGTTCTCAGACGGAGAGCACCGGGCTGACGTCGGAGGCTACATATGGATCGACGCCGTATTGGGGTTGCGATATCGGGGGGCGGCTACCGAGCCACCGCCTGGGGTGCTGGCACGCTGCTGTACCTTGCCGACGCTGGTCTGCACACCGACATCACGACCGTCTCGTCGGTTTCTGGTGGGTCGATCACCAACGCGTTCTTCGGGCTGAGAAGTCTGTCGACGAGTTCGAGAGAAAAGGTCTGGTCCGACACTGGAGTGCTGATGAAACGCATCAGCGGCAGCGTGGCCGGGTTCCGGCTGTCGATCGTACTTAACCTCGTTGTGTGGATCGTCATCGTCGTTGCCGGGTCCAAGGAGGCACCTAACGTCGTCGGCGCAGCGCTTGCGGTCGGCACGGTGCTTGCATTCATAAGTGCACGTATAACAAAGGATGCCACGTTCGGTCATCCCATCATGTGGATGTACCTGCTGGCGGTTGCGGCTTGCGGTGCGCTGGTGGCCGCCCTGTTCGGTTCAGGCTGGTGGTGGCTCCTGGGATTGTTGTTGCTCGGGATAGCCCTCCTGTTTCGGGGGATGGTGGTCGGGTGGGCGATCGAACGAACGCTGTTCCGCACGGACAAGCGGGCCCGTCTAGGCGACCTCAACGCCGACGTCGAACATGTGATTTGCGCCTGTGACCTCCACGGACGGCACCACGTGTACTTCGGATCGGACTTCGTGTATAGCTACGGTCTCGGGCTCGGATCACGACCATCGCTTCCGATCGGCGCCGCCGTGCAGTCATCGGCCAATCTGCCCGGCGCGTTCGCTACGCGGCCGATGCGGGCCAAGCCGTTCAGCTTCACGGGGAGCCGATACTCTTCGCCGATACTGGCCCTCACCGACGGCGGCGTGTACGACAACATGGCGGAGGAGTGGCTGGTCGGCTACGACGCCCGCGCGGCGAGTCTCGCCCGTCGGCTTCGTCACCGCAACGGCGGTGATGTCATCGCCGCGCGTCTCGCGAAACATTCGCCGCAGGACATCGTCGTGGTGAACGCATCGGGGCCGCTGGGATTTCAGTATGCGTGGACGAAGTTTGCGCCGCTGCTGGGCGAGTTGCTTTCGCTGTTGCGCGTCAAGAGCATCCTGTACGACAACGGAAACACAACACGGCGACGGTACCTCGTCTCGCTGTTTCAAGGCGGGCTGCGAACGGGAATCATCGTGCACATAACGACGAACCCGTGGCGCGTTGTGGCCGACGGAAGGAAAACAAAGATTGACGCCATTCGTGATCGAGCCGACGCAGTGGCCACGATGTTGGCGAGCACGGAAGGCTTCGCAGATCCGAACATGTCGCCGCCCACCGCGGGCACGGTTCTCTACCCGCTGCCTCGGGGTCGGGTTGCGGAACTGTGCCGAGCTTCCTACGTCCTGGCCATGACCCAAGGGCACATCTGGCGAAACTGGCCGCTTCGTCCGGTTCCGACGGTGGAAGAGTTTGCCCGGCTCGAAGACAGGAGCAGCTGATGGAGTTCACGTTTCAACCGAATCGGGTGGTGCGCTGGGACTGGCCCCTTCGTATCGCGGCGACCTCGCCGCGCCTCGCTGCGGAGTTGGAGGCAGCGTTTGCGGCGACGCCGTGGGGGTCGACATTGGTGCGAGTGGTTCGCGATGGTACGGCTGCGGACGTCGCCTCTCACGAGGACATCGCCCTGCTGGTTGTCGACGCAATGGCCCAGCCGTCGACGGGCGACGAGATGTTCCTCGGTCACGCGGTTGCCGTGTTGGGCTCGGCAGAAGACAGTGCCGCGCAGGCACTGATCGAGCGGTATGGGGCATCCGCGTATGTGTCGGTCGCGTCGTCGACGGACCTTGCTGAATACTGTGTACGCGTAGTAGTTCAGCTTTCGCACGCGAATACGCTTCGTGAGGCCGTTGCGGCGATCACTCCCGTTGGTGAGTATCGCGGCGGTGATTGGGTCGATCACCTGACGAACATCCGCATTGCATCGATGATGTTGGTCGAACGACTGGAACAGCAGCCCGATCGGACGCTGTCGATTGTCACCGATGCAACCCGAGACGACGTCCGCGCCGGCGAGCTGGCGTGGAGACTTCGGCAGATCGTAGCGAGTGCGGCGTTCGAACATGAGGGCGGAGATATGTCGCTGGCCGTCAATGTGAACAACGCTGCCCGCAGCGGCGGTGTGGAGACCGGCACGTCGGTCGATATGCGGGCGCGTGCGGCGATGCGTCCTCCCGGCCGCACTCCGTCGACAAGACCCTCTCGAACGTCTCCACCGTCTCGACCCGTTCGACCAACTTTCCGGGGGTCTGCACGAGGTAAGCCCGCGCCGGTCGCTCGACCCACCTCTTCACGGCCTGGTCGCTCGCCCATCGTGCACGCCCTCGACGACGCTGACGAGTCGGGTGCCGGGGCCAA
>JANOWU010000077.1:0-1902 GCA_031418035.1 Acidimicrobiia bacterium
GCAATGGAATCACTGCGTCGAAGACGGATCAGAAGCGAGCCATCGTCACCCTCAAGGGCGACGATCGAATCCCGTTGTTTGAGGCCTGATCATGGGTATCCGTAAGCGCAAACCAACCAGCGCCGGTCGTCGCTTCCAGTCAAGCCACGACTTCGCTGAACTCACCACCGATCGTCCTGAGAAGTCGCTTCTCGCGCCGCTCCACAAGTCCGGTGGCCGCAACAGCCTCGGCCGCAAGACGGCCCGCCACCGCGGTGGCGGACACAAGCGTCAGTATCGAATCATCGACTTCAAGCGCAACAAGGATGGGGTGCCCGCAAAGGTCGCAACCATCGAATACGACCCGAACCGCACCTGTCGTATTGCGCTGTTGCACTACGCCGACGGCGAGAAGCGCTACATCCTGGCTCCGGCCCGTCTGAGCGTCGGTGACACCATCATCTCCGGCCAGGGTTCCGACATCAAAGCCGGCAACGCCATGGCGCTGCGCTACATCCCGGTTGGTACGACGGTTCACAACGTCGAACTCAAGCCAGGCGGCGGCGGCAAGATGGGTCGAAGCGCCGGTATGAGCATCCAGCTCGTGGCGAAGGAAGGCGATTTCGCTACCCTGCGTCTCCCGAGTTCGGAAATGCGTCGTGTGCCGATCGACTGTCGCGCCACCATCGGCGAGGTCGGCAACTCCGAACACGAATTGATCTCCATTGGTAAGGCCGGTCGTTCGCGCTGGAAGGGCAAGCGCCCGCAGACCCGTGGTGTGGCAATGAACCCGGTCGACCACCCACACGGTGGCGGCGAGGGCAAGACCTCCGGTGGTCGTCACCCGGTGTCTCCGTGGGGTAAGCCGGAAGGCCGTACCCGCAACAAGAACAAGGAATCGCAGAAGCTCATCGTCCGTCGGCGCCGTACGCGCACCACGCGCCGATGATCTCGACAGGGTTAGGGAAGTAGGAACGATATGCCTCGCAGCCTAAAAAAGGGCCCGTTCGTCGATGACCATCTTCTGAAGAAGGTCGACGTACTCAATGCCGCGAACGACAAGAAGGTCATCAAGACCTGGTCTCGTCGTTCCACGATCATTCCCGACATGGTGGGTCACACCATTGCGGTTCACGATGGCCGCAAGCACGTCCCGGTGTACATCACCGAGTCGATGGTCGGCCACAAGTTGGGCGAGTTCGCGCTCACCCGTACGTTCAAGTTCCATGCCGGTCAAGAACGGTCAGGAAAGCGCTAGTCATGGCTAAAGGTTCTGGAGTTAAGACAAACGAATCTCCCGTTCGGGCTGCAAAGACCGGGCAACGAGGACCCTCGGGTCAAAGTGTTCGGGCCGAGGGCAACTACCTTCGTATGTCCGCATACAAGATCCGTGAGGTACTCGACCTCGTACGTGGGCAGACCGTTGTCGACGCCGTCGACATCCTGCGATTCTGTCCTCGCGACGCGGCAATCGACATCGCGAAGGTGCTGAAGTCGGCCGTGGCCAACGCCGTGCACAACGACGAGATCCCGGCCGAGGAGCTCTACATCTCGGCGTGCTACGCCGATGAGGGCCCGACCATCAAGCGCTTCCGTCCCCGAGCCCGTGGACGCACCGGTCGTATCAATAAGCGCACTGCACACATCACCATCGTTGTGAGTCGCATGCCGGAATCGTTGCTCTCCCGAGTTCGCTCCGCATCGGCGTCGAACGCAGAGAATCGTGCTCGTCGTACGGCCGCCAGTCGTGGAGCCGCAGAGCAGGCAGTGACGGAGTCACGTCGTGCGAACACCGGCGTCGAAGAGGTTGTCGCCGGCGCCACCATGACGGCCGACGGCGCTTCGGATGCGGTTGATACCGCAAACACCACCGAGACGGCAGCCACCACTGATTCCGCGGTGCAGACGCTTGCGTCCGACGCT
>JANOWU010000078.1:0-11158 GCA_031418035.1 Acidimicrobiia bacterium
GCCCGACGGAAATGCTTGAACGACAACGTCTCCGCGAACACCAACAACATCGCCGAATCGTGTTGGAGAAACGGGAGACGCGCTTTCGTGAGCACCCCCGCAACAACACTCACATGTGACACGCCGATCGTGCCCGCATCAATCGCGTCGGACCACCCGGGAAGTTTCGCGCACACCTCAGCGTGCGCGACCCGATGTTCACCCTCCGTCGGGCGGGCGTGGGTGTTCG
This sequence comes from Acidimicrobiia bacterium, assembly GCA_031418035.1. Classification (GTDB taxonomy): domain Bacteria; phylum Actinomycetota; class Acidimicrobiia; order Acidimicrobiales; family JANYDT01; genus JANOYY01. The sequence goes on from JANOWU010000078.1 coordinate 230, forward strand.
ACGCGAGCCATTCCGAAATGTTGCGGTATCCGTCGTCACGAATCGCCGGCGACTCGGCAAGCGATGCGACAATACGTGTACATATCATTTCGACCCGGTCCACCAAGGCACGTGCGGCCACTGCGTTCGCCGCAGACTCGACAAGCGCAAGAGAGGGGTCCAGAGACGATTCCACGTACACATCGTACCAAAAACCTCGAACATACGTTCGAGAAAACCAGCGAAACCCCATCTCACCCGTCGTTTTCCCCCCGTTGAACTGACAAAGCCGACTGCCAACGCCGCGCCGCCCGCGGTGACCCACCGCCAACGGTTTGCGCAACACCGATACGTGTGACGACGATCGATCAGTCAAGGCATACGGCGCCGGTCGGACCAGCGCGACTCGGGTGCCAACCCGGCCAGTTCGAGAATCAAAGCGCCCGACGTGTACGGGCTCTCCACTAGCGAGATGAATTTCTCGCGTCGCCGGCGCTCAGCCGGGAGCCGAAATTGCTACGCGGCGGCGTCGACTGAAGCTCGAACAGCCCGACCGCGCAGATCTACGGTCGTCGCAGTTCCATGTCCGGGAGTCGATTCGAGGAGGGCGGCGAGAGAACGGGAGAACTCGTCGTTGTCGTGCATCCTGGAAAGCGGCACGCTGATGGATTGGCCTTCCGCGTCGACCATGAGCAGCTCTCGTGCGGAGCTTTCGACGTCGGGAAGTTCGATCGCCGAAAGGTTCTTGGCGTCGATCGTCACTGATCGCAACCAGGTGCGATGACGAATCTCGGTGCCGTGAACGGAGAAGGTCTCCTCAAGCCCGGCCAGCATGGCCACAGTCACCAAAACGCTGACGAGCGCGGCCACAAACGCAACCGTCGACGGGGCGCCGAGAGCCCACGCCAACGTCGCAACCACCAAAACGGCGCAGCACGCCACCCGCGTTCGGGGGTTTACGGAACGGCCGATACCTCGGCGCTCGTGGGGTTGCGTTGTCGGTGTCACAGCTCGCATTGGCGATCCCATCTCGAATACCCGACTAATCCTATCGGATTTACCCGGAATTGCGCAACCACTCGTTTTCGCCTTCGCGTCGACGGTCTTTCCGAGGCTGTGCGACGTTCCATCGAAGGCTGACTCAGGACGCTGCTGAGGTGGCCCAACGGTGACAAACTGGGGGCAATGAAGGCATCCTGGGACCCGACGACCTACGACCGGGCATGGGAACGACTCTCCGCCGCGGGCAAGGACCCGCACGGCGAGGTGGCCTTTCTCGAACGCCTGGCCACCCGCCATACCCGCGACCTGGGCCGGGTGCTCGACGCCGGTTGTGGAACCGGTCGAGTCGCAATCGAACTCGCCGCACGCGGGTATCGCGTCGAGGGGACCGATATCGACGCAGACATGCTCGGCCACGCGAAACACAAGGCCCCCCACGTGCAGTGGCATCAAGGGAACTTGGCGACGATCGATCTGGGTCCCGAGATGTTCGACACGGTCGTGGCCGCCGGCAACGTGATCCTCTTCGTCGACCCCGCCGAACGACGCGCTGCGGCAGCCGGCCTGGCCCGACACGTCGCCGGCCACGGCTACTTGGTCGCCGGCTTCCAACTGAACCGAGCCGATGGCCGCATGGTTGCGGTGGACGATTGGCTCGGATGGCTCGCTGATGCGGGCCTCCACGAGATCGAGCGCTTCTCCACATGGGACGACGACGAATTCGGAAGTTCATCGGACTACATCGTCACCGTCCATCGCCGACCCGACACCCGCTGACTCTTCGTCGTTCGAACAGGAAATCACCGCCATGCTCTCCCCCGCCGCACAAGCCTTTGCCACCACCCATACGAACGCATTCGCGGCGTGTTCACTCGACGAACTCGACGACGAACTCCACCGCCTCGTTCGAACGCACGAGCGCTCGATGGATACCGAGTCGATCGTGTTGTACGCGGGCACCAACATGATGAACCCGCGGGCCCGTCAGCTCCTGTCCAGTTCACTGGCCAGCCGCCCCAACCTGGGTCATCCTGGCGACACCTACAACCGGGGCATGGACAACGCGAGCGCCATCGATGTTCTGTGCACAGAGCTTCTCAAGAAGCTCTTCAACGCTACGCATGTCGAGCATCGGGTGCCGAGCGGATCGGTGGCAAACCTGTATGCGTTCATGGCCACCTGCAAGCCCGGCGATCAGATCATTGCGTTGTCCGACGCCGCAGCCGGGCACGTCACCCACCACGAAGCTGGCGCCGCAGGCCTCTACGGACTCATCACGCACAACGCGGCCTTCGATACCGACCGGATGGACGTTGATGTCGACGCGCTTCGCACGCAGGCCCACGAGATCGAGCCGAAGCTGATCATCGTCGCAGGATCGATGTGCCTCCACCCCTATTCGGTCCGGGAGGTGCGTGAAATCGCCGACGAGGTTGGCGCATACGTGCTCTACGACGCAGCGCACATGGGAGGCCTCATCGCGGGCGGGGCGTTTCAGCAACCGCTGGCCGAGGGCGCGCACCTCATGACGGGGTCGACCTACAAATCCTTTGGTGGACCGGCGAGTGGAATGGTGCTGACCAACGACGACGAGCTCGCCGAACGCCTCGATGTGATTGCGTATCCGGGTCTGACGGCGAACTTCGATCTGGGTCGCACTGCGGCGATGTGCATGGCGACAATGGACCAGCTGGAGTTCGGTGTCGCCTATGCCGCAAAGTGCATCGAGAACGCGCAGGCACTTGCCCAAACCATGCACGAGCAGGGAATCGACGTGTTCCGAGCGCCGTCTCGGGGGTTTACCTCATCTCAGCACGTTGCTCTGCGCGCATACGACTATGGGGGCGGCAATACCGCCGCCAAGGCCCTCGAGCCGGCGAACATTCTGCTCTCCAGCATCGGGCTCCCGGGGCCGGAAATCCCCGGAGAGGCCAACGGGATTCGGATTGGCACGCAAGAGGTCACCCGGTGGGGAATGAACCCGACCGACATGCCCTGCGTCGCTGAACTCGCGGCGCGGATCTTGGTCAAGGGCGAATCGCCTGACACGGTTCGCCAAGATGTCATTGCATTCCGTTCGAACTTCCAGAACCTTCACTTCGTTCGACACGAACACTGAATCCTCGACGCCACAAACAAGTAGGTAGACATACAATGAGAGTTGTCGTAATCGGAGCGGGCATCGCAGGATGTGTGACTGCGATGGAACTTCACCAGCGTGGCCACGACGTGCAGGTGTACGAGTCGGTCCGGGAGATCGCGCCGCTCGGCGTCGGCATCAACATACTCCCCCACGCCATGGCCGTGCTCGACGGAATCGGCATCATGGAATCCCTGCTCCCACAGGGGTTGCCGACCGGCGAACTCGCCTTCTTCAACAAGTTCGGGCAGTTGATCTGGCGTGAACCGCGAGGGACGGCAGCGGGTTATCCCGTGCCCCAGCTGTCCATTCATCGAGGCGTTCTCCAGATGTTGTTGTTCGATGAGGCTCGGGGTCGCCTGGGCGTCGACGCAATGCGAACCGGCCACCAACTTGTTTCGTTCACGCCGGGCGACGCGTCGACGCGCCCGACCGTCACGTTGGAACATCGCGCCAGCGGCGAGCGCGTTGCGGATAGCGCGGATCTCGTCATCGGCGCCGACGGCATCCATTCGACGGTGCGAAAGACGTTCTACCCCAACGAGGGCCAACCGAATTGGTCGGGCAACCTCCTGTGGCGCGCCACGACGGTCCGCACGCCGTTCCTCACCGGTCGATCGATGTTCATGGCGGGCCATCTCCCCCACAAGTTCGTCGGGTATCCCATCACCGAACCGGACACTGAGGGCAATCAGGTCATCAACTGGATCGCCGAGCTACGAGGCACCGAACCGCTGCGCGGCCGAGAAGACTGGAACAAGAAGGTCGACAAGGCACTGTTCGCCGACCATTTCAGTGACTGGCGTTTCGATTGGCTCGACATCCCCGAACTCATTGCGGGCGGTAGCGACGTGTACGAGTTTCCGATGGTCGATCGAGATCCCCTGCCGGCGTGGACGTTCGGACGCACGACGCTCCTCGGAGACGCGGCCCACCCGATGTATCCGATCGGTTCCAACGGCGCGTCGCAGGCCATGCTCGACGCTCACGCAATCGCCCAGGCCCTTGCCGAGCACTCCGACATCGACGATGCTCTGCGTACATACGAAGATGCTCGACGCACCGCGACCGCAAAGATCGTGATGAGCAACCGTCAGCACGGCCCGGAACGTGTGCTCGACATGGCCCAGGAACGCGCTCCACAGGGTTTCGACCGAATCGAAGACGTGTTTGCTGCGGGTGAATTGGAGGAGATCAGCAACTCCTACAAACAGGTTGCGGGCTTCGCCCGGCCCTCACAGCACTAAACACCTCCGTACGCGCACAGATCGAAGATGTTGCCTTCGGGGTCGGCCAGGGTCGCAATGGCACCGTAGGACTCGACCCGATCGTCGCGCAGTCGCACTGCCCCCAACCCGAGCAGCCGATCAACTTCATCATTGAACTCGTCGATCTCGCAGGAAAGGTCGAGGTGGACCCGAGCCTTGGTCGGCCCCGCCCACACCGCAGCGGGGCCCGACTCCGTCTCGTGGACGCGTTGGATGCCCAAGCGTCGTGAACTATCAGCGTCGCCGAGTACGGTCCAGCGCCCGTCATCTTCGGTTTCGGTCACGACCAACTCCAGCGCTCGTGACCAGAACAGCACCAGAGCCTCAGCGTTGCGGGCATCGAGCGTCACGAGGTCGAAGCGCGCGCTCATGCGACATCGCTCGATTCCTCAGCGCGCCTACGACGTCGTGAGGTCAGTGCCAGGCCGACGATGGTCACCACACCGACGAAGGAACCACCGAGTCCGAGCCAATCTACCGTCGTCCGACGGAATTCCAGTCGGACGTCGTTCGCCGTGGGCACGACGACCATCAGATTCGGCGCCAGCCGCCACGGGCCTTGGGCGCCTACCGCACGCCATGCTGGAAAGTACGACACCTTGACGACGACCGGAATACCAATGCGGTCGACGTGAAACGCCACCTTGTCGTTCGTCTCGGTGATCTTGGTGACGTTCACACGCGGAAGTATCCGCGTGGGAGGCAACGTCATGTCGACGCCATCTCCCACGAACGGGTTCTCCTTCGGTGGAGATATCGTTGCATTCACGCGGGGCCAGCTTCGAGGTCCGTCTGCAGCTATTGGGACGGCAAATCGATACGGGTCGGAATATTGGGCCACGGCGACATCGAGCCACCCCGAGGTCTGTGATTGACCGATTCCGGTCACGACGACCGGCTGCGCGGTCAGGCCCGCAACGACATCGGCGTTCGCGACCTCGTAGATCTCCCACCCGGTCGGACACGTCTTTTCCGACTTCTCCTTGTCGTCGCACTCTCGCGAGTATTCAGCAGTCGCCACGAGCTTGAGGTCCGGGTTGGCTCTCGACTGGCGCAGGGCTTCCGGGCTGAACGCCATGTAGTAGCGGACGCCAAGGATCTGAAGCTGACGCACTCCGGCCGCAATGTCGATCTTGGTGTACGGCAGTCCACGCTGCGGGTCCGACGAACGTGCCGACAGGAGTGACGCGTTCAGAAAATGGTAGGGCGTTGTGGCTGAGGACTCGAAGTACAACCCCTCCATGGAACCGATGCAGCCGTTCGTGAATTTCGGCAGCAGCATCGGCCCCATCGAAGTTCCGTAGCGATCGAGTTCGTCTTCGTATTCCCACATAGCTCTTCCGCAGCCATTGGTCCGGCCGAGGTTGTCCATCGTTTTCATAAGTGCACGGAACTCTGGCCACTCGTCTTGGTCTTCGTACCCGTTGTAGTTGTATGCCGGCCAGTCATCGATCGAGCTGATGTCGCCCGAACTCGTTGCGCGCTGGATCGAGAGGCGCCCTTCGGAAAGTTTGGGAATCGGGACGAAGCTGGGAAGTATGCGCAGCGGCGCACCAATGCTCCAGAGGGAGACGATCGCCACGCCAGCGAGCGCCCATGACTTGCGTCGTTGGGCGCGGAGTACTCGACCGATTGCCACGAGACCGAATGCCGCCAAGAAGTAGCACGTCAGGTAATAGAACGGCAGTGCCCGCTCGTTCCACAACCGGAACTGCGGGGTGAAACAAAACGCTGCGGTCGCAAGCAACGCCATGACCGTGAGCGCAATGCCAACGCGAACCTCTGGTGTTGCTGGTGTGTGACGACGGCGAAGCCGGACGAGGCGACCGAGGGATGCGAGCGCCCCGACCATGGCCAATAGGACAGCGGCAGTCGTGGTGGCCACGGCCGTACGTGGGGCTTCGGAGAGCTGGGTCGAGGAAAACCCGGGTAGGAGCCCGGCGAGGAAGCTGGTGGTGCGTTCCCAACCCATATCGTTCGCATAGGGCAGCCGGGCCGCAAATGGCAGGACCCAGCACGCGCCAAGCAGCGCACCCGCCACCACCACGGTCGTGGCGTCGCGTAGCCGCCGAACGAGGGATCGGCCGGCCATCTGCACATTAATATGTGTACAGAGCAATACCAGCGAGGATGCGCCGATGAACAACGTCGGAAGGAGATGCGACGTGCCGGTCAGCGCCAAGACGATTGCGGCTCGCGCCCGATGACGCCCATCAATCCACACATCGAGGAGCAGACCGAGAAACACGAGACCGAGACTGAGGCTGATCGCGAACGAGAACTCCCCGGCCATCGTCGAGATGATGTTGCCGCCGAGGATTTCGAAGTGACTGAGGAACAGGAACAACAGTGCGCCGAGCCCGAAGAGATAGCGATAGAGCGTCGACAACCTCGCACGCCGGGCGAAGAACATCGCGGCGAAAGGCATCGAGAACAAACCCGATACCGAGATCAGCTTGAAGGCCACGTTGATAGGAATCACGTAGCTCAGAAGGACGATCGCCCACGTAGGTGCAGGAAAATAGAAGTGCAGGACCGGAAACCCGGCATACCAGTCCTTGCTCCACCCGGTCACACGAGACGAACCCACGAGATGTTCTTTCACGAACGTCGAAGTCCATACGTGTGCGCCGGTGTCACCGCCCGTGGTGAGCGTGTTTCGAAAAAGCGGACCCGGACGCCAGGTCCACGGCTGCCATTTCGGGAGACCGTAGCCGGGACTGGAAACGCCACCGAGCTTGAAGAACAACAACACCATCCCAACGGCGATGATCGTTCGTCCGACCCGGGTCAGGCCGACGTCACTCCTTGCCAGCCCCGCATCACGCCGACGCGCCCACTGACGAGGGTTGGGGAACGTACCCCGGCCCTCGATGGGGGCTGCATCCGCACCGGTACCAGCCACGAACTCCACGATAGTTCGCGCGACGGCAGCAATTCCGACGCCGCCTCAGCAAGGTTCAGCGGTAGCCTCTCGGTACCAATGGACTGTGGACACTGTCGAACCGAAAACCCAGGGGGCTTCCGACACTGCGGAGCATGCGGGCAGCGACTGGCCGCCACGCGCTGCGACGCGTGCGGATTCTCCACACCGGCGCCGTTCACCCATTGCGGCAACTGCGGCGTAGTGCTCGACCTGCACCGAGGCGTGAACGCCGAGGAGCGTCGCTTCGCGACCGTCGTGTTCGCCGACGTGGTCGGCTTCACCAAGTTGGCCGAAGACACCGACCCCGAAGACACGGCACGCATCGTCGACGCGGCGTTTCGCCAGCTCAGTGAGGTTGTCGTCGACCATGGCGGCACCATCGACAAGTACATCGGTGATTCGCTCATGGCGGTCTTCGGAATCCCGTTCGCACACCAGGACGATGCCGAACGGGCAGTGGCCGCTGCGCTGGCGATGCAGCGCACCGACACCGGTTTGGGCTTCGCGATCGGCGTGAACACGGGCGAAGTCATGGTGACGGCCCTCGGCGGCGGCGCAAACACCGTGATGGGCGATACCGTCAACGTTGCTGCTCGACTCGAGAAGGCCGCCAAGGAGGGCGAGGTTCTGGTCGGAGCGATCACGCACCAGCTCACCGCCGGAAGGATCAACTACCGGGAACGTCCCCCGCTGACGCTCAAGGGAAAACGCGACCCAGTCGAGCTGTACCAGGCGATGTCGATTCGTTCGAACCCGACACCGAGCGAAACACCGCAGGTACCGATGGTCGGCCGGGTAGAAGAGCTCGACTTTCTGTATTCGCAGTGGCGCCGGGCCTGCTCGCTGAAGCGCCTCGCCACGGTTCTGCTGACCGGCGACGCCGGCATCGGCAAGTCCCGCCTCCTTGATGAGCTGGTGAACCGTATCGGCGATGAGGCCCTGATCGTGCGTTCGTCGTACCCTCCCTACGGCGGGTCGGGCGGCATGCGCGTGGGCGGCGATCTCCTGGCCCAACTGGGGCCGAGCACAGATGAGGCCGTGCAGCGTCGGGTGCGTTCGCTCGCCGGCGACCTCGACCCGTCCTTGCGCGACATCGATGCGGGAGCGTTGCGCAAGGAACAGTTGTGGGCACTCCGACGCCTGGCCGAGGACAGCGCAAAGGATCGGCCCATCGTGGTGCTCATCGAAGACGTGCACATGGCGTCGACAAGTATCGACTTGCTCACGGGCCTCGTCGCTCAGCTTGTCGACCTCCCGATGATGGTCGTCCTGGCGGGCCGGCCCGAAGGACGATGGCTCACCAGCTTCCCAACAGCGAGCACCGTTCGGCTTCGCTCGTTGACCCTCGAGGGGTCCCGACGTTTGGCGGAGCTCTGGCAGCCAGGTACGGCCGAGCCCGACGAAGATCTTCTGTCGTGGGCCGGTGGAAATCCGCTGTTCCTTCGCGAGCTCCTCGTGTTCTCGTCGTTGCACGGGCCTGATTCTCCCGAACGCCAGCAGTTGCCGGTGAGCTTGCGAGCGGTCCTTGCCGCTCGCCTCGACACGTTGGCCAGCGCAGAGCGGGCCGCGTTGCAGGACTTTGCCGTCATCGGCGACACCGCGACGGTCGAGCAGCTGATGGCCCTCGGCGGCCCCGGTGCCGTCGACGGGATCAAGGGCCTGACGAACTCCGGCGTGGTTCGCCACCGGCCCGACGGGACGCTGCGAATCACCGAGCCGCTCCTGCGAGAAGTTGCGTACGAAACGATGCCTCGAACCACTCGGGTGGAACGACACGTACGGATGGCCGAGTTGCTGACCAACCTCGACGACCGTGCCCGCCATCTCAGTCGGGCCAGCGAGCACGCCCTGGACGACGGGCATCTTCGAAGTCTGGCGGCCGAGGCCCTTGCGCTGGCTGGACTCGATGCCCTCGAAAAGTCACGGCGACCCGAGGGGGTTTCGTCGCTTCGTCAGGCGGTTCAACTCGGGTATCGCGAACCCACTGCGCTGCTGCGGCTCGCGTCGGCGCTCAACGATTCGGATCGCCACGAGGCGCTGCGGCTCATTGACCAGGTACCGCTGCCGAGCGGGAATCCCCGCATCGATGCCGAGCGGACTCTCGTGTTGGCGAATGCCCTCACCGACATCGACTCCCAGTCGGCCTTCGCCGCGTTCGACGATGCGATCACGCGCTGGCAGGCGCTGGAGGACAGGACGAAAGAGGGCTGGGCTCACAGCAACAAAGGCGTCGCCCTCTTCATGGTTGGTCGCACCACCGACTCCGACGCTGAACTCGTCGTCGCTGTGGATCTGTTCCGGTCCGCCAAGGACCGCACGGGCGAACTCGCCGCGCTGAGCTTTCGTTCCCTCGTTCGCCCTGATCACCCCGACGTCGAAATCTGGATGCAGGAGAGCCTGACGTATGCAATCGAACTCGGAGATCGATCTCGTCAACTTGCTGCCCTCACGTCGTTGCAATGGCACCACTACCTCGCCCTTCGACTTGGCGGGCCACAGGAAGCCCTTGCCGCAACGACATGGATCGAGACCCAGATCGCGATGGCCACCGAACTTGGCTGGCTCGACTCCGCATTTCAGGGCCTGTGCCTGCGCGCCAACCTTGCGCGCTACGACGGCAATTTCGCTGTAGCTCGCACGGCCATCGACCAGGCACGGGAGCTCGGGCCCCGAGAGGGCAGCGACCTCGCGTTGTTGCAGAGCGTTGAGGCGTCGCTCGACCCCGGTCGTCCGTTACGCCCCTTCACCGGGATCGATCCGATCACGAATCTCGCGTCGGTGATCCAAATGGAGACAGCCTTTCTCGAAGGGCGTTTCGCCGAACTCGTCGAACTGCAACTCGTGCCGAACGCCGATAGGGTCGAGCGACCCGAATCGGGAACCGGGCTCGTGATCGCAGCGGCAGGGATGGCCTCGATCCAACGGTTTGATCTGGCGCAAAAGTATGCGCGCGAAGCATTGGCCATGTCGGATTCCTCGAAGCGATGGCTGCAGCGAATCGCTGCGGAATCAGTTCTTTCCGAGTGCGAGTCGCACCAGGGACGCCCCGGCGCACCGACCGCAAAGATCGGCGAACTCGGGGGCCTCGTGGGCGTGCTGGTTGCCCGTGCCTGGGCGGCTCAGGGGAACGACGACGCTCTAGCAGAGCTAAGTACGCTCAGCTCAAAGTTGCGGGCGCCGGGCATCGAACTCGGGATCACGGTCGCCGCAGCGTCCTGAGCCAGCAGGGTTCAGGACCCGGCTACCCCCGCTGTCGCATGCGCACCCAGCAGACTGTCACGCCATGCCGACGTCGCTGCGACCTCGTTGAAGGTGAACAGGTGCAAGCCGCTGATGTTCAATTCGTCGGCCACAGGGTCGAGCGCGTTCACGAGATCAGACGGCTCATAGCCACCCGGCAGCAGAAGGCGGCCCATCGTGGCCCGGTTCTTCTTGAGGAAACGCATCGAGGAACCGACGCCCAGTCGAGCCCCCATGGTCATGAGCTTCAGCTTGTCGATGACACCGGGAACACCCAGGTGAACGGGTGGCGTGAAGCCTGATCGTCGTTCGGCTCGGAGCCACTTTTCGAACAACGCCGAATCGAAACACATCTGCGTACTTACGAAGGTACG
>JANOWU010000079.1:0-4891 GCA_031418035.1 Acidimicrobiia bacterium
ACACAAATCCTGTGGATCAACCTGCTGACCGATACCGCTCCTGCGCTCGCGATGGGCGTCGATCCACCACCCGATGATCTGATGGAACGAGCGCCCCGCAAACCCGGCGATCGAGTGATCGATGCAGGCATGTGGATAGGGATCGTCTGGGTGGGGCTCGTCATGGCCCTTGTCACACTCGCTGCGCTCGACCTTCGCTTACCCGGCGGGCTTCTCGGTGGATCGGGCACCATCACCGAGGCGCGAACCATGGCGTTCACCACGTTGGTGTTCGCGCAACTGTTCAACACCTTCAACGCACGGTCCGATCGCGTCAGTGCGTTCAACCATCTCTTCGCAAATCCATGGCTCTGGTCGGCAATCGCACTGTCCGTTGTACTGCAGATCGCCGTTGTCCAAATTGGATTCATGAACGACGCATTCGAAACCACGCCCCTTTCCGGGCGAGACTGGCTGTTGTGTATAGGCCTGGCCAGCATCGTGTTGTGGGCTGGCGAAGCGAAGAAGATCGCAAAGCGTGTTCTTGACGGCAATCGCAAAGCGTGTTCTTGACGGCAAGGGTCGTCGGACGGTATCGAACTAGCGACTCTCGTTCCCGGCACTGTCATCGGCCGAGGCCCTGCACATCGGCATTCAGGTCCGGTCGAGGCGTACTCGGAACGCGTCCTTGTCGCTTACCGTGTAGTAGATCCAGGTGACATCGTCTGTTTGCACGGCAGAGGCGCAAAAGGCAATGTCGGTTGCATCACCGGTCACGGGCGGCGGCGTGAACAGAGGCCCGTCGCTACGTTCGATGACGCCGGTCCCGGTGCGGTCGAGGCGAACCCAGCCGATGCGCCATTGGGTCGTCTTGTTCGCGCCGTTGTAGAGCATGTACCGATCGTGATCCCACGTAACAACCGGGCCGGGGCTGAGGTGGAAATCGTCCCACTTCCCCGTACGTCGGACGAACGGGTCAAGTTGCGGTGTCCACGGTCCGTCCAGTGATGCAGACGTCGCCATGCCAACCGCCGACCGACCGGCGATCGCGTACTCAAACATCAGCTGCCACCGATCGTCGACATGCAACAGGCTCACTTCCTTCGGGTTGACGAACCGGCTGGGTTGCGAAAGAACTCGGCCCGCTTTGGTGAACACGAGGTCGCTATCGGCAGATGCGTGGAGCAGTTGGCCTGCCTGACGCTGCTGGTTCCAGCCGCTGTAGAAGACGCGGGGCACACCAGCGTGCACGACGATGGTCGGATCTTCGCAGCCGTCGCTGTCGTCGTCTCCGTTCCCCCCGGGCGACAGCGCCGCAGTGTCGTCGAGCGTGAAGCGCACGCCATCGTCGCTGCGGCCGAGGTGCACCCGGGCGATCTTGTCCGCAGCGCGGGCCGCGTGCGGCACTGCGCGCACTGCGATGCGCCACTCGCCCGCGTCGTCGAGCCAGACGAAGGGACTCAACAAGTACATCGCGGACACTTCGGCGGAGGCGTCGAACTGCAGTCGCTCGGGTTCGCCAGTGATCCCAAGGGTGTGGGTCACGCCCCCTGACCCTGGTTCTGCATCAGTCCGCCGTCGATGACGTAGGTCGACCCAGTCACATAGCTGGCGTCATCGGAGGCCAGGAACACGGCCAGTCGGGCGATCTCGACGGGCTCAGCGGCACGCTTCATCGGGATGCTCGCTGTCTGTTCCTCCCGCACCTTCGGATCATCGATCGACTCCTGGTTGAACGACGTGAGGACCATGCCCGGCGCAATGTTGTTGACCGTGATCGCCTGCTCGGCGAGTTCCAGTGCAAGGGTCCGAGTCAGGTTGCGCAACGCTCCTTTGCCGCAGTCGTAATCGGCAGCACCGGCCCGCGGGATCTCCTCGTGAACGGACGAGATATTGATGATGCGGCCACTACCACCCAGGTCGCGACGCGTCCGGATGAATTGTCGGCAGGTGAGAAACGGACCCATGAGATTCGTACGCAGCGAGTCCTCGAAGTCTTTCAATTCCAGATCAGCGACATAGGTACCCGATGCATCCACACCTGCGCTGTTCACCAACACATCGATGGGACCGACGTTGGCCAGTGCGCGCTCGAACATGGCGATCACGGCTTCCTCAGAGCCCACGTCGCCCTGGACCACCAGCGCCCGTTGCCCCATGGATCGGACTTGCTCGGCTGTGTCGTTCGCACCTGCTTCGTCTTGCAGGAAGTTGATGACGACGTCGGCACCCTCACGCGCGAATTCGATCGCCGTGGCGCGGCCGATGCCTGATTCGGCGCCCGTGATCAAGGCTACTCGTCCACGCAAACGTTCTCCATGTCCAGTGCGTGGCCGTGCTGTGCCGGAGTCGTCCGTCGTTTCGGTCATGAGCGTCTCCTGAGATGTATGCGCACGTATGGTGCGGTAGAAGAGCCGCTACCCTGCCGGTGCGCCCGCCAAACCCCGTCAGACGATGTGTCACCTCGTACTTGTCCACTCCGAGTCGAACCTGGGATGTTGCGTGCGCGTTTCTACCTCGAGTTCGTACCCTCGACGCACGTTTCGTTCCACCGCCTACGGGTAGGAGGGGAGCAACCTCAACCCGGGAGCAAGAAATGATTGCATGGCAGCACTCCGTCGACGGCGCACTCGATCAGATACAGGGGTCCACAAAATTTGTTCTTGTTGACTTTTTCTCACCGATTTGAGGCGGCTGCAAATTATTGGATGCCGTGACGTATCCAGATCCAGCCGTCGAAACAGCCGTGTCAACGTTCTTCGTACCCGTGCAAATCAACACCCAAGACGACACACCCGCCACGCACGATGTGGTGAGGCGGTTCCGGCAAGTTTGGACACCCGACGTGCGCATCCTCGACAGCGACGGTGTTGAGCTCTACAGGTGGAACGGTTACCTTCCTCCAACCGAGTTCACGGCCCGGCTTCTCACCGGGCGAGCAGAAGCGCTTCTTCGTTCCGGACGAGACCCCGAAGCCGCAGACGCCTACGCCGATGTTTTGCGCACCCATCCGACAAGTTTCGCCGCAGCCGAGGCCGCCTATTTCGCTGGAGTGTCGCGCTACCGACTCACCCATGAACCGGCCGACCTGCTCGACAACTGGACCGCACTGCAACATCGGTACCCTTCGTCGCAGTGGCGCACGAAACAGTCGTTCACCGAATCCAAGACGTGACCCGTTGACCTAGGAGTTCCGAACAACTACTTCGAGGTGACGCGCATCTGTAACAGACGTCCCGGACAATAGACGGATGGCACATTGGGTCCGGTCGCGTTCGTCGTCGTTGTCGTGCAAAGCGCTGCTCGTGGCAATTGCGTTTGTTTCGTTCTCAGACGCGGCGATTGCTTCGGCGGTAGCCGCCGAAGGAGCGCCCAAACACGGTTGCCAACGAGGCACGTTCAAGAACTTTCACAACGAGGGGAAAGGCTCTCCTCCTCCGGGATACCGGGGTCCGACGTTTGTTCTGAGTCAGAGCTATCCGGATACGTTGCCACCGGCGGAGAAACTCCCATGGGACAGCGTCGATGTATCAAAACTCAGCGAACACCGCGGTCGCAACGCACTCAAGTACCTCGATGCGCTGTACCGCTATACAACCGAAGGAAACATTGACGTCGGTTGGGTGGTGCAGAACAACAAGATCCGACGGTGGTACCACTCGCCATGGCTTGACTCGCGCGCACTCGGGCGCGAATACATTCACGGTCTGACCCATGAACTTGATGCAACCCCGCAAACGTTGGGCGATCCCAACCCCGTCGACAAGAACAAGGTGTATCAGACCTGGGCCGTGGGCGCCTTCAACGAGCGAGGCGCGTGGGCGATCGGCCAGATGTGGTGTGACCCAGGGAATCCCGATCCCGACGCACTAAACCCCAATCAGTCCCAACCGAACTGGATGCCGAATGGCACCGTCATTTGGAAGTTGTTGTTCTCTACGGCTGATTCGGCCACGTTTCCGTTCCTGAAAGATGCCTACGAATGGCAAGCGAACATCCTGGTGAAACCGGATCTTGATCCGCCGAATGGAGATCCGACTGCCGGGGATCCGCCGCGTTCCACACAAACAGTTCGTCTCGTGCAGATGGATCTTGCCGTGCGTGATGATCGATTGCCCAATGGCTGGGCGTACGGCACCTACGCCTATTCGAACAATCCGATAAAGGGTTCGAAGCGCGGCGCGACGCCATGGTCTCGCATGGTCCCAATCGGATTGCAATGGGGCAATGATCCGGGCATCACGCCCTCGATGGTCGAGGCCGGAACCAAACTTCGGGAAAGTTGGCTGAACCCCAAGGCGGACATCTCGGTTCTCCCCGACAACCATCGAGGGTGGGGTGGACGACTCGTGGGGCCTCTCGACAACCGCGATTCGTCGTGCATGTCGTGTCATCAAACAGCAGGGCAACCCGCATTTCCTCTCGTTGCACCCACGACGAACAAGGGCAAGGCGACGAGCGAGCGAGACCAACTCTTTTGGTTTGACAACACACCCGCGGGCGTTGCGTTTGGCACGAGCGATAAAGGGAATTTTCGTACGTCCACAGATTATTCGCTGCAGCTATCGATGGGATTGCAATACTTCTTGCTTGCGACTTGTGACCCGGCGGTTCTCCAAGAACGTGTGTCTGCTCGGGGACCTTCGTTGAAGGCACCATCGGAACTCGCGAGTACCGAATGCCCAGAGCTACGCACAACTGCAACGATTGCGTGGGAGAAACGAACAACGATCGGCGGTGTACCTTTCACCTCTCCACTCGGGCTGCTCTTCATCGCTTTCGCTTTGGTGGTGCCCTGGCCACTCCGTCCAGTGCTGCGTCGCTCGCTGAAGGGCATCCTTACTCGCTGATCGAAGCGCCGTCGTTATGCTTCGCTCAAGAGTTGGGAGTGCAACAATCGATCAACGAGAAA
>JANOWU010000080.1:0-2301 GCA_031418035.1 Acidimicrobiia bacterium
GTTCGTGTCGGGCGCGACGTAGGCGTCGAATCGGACGAGGACATCAACAACGCCGCCCGCGGTCAGCGAGCTGTCGCCGCCCAGAATCGCGGCTGCGGCGAGGTCGACGAGTCCACTTGAGGAGTTTGCGATCGGCACGACACCGAGCCCGATGGTGCCGTCGGCGATCGCCGCAAGGATGTTCGCAAACTCGGCGAACTCGATTCTGTCGGCGTTGTCGCGAGCGGCGCCGGGAAGTAGCCGAGTGAGCTGACGAGCCGCCGTGTCGGAGAACGTGCCTGCAGGCCCGAGAAAGCCAACGGCCGCTTTGGTTTCGGCGGTGATCGGCAATACGACACCGTCGGGCCACACGAACACCTCATCGATCCGCGCCGAGATAGCCCGTTCGAGATCATCGAGGTTGCGGTCGCTACGCGCGTGAACCCGCACGACGATCTCGCGCTGTCCCAGACGCACTTCCTCCGACACCAGTTCCGCGTTCTTCACTCCGGTGGTGCTTGCCACGACCCGAACTGCGGACTGGCCGCTGATCGATTCTGGTACCAAGAGCTTCGTGCCGCGTGCGACGGCCGGGAGCCACGCGTCGAGCGCTGTTTCGAGTTCGTCGTTGGACAGCACCCGAACGCGTCCGAGCGTGAACTCGATGCTCTTCGCCTTGCCGCCGACACCAAGACGTTTCGCGTTCGCGATAGCTGCGTCGTCGACGAGGAGTGCACTCCGACCCGGTTGGCCGACGAGGATTTCACGAAGCACGAACGACGTTGCGGTCATCTTCTCGATGTGCCCAACGTGGAGGCGATCGTTTCCGCTCAGTGACACGACACCAACAAGGCCATCGGCTCGTCGTTGTCGCGAAATCTCGGTGCGCGTCGCCTGAACCGCGCTGGTCGCTATAGCACCGACCTGTTGAACCTTCGTGAACAGCGAACCGGGAAATGGGTTGCGTAGGTCGGCGAGATAGGCCGGCAGGTCGGAGCTCGTTGCCGCCGCGAGGTCCGACTGCGCCGAGGCAAAGGCGCGTGCGACGTCGGCGTTGGAATCCGCGTGCTGAATAGATGCAGTTGTGACATCTTGGCCCGGCGTGAGTACTCGGCTGGCCAACGAAAGCAGTACCTCGAAGACCGGAGTTCGATTCGCCCACAGGTCACGTTCGAGGTCAAGACCCGATTGGTGGAGGACGTCGACAAAGGTGAGCAGTGCCTGATGTGAGGCAGTCTGCACGTAGCGCATGATCTCGTCGTGTCGTTGTGCGGTCAAGACGTTGACTGCTCCACCGGCGCGCTCGATCGCTTCGGTGATCCACAGATGTGGTTCGCGTCCGCTCGCTTGTGCGTCCGTTCCCGGGGCGGACGGGCAGACAACGAAACCTTGACCCTCGGCGTTCGGCGCCGAGATGCCAACGAGTGCATGAACACCAATCAGCGCAACGTCGGAGCGAATGCTGCGGAGGATTTCATCGGCGCGCAGACGATCGTGGGAAAGATCGACGACAACCGACGTCGGGTGGAGTTTCGGGAGCAGCCAGGCCGCGACTTCGTGGAGCGTGTCGAGGGGAACGCCGATCACCACGGCGGTATCGGGGGCTTCGATCGCTTTCTGGACTTCGGCGTCGAGCGTCGAAAAGCCATCAGTCACCTGGGCGCGCAGTGCCGGATCCGGAGCATAGGAATCGACGCTTCGCACCGTTTCTGCGGCATCGAGAAGCGTGATCGTTGACCACGGAATTCCGCGCAGGACCTGCTCGCCAAACCACTTTGCGATACCGGCGGCCGCGCCGACCACCACCAGATGTGACGGTGGGGCCGCAGCGGCGGGGTTCGAAGGGGAGAACGGCACCGTCCCAACTTAGTGACTCGCCAGCGTCGACAGGCCTGCTTTGTGGTAATTGAACGGCGCCTGATGGTGGTGAGCTCGAGATGCGGCCGGGTCCCGCCGTCCGACGCCTCAGGACTCTGCAGCTGATGGTACCCGCACGATCGCCGCAAGTTCCCCGAGCAGCCGATCGGCTGCCTCGAGGTCCTCGACGAGCGGGTGATCATTCGCCTCGTCGGGAATCGATGCGCAACATTGCACCAGACGGTCAAGCATCGTTCCCGATTGCACGTGACCATGCCGACGAACAGCGCGGAGCGCAGCGACCAACTCGCACGAGAGAATCGTGCGGAGGGCGAGCGAACAGGACACGGTCACAAGTGCGGCCTGCCACGCGAAGGACCCGTGGTCTTCGATCCCGAGCGAGACCACGGTGTGGCCAATCGTCGTCGGAGCGGCCGACTGCCGTAGGTCGGCCATCGCCGAACC
>JANOWU010000081.1:0-11263 GCA_031418035.1 Acidimicrobiia bacterium
CGTCGTCGGAGGCATCTTGACTCTGGCTCCCGTATTTGGTTTGTTGCTGTATGTGCTCTGGGGTCGAAGGTTGAGCGTGAAGGCGTTTGTTGCTGCGGCCGCGGCCACAGTCACTGTGCTCGGCCTCACCGCTCTCTTCGACTTGACCAGGTCCGCCGACGAACGCTCTCATCTCGGCCGATTCGTGCTCGACATCGGGAAAGAAGACTCGACGTTCAGCACGACCATCGGCCGAAAGGTTGCCACGAACATCCGCGTCTTCACGGGGTCGTTCTGGACGTGGATCGTGCCCGTGATCGCGATTACCCTGCTGTACTTCCTCGGTGCCCAAAGAGGCTGGGAACGAGATCTCCCGGTCCGTTCCGCTCTGCGCGCCGCACTGGCAGCATCGTTGTTGGCCGGCCTTCTGGGTTTCGCAGTGAACGACTCAGGGAGCGTCGTGACTGCCCTGGTCTTCGTCGAAATCGGCCCGATGGTGACGCTGCTCGCCTTGCGAAGACACAGTGATTCCGTCGTATCGCGCAACGGCGTACGTATCATTCCTGTTTCGCAGCACCCACATGAAGGGAGTTGACGTTGAACGACTTCGCCAGAATCTTTGTCGCGTTGGTCGCCGGTTTTCTCGGCAGCCGGTTTGCCTGGCTGCTGCTGAGAAACATGTTCGCAAGTCCGGCCCTGCAACGCGAAAACTACCGGTCGCATTCCGTGGCGACGGCTGGGGGAATCTGTGTCGTCGTGTCCGTTCTCGTCGTGGAGGCGGTCCGTGGTGTCCTCCACGGACTCGGGATCGGCGACGAAGTAACGCCCATTCGTATGTTGACGTTGCTCTTGGTCTTTGGGTTCGGTTTTCTCGGGCTCAACGATGACCTTGCCGCGCATGGCAGTGAGCGCGGATTTCGAGGGCATCTTCGTGCGTTGAGCGAAGGCTCCATGACGACGGGTGGCCTCAAATTGATGGGCGGTGGAATGCTCGCGGTTCTACTGATCGCAAATGCGAACGCCTTCGCTCCGAGCAGGAACACTGGGCTCGGCTACTTGCTTCTCGATGCGTTCATCGTTGCCCTGGGTGCAAACACGGCCAATCTCTTCGACCGGGCGCCGGGCCGGACGACGAAGGTCGGCGTTTTCGGGTTTCTACTCCTGGTTGGCGGCGTTGTGTTTCTGGGGACCGGCAAAGCTGGACTTCGTGAGCTGGTCACCGTCGCGGTTGTGGTTGGCGGATTCCTGGGACTCCTTCATGAAGAGTTTCGTGAGCGGGTGATGCTCGGTGACACGGGTGCAAATGTGCTTGGAGCGACGCTCGCCTTCGGAGTTGCGCTCAGTGCATCGTTAGGTGCACGTATCGTCGTCGTGATCGTACTTTTCGCACTCAACGTGATGAGCGAGTTCGTCTCGTTCAGTCGGATCATCGAGTCGGTGGCCCCGCTTCGATGGTTGGACTCCCTGGGTCGTGCGCAGCAATCGCACGAAAACTCTAGGCGGGGCCGACGAACAGACCAGCCGTGACGCTGCGATCGGCTTCACTGGGGGGCAGCACGACCGTTTTGGCGGCGATCGCCCCCGGTTGAATCGTCCCGACGATGAACGTCTCAACGGTGTCGTCGATATGCAGGTCGGCACTGACCTTGATGGTGTGGCTGGTGTTGTTGGCGACGGGCAAAAGAATTCGTGCGGCCCCGTCGGAATCGCCCGTCACGCTGAGGAGCAACTCGATTCCGGGGCAGGGCACCTCCGGTTCGACCCCGGAACTCTCAATGGAAACGGCACTGGCCGCAATCTCGGATCCGTCGCTTGATCCACCTGACACGGTGACCCGCTCGCCGGGCGGGATCCGACACGACGGGACATGGGTGAGCCCGGCGAGCGGCGAGGAGACGAGCGGTACCATGAGGGCGGCAGGAAGGAGTGCGAGTGCGAGCTTTGGTGAAATCCCGGCGCTTCGCATCGCCCGAGCTTTGCAGAAGTGAGTAGGAGAGTCCATGACCCGGGCCAGCGATGTCTTACAGTTCCTGTTGTGACTCGTACGACGATTCGTTCCTGGTTGCCGGTCGTGTTTGGATTGGCCGTCTTGACTTCGCTGGCGATCATGGAGATCGTGCGAGGAGTCGATCGTGTCGAAACGGCTGCGCTGGTGTTGTTCGGACTCGTGGCCTGTGCTTCAGCCGTGAGCATGGGCTGGGGTGTCGCCTCAGCCGTTGCCGCAACGTTTGCCTATGCGTTGCTGCGGCGCAACGCTCTCGACATCGCCGGTAGCGAATCGCTCAATCGAATGATCCTGGCTCGTGGCATTGGCTTCTTGGGATTCGCAACGTTGTTTGGCGCGGCCACGCGAGTTCTCCGGCCGATCCTCGCCTCGTCGCAAACTATGCCCGCGGTCACGTCGCAGACGGCGAACGGCGAAGGTGCGGTGTCGACGCTCAGGCTCGATTCGCTCGACGTCTTGAACAGAGAGGTTGCCCGCGCCCGACGGCACCATCATCCGCTCACGGCGATAACCATCGACCTGACGGGTGACGATCGAGAATCCGAACTGATCGGATCGCTTCGTGCGTCGGACGTTGTCTTCCGAGGGAACGAAGGAAACGACAGCGAACTTACGATAATTCTCCCTGAGACCGACGCCGACGGGGCCGAGGAACTGGCGGGTCGAATAGGACCGGCTCGAGAACAGCACGTCATCTCACTGGTCTCCGCTGACGACACAGAAGAAAATATGCACACTGACGAACTCGAGCATGTACGCGGGAGACTGCGTGGCGCGCGGTAGAGCTCTTTGACTGAGCGGACTCAGCGGTGCTCCGAGATGCCGTGCACCCGTGGTGAAGCGGTCGTTGGATCGTCGGGCCAGGCGTGCTTGGGATAGCGGTGCCGAAGATCGGTACGTACAGCCTTGTAGCCCCCGGCCCAGAAACTCCGCAGGTCACTGGTGATCGCAGCTGGTCGGCCCGCCGGCGAGAGAAGTTCGATCCGCAGCGGGATTCGTCCGCGACCAATCGTGGGTCCATCCATCAACCCGAAGAAGTCCTGCAGACGCGACCGGATCGTGGGCATCGCGTCGCTTCGGTACTCGACGACAAGTTGACGTCCGCTCGGCAGCGACACCCGTTTCGGGGCGAGCGCGTCGAGTTCACGCGCCGTTTCATACGGCAGCGACTCGAGGAGCAAAGCGACAAGGTGAATCCGATCCAGCGGTCGTCGAGCCGGTAACGACTCGAAGTGCGGCAGGAACAACTCGCGTTGCTTCTCTTCCGAGCGCAAGGCGGACAACGACCAATCGGGCCAGGCACGGGTCGGTTCGACGCTGCGGGCGAGTTCGAGTCGTGCAACGAGTGCCTGTACATCGTCGTTCGACAGTTCTCGTTCGAGGTCGAATGCCTCGACTGTCGCTCGCGCAATTTCGGTGGGGGTGGGAACGACCTTGGCCTGCTCCAGGACGAGTGCGCCGTAGCGCACCTCCTCGTACACCTCGACGTTCCCCTGTTCGGACAGCCGACCGGTTCGATGTCGCTCGGAACCTTGCAGCACGGACGAGACTTCCTCGCGTGTGAGCGGCTCGGCCCGAAAGATTCGTCCTGTCCTGCGGTCGGCGTCGAGGTCGAGCGCGACCAGAAACGGGTTCCCGCGCAACGGGTCTGACGGGTCGAGCGACGCGCAAACCCCGGACACCAGTTGGTACCGGCCCGGATCGCTGGTGATCCTCGCTGCGACCCGATCCGGGAACGCGAGAGCCCCGAGAAGTCCGGCGGAGAGTGTTCGGCCCTGACCGGCGGCGGGCACATCGTGGTTCAGGAACGACACGAACGATCGACGAAGCGAGGGTGACCCGGCCAGCTCGGCGGCGAGATCGGCCGCCCGTTGACGGCTCGAGCGGTCGCCGTGTCGACGAACGAACGAGAGCATCACCTGAACGCGCGGGTGCGCCGGAAGTGTTCGAACCGACTCGCCGAGCTCCGTGACCATCCCGGATCGGTCCACGAGCCCCAACGAGCGGACCGTCTCGACCGCCTCGAGCCAATGCTGCGACGGGGGTGCGTCGATCCACGACAGGGCCTCTGGCCGTGTGAGTCCCCAGCTGGCGAGGGTCATGACGACTTCGCAAAGGTCACAATCCTGGATCTCCGGAACGTCGGAACTCGTCGACTGGTCGAACTCGGCTTTCGACCAGAGACGAACCACCCGGCCCGGGGCCTCGCGCCCGGCCCGTCCCGCTCGTTGGATTGCGGTTGCCTTGGAGCTTCGCTCGGTGATCAAACGGGAGATTCCCGTTCTCTGGTCGAAGGTGGAACGGCGGGTCAAACCGGAATCGACGATCGAGCGAACGCCCGGAATCGTGAGGCTGGTTTGCGCGACCGCCGTAGCAAGGACGACCTTCCTGCGACCGGTGACGAGAGGTTGAAACGCGAGTGCCATTTCCTCCGAGGTCGATGAACCCGTCAGCGCAGTGATCACGACGTCGTCGGGCAGCGATCGCCGGGCCAGCTGACGCGAGGTCGCTCGGATCTCGCCGGACCCGGGGAGGAACGCAAGGACGTCGCCGTCGGCCGTGCGGAGTAGCTCCTCCACAACTCGTGCCGTGCCGACCGCAAGCTCGGCGAGCACCGTGGGCTCGTAGGCGACATCAACTGGGTACAGCGACATCGCGGTTTGGACCACGGGCGCG
Source organism: Acidimicrobiia bacterium (assembly GCA_031418035.1). Taxonomy (GTDB): domain Bacteria; phylum Actinomycetota; class Acidimicrobiia; order Acidimicrobiales; family JANYDT01; genus JANOYY01. The sequence continues at coordinate 4,661 of JANOWU010000081.1, forward strand.
TTCAACAGGCGAGCGACTGCGTCGGCATCGAGGGTTGCAGACATCGCGATGAGCTGGAGGTCCGGACGGATCAGTTCGCGCGCATACCTACTCAGGGCCAGCGCGACGTCGGAATCCAGACTGCGTTCGTGGACCTCGTCGAAGAGGATCGTCGAGATGTCCGAGAGGAACGGGTCTGCGCGCAGCATGCGAACGAACACTCCCTCGGTGACAACCTCGATTCTCGTTTCCGCGCTGACGCGGGTGTCGTCACGCATTCGCAAACCGACCTGTTGACCGACGCGCTCTCCTAGCGTCGCCGCCATGCGTTGTGCTGCGGCGAGGGCCGCAGCGCGGCGAGGTTCGGTCACGATGATCCGCTGCGATGCGGGCAGGAGCAGTGGGAGGCGAGTGGTCTTCCCCGTGCCCGGTGGCGCGACGACGACACAGGTTCCGTGTGTGCGAAGCGCGTCGATGACCTCTTCGGCAACGAGGTCGATCGGGTATCGGCCGAAGTCCATCAGGCGGTGAAGCACGAGGTCACTGTAGGAGGTGATGTCGAGTCCCCGGGGCAATGTGGGCTATGACTACAGGGCATGGCCCACTGTTCCTTCTGTTCCATCATTGCCAGGGACGCACCCGCCGAGATCGTGTTCGAGGACGACCACACCCTGGCCTTCATGGATGCCCTGCCGATGACCGCCGGTCACACGCTGCTCATCCCGAAACGCCACGTGCGCGATCTTTTCGAACTTCCCGACGACGTAGCGGGGCACCTGCTGCGCAGCGCTCGCGAAGTCGGCCAGTCGATCGCCACGGGGATGGGTGCCGCCGGTCTGAACCTGCTGAACAACAACGGCCACGCAGCCGATCAGTCGCAGTTCCATCTTCACTTTCATCTGATTCCCCGTTACGGCCGCGATCGGCTCCTGCATCCGTATGAACGGACCTTCGGCGACTGGTCGGAGATACGAACGCATGCAAACTTGATACGAGGCGCAGTGAACCAAACCGGTGGCATGAGCTGAGGTCCTCGGCCTGCGGACGACGCTGCCCTGGCGCGTCGTAAGCTCGCAACAATGCGCCGAGGTGACGACCGAATAGTGACGATTCCGAATGTCATTTCGCTCGGGCGTCTCTGTTGCATTCCGATCTTTGTCTGGCTGCTCTTCGCACGGGACGACCGCAACGGCGCAGCAATTCTCCTTGCGGCCATCGGCGCAACCGATTGGGTCGACGGATACATCGCCCGACACTTCGACCAGGGATCGACACTCGGCAAGATCATCGATCCGGTCGCCGATCGATTGCTGCTCGGTGTCGGTGTTGTCGCCTTGATGATCGACGGGGCGGTGCCGTGGTGGTTCGGAGGCCTCACGCTGCTGCGCGAGGTACTGGTGTCGCTCGGGGTTCTCGGGCTGGCGTCGCTTGGCGCGAAACGCATCGACGTCACGTGGGTGGGAAAGTGCGCGACCTTCGGGCTCATGACGGCGTTTCCGTTGTTCTTGGCCTCAAAGGCGACGTTTTCGTGGCACGACATTGCCCGCGGTGCGGCCTGGGTGATCGGCGTCCCGTCCCTGGTGCTCAGCTATTACGCCGCGTACGCGTACCTTCCGATCGCGAAGCAGGCACTGCGAGAGGGCCGCATGGGACGAACGGTCGGCAAGTCGTAACGATTCATCGTGTGCGTCTTCGATTCTTCGTGAGGGTGCGGTAGTTTCTCGGTGATGAATATCCCCGATGAACTCCGCTACACCGCAGACCACGAATGGGTTCGGATCGAAGGAGCAACGGCGACGGTTGGGATCACCGACTACGCACAGGATGCGCTCGGCGATGTCGTGTTCGTCCAGCTCCCCGAAATCGGTGGCACCCTCGCGATCGGCGCGATCGTCGGGGAGATCGAATCGACGAAATCGGTGAGCGACGTGTACGCGCCGCTTTCCGGCGTCGTCACCGCAGTGAACGGTCTCGTCGTGGATGGCCCGTCGCTGGTCAATTCAGATCCCTATGGGAAGGGCTGGTTCTTCGTCCTGCAACTGGATGACCCGTCAGCGGTTCCCTCGCTCCTCGACGCAGCGGCGTATCGTGCCGTAACGCAATGACGACGGCCGACGAAATACGTTGTGCCTTCTGTACGAAGGTGAACCCTGCGGCGGCGAACTTTTGTTACTCATGCGGCGCGGCGCTTCGTACGGACGATCAAACGGTGACCCTCCACGCCGACCAGCACGACGACACCCATCCCGGGGGATCCACCGACGGCGGCACAAAGATGCCCGGAGTTCTCGTGTTGCGTCGTGGGCTCGACTCAACGGAATCGTTCCCGCTCGATGCCGACCGTTCCTTCATCGGCCGCAACACCGACTCCGCCATTTTTCTCGACGACGTGACGGTTTCTCGTAAGCACGCAGAGATTGTTGCGGTCGCCGAGGGATACTCGATCCGCGATTGCGGTTCGCTCAATGGAACCTACGTGAACCGGGAGCGGGTTTCCGAACAGATTCTCCACACGGGCGACGAAGTGCAGATCGGCAAGTTTCGGTTGATCTTCCTGTCGGCGTCGGACCGTCGGCGACGCGAGTCCTGAACGGTGATTCAGCGATGACCAGCGCGCCCACCGGGCCGACGAGTCGTACGTACCTTTCCATTGGGGAGGCGCTCGACGCGCTCAAGGTCGAGTTCCCCGATGTCACGATCTCCAAGATCCGGTTCTTCGAGGGGCAGGGACTCGTCGAGCCCGAGCGAACTCCATCGGGCTATCGCAAGTTCACGTCGGTCGATGTCGATCGTCTTCGGTGGGTCCTCCGGCAGCAGCAGGAGTCCTACATCCCGTTGAAAGTTGTCAGGGAGCGGCTCGCACAGGCCGAGGAGCTCGGCATCGTTCCGAGGACCCTCCCGAAGGAGTCGTCGGTGTCTGATGCGCACTCGACGGCCGGCGCGCACGACCCTGCGGTTGAGTATCGGGGCGACAGCGTCCGTCAGGGTGCCCGTGCCACGTTCGACAACCTCGGCCTCGAGGGGCTCGACGGACTCGACGACCTGGATGATCTCGGGGAGTTCGAGGAATCGGGCGAATCCGACGACGACGAGGCCGCTTTCGACCCAAACCGTGGGCTTTCGGCGAGTGGTTCCGTGGGCGACGACTCCCCGGAATCGCTGGGCGAGTTCCGCCATCCCGCCGCCCGTGCCCGATCGGCGGGTCTGCGACCCGAGGTCGTCCGCGCGCCCGTGGCCCCACGAAGCAGTGCGCGACCGAGTGCGACCCAGCCGACCCGTTCGGAACCGGCCGCGCCTTCGCCGGCGATCCCGACGCCCGAACCGCTCACTGCTCGGGCGCGCAGCGGGCCCGAGTCCGCGCCAGCCACCGCAGCTCCCCTCGGTTCGTCGAACCCGATGCTCGGACCCTCCGGCGCAGCGGCCCTCACGTTCGCCGAACTTGCGTCGACCTCGGGCCTTTCCCTCGACGATCTTCGTTTGATCGAGGAGTTCGGTTTGATCGTCGGTCGCCAGAAGTTCGACGGAAAGTATTACGACGACGACGCCCTGCTGGTCGCACGAACGGTCGTGGCCTTCCGTGCGTTTGGCATCGAACCGCGCCATCTCCGCATGTACAAGAGTGCGGCGGAGCGAGAAGCTGCGTTCTTTGCACAGGCGCTGAGCCCGATGTTGCATCGACGCGGTGCTGAAGCGCGTACAAAGGCGACAGACACCATGAATGAGCTGCGGCGACTCGGTGAACAGCTTCGTGATGCGACGCTGCGAAATGCTTTGCGGGACGTTCTCGAGGGGCGCTGACGGCGTTTTCAAACCGAATTTGGCTGCTCCGTGTACTACGATGTTCGTCTGCGCCACCACGTTTGTGGAGCGCGTAACACGCCTGGCGGCGTGGCAGAGTGGTTCATGCAAGGGCCTGCAAAGCCCTCTACCCCAGTTCAATTCTGGGCGCCGCCTCCAATCGTTTCGATGTGTATCGCCCTTGATCGGTGTATTGCCTTGATGGGTATCGTCCCGCCCTGGATAGGAGTCGTGCCTTCCTGGATGGGTATCGTCTCCTGTCCGTGGTCTCGCAGGCACATGTCGGCGTCGACGCGGTGCGCCGGGTTCCGGCGTTGGCCAAGAACCTCTGACACACTCATCTGATGTCTTCCGACCGCACGAACGAAAGATCGCCTGTTCCGGACGTGGCGTCGTTGCTCGCCGGGATTCGCCGTGAACAGGAGCTTCCCGATGCATTCCCCGCCGCTGTCGAGGAGGCGGCTCGGCAGGCGTCGATGCAGCACTTCGAGATCGGAGTCGGAGGCCAACGCGAAGATCTGACCGACCGACACTTCGAGACGCTGGACCCGGCGACCTCCACTGATTTGGATCAGGCTTTTGCGGTAGCGACAGACGGTGAAGACATCCTGTTGTCCTACGCATTGGCTGACATTGCACCATTTGCTCCCTCGGGAGGCATCGTCGAGCGCGAAGCCTGGCAGCGCGGCGTCACCGTCTATGCCCCTGATCAGCGGGTGTCTCTCTACCCGGCCGTGCTCAGTCAGGGCGCAGCCAGCCTGCTTCCCGATGTCGTGCGGCCTGCGGTCGTGTTTGTCGTCGCGGTGAATCCAGCCGGCGATCCTCGGTTGGTTTCGGGACGCCGGGCGACGATTCGAAGCAGACGTAAGCGTGCGTATGAAACCACAGAACCTGGTGATCTCGATCCTCTGATCGTTGAGCTCCACCGTCGGACGTCGGCCGCCGAAATGCGGCGTGGTGCCTCGAAGATCGACTGGCCAGAACAAGAGGTCGTCCCGAACCCACATGTCCCGGGTGGCTTCAGTTTGGAGCTTCGGCCGCAGCGTCCGAGCGAAGAAATCAATGCTGCGATGTCGCTGTCGGTAAACATCGCAATAGCGATGAAGATGTTGGAGTTTCGCACGGGCTTGTTTCGCATCATGCCCGGCCCCGATCCCGCGAAGGAACGCGCCCTGCACCGTGTCGCAGCGGCGTTGCACATTCGATGGGACAGCGACGAAGCACTGCGGGCGGTGATCTCGCGACTCGACCCTTCCGACAGCCACCACGCAAAGTTTCTTCTGGAGGCACGTCGGTCAGGTCGCGGCGCGTCCTATGAAGTGTTCGATGCGCAGACACCGCCGTTCCACAGCGCCCTGGCGAGCGTCTACGCCCATGCGACGGCACCGATGCGCCGCCTTGCCGACCGGTATGTGATCGAACTTTCGCTGGCTCTGCTGAACGATCCCAAGAACGTGGCGGCGCGTGCTCTCATCATGTCCGCGCTCGACGAGATGCCGTCGATCATGGCGGCGGCCGCCCGGCGCGCCGCTGCAGTCGAAAACGGGGTACTCGACCTGCTCGAAGCCGTTTCGCTGGCCGGACGAGTCGGGGATCGATTTCCGGCAACGATTCTCGAACCATCGGCGGGTGGATTCACGGTCCAGCTTCCGGATCCGCCTGTACGTGCCCGGGCCTTGGCCGACGCTGCGTCGCCGGGGACCCGGCCGAGCCCGAACCTCCAAGCCGGGGATGACGTTACTGTCGAACTCCTCGATGTCGACGTCGTGAACAGGAGAGTGAAATTCCGACTCGTGTCGTCCGACGCGGCGGATTCGTTGTAGCTTCGCCGATCGCCACTACCATGGACCTATGGTGGTGCCAAAGCCTGAGGTACGGGCCGAGAGTCCGGACGTTGGACAACGAACAGCTCCCGAGCCGACGGCGCTCGACGCCCGTAAGGCCACGATCCTCCGGACCGTGGTCCAGGAACACATTCTGACCGGACAGCCGATCGGCTCCGGGCATCTGTCGGGAACCAACGGCCTCTCGGTGTCGTCGGCGACCATCCGCAACGACATGAGCGTTCTGGAGCGAGAGGGGTATCTGACCCACCCTCACACCTCAGCGGGGCGCATTCCGACCGATCGCGGCTACCGCTACTTCGTCGATTCGATCCGAGATGCCGGTCGGCTCTCCGATACCAAGACCGCACAGATTCGCCGGTTCTTCGACGAGGCACGAGCCGATATCGAACAACTGATGACGGAAACGTCACGGCTCCTCAGTGGACTTACGGATTATGCGGCGGTTGTCGTTGCACCTCCATCGGAAACGGCGACGATTCGTTCCGTTCAGGTCGTTGACCTCGGGGCGGTTGCGCTGGTCGTCGTCGTCCTCAGCAACGGCGTCGTGGAGAAGGCGTCGTTCGAGACCACGACGACGTCGGAGGCGCTGATGAACGCCTCAAGCGCTCGACTGACGCAACTGCTGGCCGGCGGCACGCTTGCGGAGATGGAAACGTTCGTCCCGACGAGCGGCGACGCCCGGATCGATTCGTTGTGCAGCGCCGCGATCGAAGCGCTCCGACCGCGATCGACATTGGCCGACAAGGAGGCCCGCGACGTGTTCGTCGGCGGCGCGTCACGAATGGTCGCCGCATTCGACACGGTCTCGACGATACGCAGCGTCCTCGCCACCCTCGAAGAGCACTATGTGGTGGTAAACCTGGTGCGAGAGGCGCTCGACCGGCCGGCGACGAACCCCGCCCATGTGTCCATCGGCGGGGAACACGGAAGCGACCTTGCCTTCGAGTCCCTCATGTCGTGTTCCGTTGTTGTCGCGCCG
>JANOWU010000082.1:0-11383 GCA_031418035.1 Acidimicrobiia bacterium
CGGTGATGTCGTTGTAACGGGCCACAAGTTCCCTCGGCGTCAGAGCACCGAGTTCGGACACGACGGCGGGCATTCGCGCAAAGGGTGACTCGTCACCGGGTCGCCATCCGAGCAGTACCTCTTCGACCGAAAGGACGTGCACGGCGACGCCCTGCACGGTCCACGCCGGACAAAGCGATTGGGCCATCCACTGTTCGGGAGTCAATGCCGCCAGGACCGAACCGAACGACGTGAAGACGGTTTCGAGATTTTCGGTGATCGTTGATCGGTTGGTCATGGCGTACGTCCTTCGCTTTGTGATTGTGGTGCCGTCCTGAACGGCGGTGAAGTCTTGGTCGACGACGTTGACGTTGCATCTTCCGCGGCGGTCTTGATGCCCTCGAGAACACGGCGCATGTTCTCGCAGTGCTCGCTGACCCGTCGACGAAGTATCGCCGGTTCCTTGTCGGGCATGCGCGCAATGGCACCGCTGATCCCCGATTGCCCGGGTCCGAGGATGAGCGAGAATCGAAGTCGTGTAGCACCGGCAATGGGTGCCAACTCGAATCGCCACTGCGCGCCCGGATTTTCGGGGTCCGACGTGACCCATCCGAACTCCCGACGCTCTTGGTATCGGTAGACGAAACAATCGACGTCCCACTCACCGATTGACGGGTGTTTGTTAGAACCGATGAAGCGTGCGCCTATGGCGGGGCCCGCGACGTCGTCGGCCCAGCGGGCACCACGGAACTCTTCGCTGAACTGCGCGCCGAAGGAGATGTCGGTCACGAATGGCCACACTGCTGCAGCCGGTGCCTTGATGTCGACCTCCACGACTGCGCCGGGACCATCACTGAGTCGCGGTGGGTCGCTCGGACCCGATTCCCAGGTCCGCGAAAAGCCGTCGAAATACGCGATCTCTCGTGCCCTGTAGCGCGGAGCCTCTTTGAATTCGGTTCCTTTCGTCCAAGCCACGGGGAGCATGGCAATCTCGGTCATCCCCTCGGGGATGCCGAGGATCTCTCGCAGTTCGTCAGTACGCGAAAGAATCGCCGTGGTCCACGCGGTACCGAGCCCTCGAGCGCGCAACGCCACACAGAAGCTCCATGCCGACTGAATGACGGAGTCGAAGAGGCCCGGACGTCCGCTGCCGTCGTGCACACCGATGATCGTTGGAATGACAATCGCCGGCACTTCGGCAAGGTGTTCCGCCAAGTAGGCCGCCGACGCCATGACCTTCTCGTTCGGGTGACCGGTGCCGGCTGTCTTGTCACGCGACTCGATCATCCAGGTGCCGGCGGCCTCCATGTACAGCGCTGCCAACTGCGCCTTGAGCCGAGAATCGCGAACGATGATCCAGCGACGACTCCCCTGATTTCCACCCGACGGAGCCTGCTCGGCAACGTCGATGCAGTCGAGGATGATCTGATTGTCGACCGGGCGTTCCAGATCAAGTCGTAGGCGTACAGACCGTGTTGTTCGGAGGGCTTCGTCGACCGAGCTGACATCAATGGGCATGGTTTGATCCTGTCAGTCGCTACTTCGGTTGCGAGGTATGGGCGCGCGCTGCCTTCGCGAGATCACGAAGTCGCTATGACTGCTCGTCGACGGTCGGGAAGCCGACGACCTTTCCTCGGTTGATACTGACCCAATCACGTGCTTCCAGGTACGGCCGAAACGTCTTCGCAATCAGTTGGTTGTCGTCGTGCTGCTTCGGACGTTGAATCTCATACAGGTGCGGAAACTCCACCCATGCGGTGACCGCGTTCCAGAGACGAACTCCGGCTTCGCCCTTCGGCGGATCGAGAAGCACCGGTCCGAACAGACACTGACCATCGGGGAAGAACAGCGTCGGGACACCAAACCCTCCCGAGGAGATCACCCTGTCGTGCTCGGCTCGAATCTCGTCGTGAGTCGTTTGATCGGCGATCGACTGATCCACGAGTGCAGGGTCTGCGCCGATCTGTTCGAGGAGGTGGCGAGCGACGTCGGGATTGTGCGGACGGTTGCCGTCGACGTGCAACGCCTTGCCGGTTGCTGCGTACCACGCATCGAGCATGTCCATGCTTTCGCGTCGCAGCAGCGCGCCAATGCGCATCATCGACCAGCCATAGGACCACTCGCGCTCCCACGGGTGCTTCTTCCCCTCCATACGATTCACTTCTTCGAGACTGAAGAACCGCCAGTTGACCGTGAGGCCGAGCTGGTCGCGAACGTCGCGCATCCACAGCGACGTTTGATACGCCCACGGGCACATGACGTCGAAGTGGAAATCGACTTCGGTCGGCTGAGTCATCGAGCTCCCTCCAATCGCTCGCAGGTCCGGAACGAACGGGCTGAACCTACGCGAACGGAGTTGATGAGTCAAAGCAGAACGGTACGCTTCGTGAATGATTCGCCGGGCCGACACAGCAGACTTGAGCCGTTTGACCAGAACCGGCATGCGGGCATTCGCCAACGACCCGCTGATGCGCTGGATCGTGCCTAATGACGATGCGTACGCCAGCGGACTTGGCGAACTCCTCCAACGCATCATGTTCGTGACGTGGCTCGGGGCCGGTGAGATCTGGAGCACCGATGATGGCGTCGCTCTCGCCGCGTGGAGTCCGCCTGAGCCCGTCATCTCGGAGGAACTCGGCATTGAACTCGGCGCAATTCGAGACCGCTTTCCCGACGACATGAAAGAACGTCTGGCCCGACTACGTCCGGTCCTGCGCGAGCACCGTCCGCAGGAACCGCACTGGTATCTGAACATCTTGGCGACCCACCCGGATTGGCAGCGACAGGGCCTCGGGATGGCGGTGATGCAACCCATCCGCCAACGCTGTGATGCAGATCAACTCGGGCAATACCTCGAAACAGCTACTGAGGAAGACATCGCGTACTACTCGAGTCGCGGCTTCACGATCACGGCCCGATGGACGCTCGATGGCACGGTTGCCATGGCCGGAATGTGGCGCGCGCCGGGAGCGGGAAACCGCTAGCTCGTCGGTCGTGCCGAGGCGCCGTCGACTGCGCCGTCGACGGTGCCGTCGACTACGTGCGAACTACGTGGGGTTCGGCGTCGACCTCGGCGACCAGTTCCATCAGTTGGGCGAGCGTATCGATCCTCGCCTCGACCGTGCCGCTGAGTTTTGCTTGCAGTGTCGTGATCCCGGCCCGTTTATATGCGCGCAGACGATCGGTGACCATCGCTGGGGTGCCGAGCAGGTTCGTTCCCCAACCAATCTCCAGCGGAACTCGCGCTCGCGCTTCGTCGCGGCGACCGTCGAACCAAAGCTGCTGCACCGCTTCGACATCGTCACCGAATCCCTGCCTCGTGAACGCCGCGTTGTAGAAGTTCTGCGTTTTCGAACCCATCGCACCGATGGTGAAGGCGTAGCCACTCGCATGACGGCGCGCCGCCTCGTCGAAATCGTCGGTGAACTCGACGCCTACCGGCATCAGCAGGTCGATCGCGTCCAGTGCTCGACCCGATCTCGACGCCCCGACGCGCAGTGAATCCAGGAACGGTTGGCCCCGCTCCGGAATGAAGGCGTTGCCGATCCAGCCATCGGCGAGTTCGCCGGTCAACTCGAGATTCTTGGGACCGAGCGCGGCGACGTACATCGGCACGGTCACGGGGGGCGTCATCGATCGAATCGGCTTCGCCCCGGGCCGCGGGACCGTGTACACCTCGCCGTGGTAGTCAAGCTTGGCCCCCGACGTCGCCATCCGGACGATGTCCATCGTTTCTCGCGTGGCCTGCACCGCCGACCCGAACGCAACCCCGTGCCAACCCTCCATGATCTGGGGACCGCTCGTCCCGAGGCCGAGAAGGAATCGACCTCCCGACAGCGATTGCAGCGACGCTGCAGACATAGCGAGCATGGCCGGTGTTCTCGCCCCGACCTGCACAATGCCGGTGCCGAGACGAATCGTGGTTGTCCGTGCCGCCAGAAACGCCAGTGGCGTGAGCGCGTCGAACCCCCAGGCTTCCGGTACCCACACGGAGTCGACCCCGAGACGCTCGGCCTGAACGACAAAATCGACGTCGGCCTCACCGCCGATGTGAGCAGCTATCGCAACTCGCATGTCCGGTTCCTTTCGTGTCGCCGTCGCACACGGCGTGAGACGTCGGGACCACGATACAAACATGGCACGATTGGGCCATGCTTGCGCCCTACCGCGTCATTGACCTCACCGACTCTCGAGCCGAGTTGGCGACCTTCATCATGGCCGGACTCGGTGCCGACGTCGTGAAGGTCGAGCCACCGACGGGCAGCGATTCACGCGACGACGGTGCGAACCTTGGCTTCGCCGCGTACAACCGGGGCAAGCGCAGTGTCGTCCTCGATCTGGAAACCGACGGCGGACGAGAGTCGCTTCTGCGACTTGTGGCCAGCGCCGACTTCGTCTTCGAGAATGCCGGTCCTGGTGCGATGGCGGCGCGAGGGCTCGGGTTCGAGACACTCCGGTCGGTGCGACCCGACCTCGTGTACGTCGCGATATCGCCGTTCGGACAGAGCGGACCCTATGCCCACCACCATGCGACCGACCTGACCCTGTCGGCGATGGGTGGTGCGATGGCGCTCATCGGTGATCAAGACCGACGACCGGTGCGGATCACCGTACCGAAGACCTGGCTGCATGCGTCGGCCGAAAGCGTGGTCGGCGCAATCGCCGCGCACCATCGCCGACTGGCGAGCGGCGACGCGCAGTTCGTCGACATGTCCGTTCAGACCGCCGTGTTCTGGACAGGTCTTCAGGCCATGATCGCCCACCCCATTCAAGGGCGCAACATCGAACGCAACGGCACGGTGCTACAGCTCACACAGAGCATTCCACTCGTCTATCCGTGTTCCGATGGTGAGGTGTGTCTGATCCTCACCGGCACGACGCTGTTTTCGATGATCCGTTGGATGGTCGAGAGCGGCACGGTCACTGCGGAGTGGGCAGCGCAAGAAGACTGGCCGTCTTACGAAGTACGTACACTTACTGGTCGAGACATTGTCATCGGCACTGATGAGCTTCGGTCCGAAGCGACGAAGTTTCTGCTCACGAAGACGAAGGCTGAGCTCTTTGATCGAGCGATCGCGGAGGGGGCGACCATTGCGCCCGTGAACACGGTGGCCGACGTCCTTGCCTTCGAGCAACTGCAATCGCGCGACTACTGGGAGGACGTCACGCTGGCTACAGGCGACAGCGTTCGAGCTCCCGGGCCGTTCGTCAAAGCGTCACCGAATCCCATCTCGTGGGATCTTCCCGCTCCGTTGCTAGGTGCACATACTACTGAGGTATTCGGTTCCCTCGGCAGCGTCGCTCAGGTCCGCGATCGAGCACCGATCGTGGGTGCGTCCCCGGATCGTCTCCCATTCGCCGGCGTGAAGGTGGCGGACTTCTCGTGGATCGGCGTTGGCCCGATCACGGCCAAGGCCCTGGCCGACCATGGCGCAACGGTCATCCACATCGAGACCGACAAGCCGGTCGATCGACTTCGTATGGTCGGCCCCTTCAAAGACGGTGAGTCGGGGATCAACCGATGCCAATTCTTCGGTGCGTTCAATACGTCCAAGCTGTCGCTGGGATTGAACATGAAGACCGCTCAAGGACATGCAATTGCTCGACGGCTCCTCGAATGGTGCGACATCTCCCTCAACTCCTTCACCGCAGGAACGATGAACAAGAACAACCTGGGCTACGAGGCGGCCCGCGCGCTCAACCCGAGCATCATCATGGCGGAAACATGCCTCCTCGGTCAGAGCGGCCCGGCGGCGAAGATGTCGGGGTACGGGTACCACGCCGCGGCGGTCAGTGGCTTCTACGAGGTGACCGGTTGGGACGACCGGTCACCGGGTGGGCCGTTCAACGCGTACACCGATACGGTCGCTCCTCGTTTCCTGACCGCCACGTTGATGGCGGCGCTCGACCACCAACGCCGGACCGGTGAGGGCCAGTACATCGATCAGGCACAGATGGAGTCGGCGCTGCACTTTTTGACGCCGGAACTTCTCGACGTGCAGTTCACCGGAACGAACGCACGTCGACAGGGCAACTACTCCCCGACGTCCTTTCCGCACGACGCCTACCCGTGCGCGGGCGACGACCAGTGGTGTGCCATTGCCGTGGAGACCGATACCCAGTGGCAAGCGCTTCGCACTGCTCTCGGCAACCCTGACTGGGCTGCATCGCCCAGCCTCGACACGCTGTCGGGCCGGCGCAGCGCCGCGGAGTTGATCGACCGGGAGTTGTCGGCGTTTACCGGGCGTCATGAACCACGTGCACTTATGGATCTCCTCCAGGCCGCGGGTGTCCCCGCCGGGATGGTGCAGCGCTCGAGCGATCATCAAGTCGACCCACAGCTGGCCCACCGCTCGTTCTTCCGCCCGCTCGAGCACCCGGAGATGGGTCTGGTTCCGTACGAGGGCCACCAGTTCCGCATCGAAGGCTACGACAGCGGCCCCCGCATGCCGGCTCCCTGCATCGGTGAGCACACCTACGAGGTGCTCCGAGACATTCTCGAGATGTCCGACGAAGACATCGCCGACGCCTACGTTTCCGGCGCTGTCCTGTAACACCCCTTCGCGGTTGCGCCTAAGGCCCCACCCAGTTGACCTTGACACCTCGGATTGCGTGCCGCTCCGTCGCAGAGTTTTTCGGCACGCAACCCGACGTCTCGGGGGATGAAACGCAGAATGCAGACGGCGGCGACTACGGGTTGATACAAAAATCCAGACCGAACGCAGAAAAAGTTCCGGCAGCGTGGTTTCGGCGCGGATCGGACCGGTGGGCCGTGCGTACTTCGGCGAGGGCACCGGCAATGCCGGTATGTCCCTGCGCCACCAACTCATGAAACTGCGCCATGAGCGGCGACACCTGCGAGTCCTCGATGAGACAGTGAGGCGCAACAACCGCGCTGGTTCCGGCCCACAGCAGGAGATTCGACAGCCCGAGTGAACCCGCCTGGAAGACGCGTCCTTGACCCGTCGAGCACGCAGCAAACACCACGAGCTTGGGCGGCGTCTCGACCAGCGCCAGATCTCGGGCAAACAACGGACCGTTATTGAGGTGCACCGACGACAGCATCGCGTTGTCGGAGCGAAACTCGCCGTGGGCCGCGAAATGGGCGACGTCGACGCGTCCGAAGTGCTCGAGGACCGACGCCGCAGTGGCATCGGGCCCTCGGAGGACGACAACGTCGCCGTACGCGCGTTGCAGGGCCTCCAACTCCTGATCCACGTTTCGCAAATCCGGGCCCTCCACGAAAAGCGCTCGCCTCAGGTCGCATGTCGGCTCTGTGCGGTTTTGCGCTTCTGCCCACCACGTCAGCGACGGAACGATCGTGAACGGCCTCCTCTGAATCGTGTCCACCAAACCCCACGGGAGGGCACCGAAGGGACCCGCAACAATCACCACGGGTATGTCGTCGGGTATCCCATGAAATACCTCGGACCACCCTTGGGAGAAAGCGCCGAGCGTTCGTTGCAGGCTCGACGCCGCCGCCGGGATCAGACCCGTCGACACGACCCCAGCCAGATACGAAGCTTCCATCGCCATGTTCCGCGCCTTGGCCGGGAACGGAACCGCCCGAGCAATCCCGTTGTGCAGAAGGCACACCAGCGGCACGCCCTTGGTCTGCGTTACGTACAGAACGACGATGTCATTGCGTTCGGCGATCCTCCGCACGTCGGGCACGGTCGAAAGACGACCCTGATTGCTCTGGGCGCGATCGAACCCAAGAACGAGCCGCTCGAGTTCGTCGATGCGACGCTGTGCCGAACTCGGATCGTCCGACGCACCGGCCCAGAGCACCGATCGAAGGCCGCGAAGCTCCTCGATCAGCCCCGGTTCGGTTTCATCGTGCGTTCGGGTCAGATCCTGCGGCGTGAAATCGAGTTGTTCGATGCACTGAATCAACTCGACGGGTTCGGCCCGCAGCGACGGCTCGTCGAGCGCCGCCTCCACCAGTGAATGGTGATGCGAGAGAAGCCCCACCCGGAGTTCGTGACCGATCGTGGTGGCGAGACCTTCAAGAACGCGACGCGCCTCGCGAAGCAAATCGGGTCGCCGCGCAACATCGTGATCGAGCCGCGCGATGTGGAACGACGCCTCGAGAGAGCGCAGGCGTAGGTCCAACCCTGCCGCGGGGGTGAGGGCAACGACTCGTTCGAACAACAGGCGCGCTATGGGGATCAGCCCTTCGGCTTCGGCTCGACGCGCGTCGGCAAGGTCGACGAGGCAGGCGAGGTGCGCCCAGCCGTCGCGGCGCAGGCGCATCCCGAGTTCGCCACCGACGCTGTCGACCCCCCCACCGGCGACGACGACTGTGCCATCTCGTGCGCCACTTGGTGCGGCGAGATGTCGAACCCCATCGGCGTAGGTTGCCCACCGTTGACGTCCCTGTTTGCGAAATCGCAACGACGCTCGTTCGGCCGCATCGGCCGCATCCTGGGTTCGTTCGGCCCCAAGAAGAGCACGCGCGAGTTGGAGCTCAGCCTCGGCGAGATCCGCGTCGGCACCATCCTCTCGGCAAAGCTCGACTGCTCGTTCTGCGCTGTCGATCGCATCGATGTACAAGCCGCCGAGCAACAGCGCTTCGCAGCGGTCAGATTCGATCGACGCAACAGCGAGTGACGCTGACACGGCCAACGGGTGAGCAACGTCGAAATGGTGCAACGCTGCCGCGATGTTTCCGATCCGAGCCTCCACACAGCCAAGGTTCTGACGAGCACGGACTACACCAACGACATAGCCGCTCGACTCGCTTCGCCGCAGTGCTTCCTCGAGATCGCTCCTCGCCTCGACGAGCGAATTCTCGTACATGTGGTGCACGGACCGATTCGTCAGTACACGACATACCCATCGATCGTCGTCGGCGGCGAGAAGTACGGGAATCGCAGCGTCGAACATCTCGAGCGCTTCGCGTCGACGGCCAATCCGATGGAGGATCAATCCGAGTTGCGCTTGGGCACGGGACAGTTGAAGTCCATCCGCGCCCCGAATTGCGTCGAGCGCGGCGGATTCAGCCAGTGCGCTTTCGCCGACGTCGAGGAGGATGGTGCTCTGGGTCAAACGTGCCGCAGTCATCACGTTTGATGATCCGGACAGAGCAGCGAATCCAAGAGCGCGTTCAATCGCATCTGTTGCGTCGGAGACGCGCCCCTGCTCGCTCGATGCGAGCGCTATCGTGCGCCAGCACAGCGACGCGATATCGGGCGACGGTTCGGTTCGCAAGATTTCTCGTGCTTGGTCAATCGCAACGATGGGCTGAACTTGGGCGAGTTCGGCCGCCTTCTGTGCGGCCAATTCGCTCAACTCCGACTCCTTGCTTATCTGACAGAAATTGTTTGTATCAAGGACGACGCAGATCAGTCTGTCGTGCATACTGACGACACGTCGAGCGAGCGGAGCTGCAATGTCAAACACAGAGAACACGGGCGGGTCGCCTGCGCCAAAGGATCCTACGACTGATCGCGGTCGCGACGACAAGCCACCCCTCCGGCAATCGTCGGGAACCGTCATTCGTCGCGCCAGCGGACGCGCGACCCAGGTGGTACCGGGCCAAATCCAGATCGCCGAGGCCGACCTAGCGAAGCCGGAAGTGAGCGCCGTCGTCGAAACTCTCGGTATCAGGTCCACCGGGAAGACGCGGTTCGGTGTCCAGACGCTCCAGTTGCCTCCCGGTGGTTCGATCGAGTCAGCGATCGATGCGATTCGTGAAGCAGCGCCCACCGTCCGGGTGACGCCGGTGCATGTGTTTCGCGGAAGCCAACGTGGTCGGGCGGTTGGTGAGGAAACGTACGTTGGTTCACCCGGCTACATCGGCGGACCCGGCTACATCGGCGGGGCGGGCTCGTGTGGCGGCGATCCGTGCGGCTGTGACGACGCTGCCGAAAGCTTCGAGGTCGAGGACGCCCCTCGGCGAATGAACTCTGCACAACCCGTGGCGGCACCGAGCTTTGCCGGACACAAGTCCAATCCACCGGCGGCCAATCAACCCGTGATCATCGTCCTCGACACCGGTTGGAACGAGCGAGTCAATCCGGGTGAGGTCTCCGTCGATGAACTCATCGCCGGACAGCCGTGCGACGCCGACGACGCCGACGACGGCACCGTGGCCTATCGCGAGCTGGGCGCTCAGGCCGGCCACGGAACCTTCATCGTGGAGTTGCTCTGCCGACTTGCACCGGAGGCGACGCTGGTTCCCCATCGCGTCTTGAACTGTGACGGCCTTTGCGACGAACCCGATCTGATCGACGCCATCGAGCATGTGGTCGAGTACGCCAAGAGACACAACCCGACTCCGGTCATCTTGAGTCTGTCGTTGAGCTCGTACTTCGAGGACGACGAGATCACTCCCCTGCTGGAAGCCGCACTCGCTGCGCTGGACGCGCAAAACGTCGTTGTAGTTGCGGCGGCGGGAAATGACGGATCTTGTCGCCCGGCCTTCCCAGCCGCTGCACCCGGGGTAGTCGGCGTCGGCGCGGTTGGACGCGGTGAGATCCCTGGGTGGACGAACTGGGGCAAGTGGGTTCGCGCGTGTGCACCCGGCGTCGATATCGTGTCACGGTTCTTCACCGGCCAGTTCGCCGTCGACGACGACATGGGCGTGGAACGCAAAACTCGATACAACGGGTGGGCGCAATGGTCCGGGACGTCGTTCGCCGCTCCGTTCGTCGCCGCCGTGCTTGCGCGGATCGTCAAACGGACCGGGGCTGGCGACGCTCGGGCTGCGGTTGCGGGGATCATCGACGACGAATCGTTGGCAACGATTCCGGGGCTCGGCACGGTCGTCAATGGAGGCTGAGGCCACGACGAACAAACCACTCTCTGAACTGCTCGGTGGCGCGCGGGCGGGCGATGATGCCGCTTGGGAGGGCATCGTGCGTCGATTCGCGCCGCTCATCGTCAGCATCACCCGATCGCACCGGTTGAGCGAAAGCGATTCGCGCGATGTCATGCAACTCGTGTGGCTGAAGTTGCTCGAACACCTCAATCGGATTCGGGAGCCAAACGCCCTGCCCGGATGGATCTCCGTGACGACACGCAACGCGTGTCTCGATACGATTCGGGTGAATCGCAGAACTGTTTCGACGCCGTCGTTCCGTGATGAGCGATCGAATGGTGCTGCGCCCGACGAGTCCATCATGACGAGCGTGGATCGACGCGAAGTCGTCGCCGCGTGGGCTCACCTCGGAGCATCATGTCGTGAGTTGCTCGCGATGTGTTGCGTCGAGCCACGGGTCTCCTACAGCGACATTTCGCAGGCGCTCGGCATTCCGATCGGAAGCATCGGCCCCACCCGCGGTCGCTGTCTTGAAACGCTTCGACAAAAACTCTCCCCTCAGGGATAAGGACGCTCTATGGAAATCTCCGATCACAACCACGACACGTTGAATCCAGAAGATGCTTCGTTGCTGTCGCT
>JANOWU010000083.1:0-13781 GCA_031418035.1 Acidimicrobiia bacterium
ATCAACGCCATGTCGCTCGGCTTCGGGTTCGGTATCGCCGGGTATGCGGTGATGCTGATAGGAGAGAGCGTGGCGGCTTCGGCTGTGGCCCTTGTGTTCGTCGGGCTGTCCATGGGGACCAGTTGGCCGGCGAGCGGCACGCTTGTCGCGAGCCTGACCACACCCGAGACACGATCGCGTGGCTTCGCCATTCAACGGATGGTCATCAACGCCGCGATCGGGCTCGGGGGGCTGGTGGGTGGGTTCGTCGCGGATGCGAAGCGCCCAGGCACCTTCGAGGCTCTCTTCTTGGCCGACATCGCAACCTTTGTCGTGGCGCTGGTCCTTGCGTTCCGTCTTGGACGGCTCGTCCCCCGGGTCCGATCAGATGCCGTCACGAGAAAAGCAGAGCCCGGGTATCGAGAGGTGTTTGCTGACCGGTTCTTTTCGCGGACGCTGGTCTACGACCTCGTCACCGGACTGACGTTTGCCTTCGCGTTCGATCTTCTTCCAAAGTTCCTTACACTTCTAGGTGCACGTACGAATGCCGTCGGCATCGTGTTTGCGGTGAATACTGCTGCAGTCGTGTTGTTGCAGTTGCCGATCGTGCGGTGGTGCGCGGGTCGGCTCCGTGTCCGACTTCTTCAGGTGCAGTTCGGGGTCTTTGGCGTTGGCTTCATGGCGTGTTGGGTCGCGTCGCGGATGGGGTCTCGCTGGGTCGTCCCGGTTGTGATTGTTGCAGCGATCGTTTTTTCGGTCGGTGAGTGTGTGATGGGTACGGTGCGATCGCCGATGGTCGTCGACATGGCGCCACCGTCGTTGATCGGCCGCTACAACGCCCTCACGGCGATGATGTTTCAGCTCGGAATGTCGTTGGGGCGTCCGGTCGGGGCCATCGCATTGAAACGCGGACCCGGACCCTTGTGGCTCATGTCTGCCGCGGTGACCGTGGCCGGTATTGCGTACCTCCGGAGCCTCGAAGGTTCGATCTCGGACCGGCTTCGCCGCAATCCGGTACTGCAGTAGGTTGGCACCGCCATGGATCAGCCTGCCCAGCTTCGTCGTCGTGGGCAGCTGTACATCATGGTGGCGGCGGTGGCCTGGTCCATCGCCGGTGTGATGCAGCGTGGGCTCACGATCGACACGCCGACGCAAGCGGCTGGTCGGGCGTTCTTCGCATTTTTGGCGTTGAGCGGCGTGTGCATCTTCGAAGCCCGGCGGACGAACCAACGCCTGTTCGATTTCGTGCGAGCGATCGGCTGGGCGGGAGTAGCGATGGCGGTGTGTCTCGCCGGTGCATCGGGTTCGTTCATCATTGCGCTGAACCACGCGAGCGTCGCCAGTGTGCTGTTCCTCCAGACGCTGTCGCCGTTCGTGGCGATCGTGTTCTCGCACCTCTTCTTCGGCGAGCGTGCGGCGCGTCGGACGTGGGTGGCAATGGGCATCGCCGTCGTTGGCGTCGCGGTGATGGTGGGAGGGCCGAGGATAGGGTCGACCTACGGTCTCCTGTTCGGCCTGCTGATGTCGTTTCTGTTCGGCCTTTCGATCGTTTTGACAAGGTATGCCCGCAGTGTATCGATGGCTCCCGGTTCGGCGCTCTCACAGTTGCTGGTGTTTGTCGTTGCGCTGCCGTTCGCACATCTGTCAACGATCACCGACGGTGATCTCACCCGACTCGTGATCCTCGGTGTGTTTCAGATGGGACTCGGTCAACTCTGCTTCGTCATGGGCGCACGTCTGATCGACGCCGGCGAAACGGGTCTGATCACGCTTCTCGAGGTGTTGCTCGGCCCGCTGTGGGTCTGGTTGTTCTACCGCGAGAACCCGGGCGTGGGGACGCTTATCGGTGGTGTCATCTTGATTGGTGCGGTGATCTACCAGACCAGTGCAAAGGCCACTCCCGGGCAACACCCGAAATTGGTCGACGCCGCAACAGTTGGGTCGTCTACCGTTCGCGAATGACCTCGGACGGGCCACATCCTGCCGTGACCCGTGTTTCGCAGCACGTGGGGATCGACGACCTCGCCGAGGTTCTTGCGTCCCTGCCCGGTTCCGACTTTGCCTCGCTCATGCTCGCCGTGTCGCGCTCTCGCGCCAAAGCCCGTTCTGCCGCTGATGTCGTGGCCCAGCACGCACGGGATCGTTTCGTCGGGCCGGCCCCTGTCGACTTTCACCGTTTGCGACGGGTCGAGGATCGAGCGATTGCGGGAGTGCGCGAGTCGTTCGAATTCGTGACCCTGGCCCCGCTCGTGCCCCTGGGTACCCATGCGGCCCTCGCCCGTGTGAACCAGAACAACCTGGTGACCACCCTTCGAGGAACGGAGGTTGCCGCCGACCCAACGACCGCCTTGGCCGTCGAGGCCGCTACGCGTCGCGATGAGCACGACGCAGGGTGCGTCCGACTGGCGTCCCTGCAGCGAGTAGTACGCGCGCAGAGGTTCTCAGGAAGCCGCTCGTTCGCACACTTCGAGTTGCTTGGTCTGGTGAGTGCAGATCGCGATCGGGGAAATCATGACTTCGCCGTGGACGAAATGGTGGGCCACGCGACCTCGTTGGCCGACATCGTGCTTGCGTGTGGAGCGACATCGGTGCGTATACGCCTCAGCGACTTCGACGGACGCCTGCACACCAGCGTCGACCGCATCCGTACTGCCTTGGCCGCGGGTGGCATTGTCGCCGATGGGTGGCCCGAGCGAGAGGCTACGCGCGGCTACTACCCGAGCCTCTGCTTCAAGGTCCTCGGGGTCTTCGACGATGAGGAGATTGAAGTCGGCGATGGTGGTCTCGTCGGCTGGACTCAGCTACTTCTGAACAACGCCAAGGAGCGACTCATGATAAGTGGGCTTAGCGTCGAACGTCTCGCGATGGTCTGTGACCCCGGGTGAACCTGTTCGCCGAGTCCTGTTAGTCGACGAGCTGCCAACCATTCTCGGCGTCGCCGATCTGCGTGTTCGAGACAGCGACGCCTTCGCTCACCTCAAGCATGTTCATCGCCCGCAGACGCAGCATATTGCCCGTGTACTGTTCCTGGGCCATCGCGATCCAACTGACGCAGACCGCAGCCGTCGGCTTCACAGTGCTTGTGGGCTTCGGTTTTGTGGGTTCTTGTCGCGGGCCGGCGTCCACGGGACCACTCAGCGCGCTCTCTACACGAAACGTCATTTCGGTGAAACGCTTCCAGAACGATTCTCGCCAGGTGAACAGATCGCTCGGCTTCATGGGCTGGCCATTGAAGGTGTAGCCCTCGGCGAAGGACCGATCGAGGATCGCCATGATCTCGGCCTTCCGTTCTTTCGTTTCATGATCGTTGCCGTTGAACACGACTTCGAAGAACGTCATCACTTGGTTGAGGGGTGACACGTGAGGGGGACTCACGCGCTCGGACGATGAGGGTGATGAGGTTTTCGTCATGGTTTCTCTCCTTGTTGAATTGAATATGCCCGTCGGCATGCGGCAGCGACCGAACCGTCGGCGGTCGATACCGCCTTTCCGGCGGCGCTGAGCGAACGGTGTCAGCGACCACGCGGGTCGCTGACACCATAAAGCGGCGAGGTGCTGGCGCTTCACCCCAGTCGTTGAGAAAGGGCCGTTTCGGCGGAATTCACCGTGAACAGCTCTCCTCCTTCGTCGATGCGACTCAGGTATCCGGCATCGGTCTGAACGGCGTCGTGATAGGCGTCGATCCTGTCCAAGTTCTCGAAGTTGGTGATCCATCCAATGGTGGCGAATGGCCCGTACCTGGCCGAAACCATCATGGGACTCTCGCCGGTGAGCTTCGCGGCGTATTTCATCGTGTCGACGCCCCATGCCATTGCTGCAGCGATCTTGCCGGGTGCGCACTGTGCTCGGATTACGATGTTGTATGCCCCCGGTTTGGGGGTGCCCTCGAAAGCCAACACCTTCAGGAACTGGTCTTGGGGCAGTCCGCTGAAGAAGTGGCGGTTCATGTTCATCCACTTCTCGTAGTCGGCATTGCCGATCAGCTTTGCGGTAGCGGCAGCTAACGCAGCCTGCGAATCAACCCGGGCGCTCCACGTGATTGAGCCGAGTCGCATCCCGAAGATCGTGGACCATGTGGCGATCTCGAGCCCGGTCACCTTTGTGACGAGCTGACCGACTTCCACAGCGGCAGCGAGGGCCTCCTCGACGTGTGGTGGATCCATGAGGGTTTGGCGGGTGTAGATGTTCATTTCGTTCCTCCATCGTTCCCGGCGAGTTCCGGAGATCTCATTGAGAAGCACCGTTGTTACAGTCGCGCATCACTGCCGGGAAAACTCCGGCTTGGTTCGATAGGGTGCTGGCACACGCGCGATGGGATGAGGATTGGAACAAGGAACGGAGTTCGCCAGAGAGGAGCATCCGAGGTTCGCGGTCCTCGGTTCGCTTCAGGTGTTTGGTTCCGACGGCGGACCGGTCCGATTGCAGAGTGTTTCTCAACGACGTTTGATGAGCCTGCTCGTTCTCCGAGCGGGCACGGTCGTGGCCGCCGATATTCTCGGCGAACGCCTCGAACTTTCGCCAGGCGCCCTTCGGACATCGGTGAGTCGACTTCGTCGCGTAATCGGCGAGACAACCCTCGCCACTGCGCCTCCCGGATACGAACTGCGCACCGACGATGTCGACTCGAGACGATTCGAGCGATTGCTGACTGAAGCGAGAAGTGAGGTCGACCACGCACTGAGTCGCAAGAAACTCGAAGCGGCGTTGGATCTCTGGCGAGGCGACGCATACGTCGAGTTCGCGCATGAAGAGTGGGCGATCGCGGAAGTCACCCGACTGAGCGAGCTTCGAGCGGGAGGCAAGGAGAAACTGGTCGACCTGCTGATCGACGCGCAGGACTGGACCAGCGCGATCGCTCATCTCGAACTCCTGATCGCGGAACACCCATACCGTGACTACCCGCGTGGACAGATGATGCGCGCACTGGCGCTTTCGGGGCGTCGGACCGATGCGCTTCGAAGTTTTCAGGACTACCGCTCGTTCCTCATCGATGAACTCGGCACCGAGCCGTCCGCAGCCGTTGTGGCGCTCGATCGCGAAATTGCGCAGGGGCTCGGGATCATTGCGGAGAAGACGCCGACCCAGACACTGAATACCGCACGGCCGACCGGCGTCGTTACCTTTGTGTTCACCGACATCGAGTCCTCCACGCGGTTGTGGAACGACTATCCCGTCGAGATGAATCAGGCGCTCGCCCGGCACCACGAGATCTTGATCTCGATCTTCGCGGAGTGCGGCGGGGCAGTCTTTTCGTCGGGCGGTGATGGCTTCGCTGTTGCGTTCTCTGACCCTATTCAGGCGCTGCAGGCGGCGGCAGACGCACAACGTGCACTCGTTGCGGAGCAGTGGCCCAAACCTCTGCGGTTGCGGGTACGAATGGGACTCCACAGCGGCGTCGCCTTCGAGCGTCATGGTGACTACTTCGGCCCGACGCTCAACACGGCAGCGCGCATCATGGCGGCTGGACACGGACAGCAAATACTCATGTCGGCGACCACGGTGTCTTTGATTCGCGCCGATCTGATTCCTGCCGGGATGACGATGCGATCGCACGGGCCCCAGCAACTCGTCGACATCGCCGAACCGATCGAGTTGTTCGAGCTTTTCGTCGTGGGCCTCGAACCAGTCGGCCTCCCGCCTCGGAGCCGTTCGCTTGCACCATCGACGCTTCCGGTTCTTCGCACGACCCTCATCGGTCGCAGTGCCGAACTGGACCGAATCCTGGAGACCCTTCGGAACCATCGACTTCTCACCATTGTGGGCGCAGCCGGATGCGGGAAGTCTGCTCTCGCCCTTCGCGCGGCCCATCGTGCCGTCGGAATGCACGGCGACGGCGTCTTCCACGTCGATCTGGGGTCGGTCGAAGGGGTGGGCACCTTCGTCTCTACGGTCGCTCGCGAGGTCCGTATTGATCCTGGTTTGGTGAGGACAATCGCAGAACTTGCTTCCGAGTTGGAGGGCCGACGCATTCTCCTCGTGCTCGACAATTGCGAGCACCTTGTCGACGCGGTTGCGGATTTCGCTGATGTGCTCCTCGATGCGCAGGGTCCTTCGGTCCTTGTGACGAGTCGCTTGCGCATTGGCGTCGAAGGCGAATTGGTGATTCCGCTCGGTCCAATGACTGCGCTCGACAATACGGGGGTGTCCGAAGCGGTCCGGCTCTTCGTCGACAGAGCAAATGCTGTTGGGGTTGCGCTCGACACCTCGGTCGAGGGTTTGAAAGAAATCGAAGAGCTATGTGGACGTATGGACCACCTTCCGTTCGCCATCGAACTCGCAGCGGCGAACACCGTGAACTTTTCTCCACATCAGCTCCTCCTCGGCCTCGACTTCGATCGTGTCGGTTCAAGCTTGCGTCGTTCCAAGCGTCGTTGGCTCGGAGTCGAAGACATGATCGAGTGGAGCTACCGCCTACTCGACCCGGTTGCCCAGTCGTTACTTCGCGGGTTAGCTCCCTTTCGCGGCGCTGCGGGTCTCGATGCCATCCGTGCGGTTTGGTCTCCCGAGTCCAATCCCACCGTCACGACGTCGGCAATCGAGTCATTGGTCGCCATGAACCTTGTCGTCGCCGATCCCGTGGGTCGCGAGTTCTCCTACCGTCTGCTCGAAACGGTCAGAAGAAGCGCGACGAAGTATGCGGAACAATCCGGTGAACTCCCGTCGCTCCAGCTTCGACACCGGCAGTGGTACCTCGAGTGGTCGGAGTCTGTACCCGTTGCCAACCGCTATGCGTCGTCTCGGCAGGCGCTGCGATGCGAGCAGCAAATCGAAAACTTGCGCGCTGCGCTCGAGAATTCACGCGCCGCTGGCGACCTCGATATGGTCGTTCGTCAGACGCAGGCCCTGACGTCGCTTTGGTGGATGCTCGGATACGGCGATGAGGGATTGAAGTATCTCGATGCCGGACGAACTTTGACAAGTGAGGACTCGCTGAGTTTTCGCCTCGCCGAGATTGTCATCGCGTTTGCGACTCAGAACTGGCCCGAGTTCGATTCGCTTCGCGAGGGCCTATTCAAGCTAGCTAGTACGTGTACTGATGAACTGGCGTCGTTGGCCCTCGGGTTTCTGGGCGCGAGCGACTGGAGCGATCCGAACCACGGTCTCGAACTGGTCGACATGGCGCTCGAACGACTTTCGTCGTCGCAGCCGCTCAGCGAACTCCTACTTCATAACTTCGCAGGGGAAATCCTTCTGATGTCCGGTCGGTTCCAGGAAGCGAGCGAACGATACGGCCGCAGTCGAGGGCTGTCGGCCGGCGATCTCGACCCGTGGTGGGAAGCAGCATCGCTGGCCAACGGCGCCGTCGGCGAAGTGTTGAGCGGCAACAACGAGTCGGGGTTGCAACTTGCGCTGGCGTCGATGGATTGTGCCATGAAGCAGGGAACGTCGGGAGCGATTGCGCGCTCTGCTGCGGTTCTCGCCGTTGCCCTCACGGTGAACGGAAGCAAAGAGGAGGCCAAAGACCTGCTGATCGGCGAAATCGAACGAATGAGATCCACGACACGACTGGAGAGTCGCCTCGGTCTGCCGCTGGGCGCCACGGCGTTCGTCTTGGCTCGTAGCGGTGAGTTCAGTGGGGCGGCGGCGTTGATGGAGTATCTGGTTCGGGAGCGGCTCAACGTCAGTGCACCCTGGCAGGGCTTGATTTGCGACTGGGCGCAGCGAGAGGTGGGGACGCACTCGTTCACCCCGGCGCGGGTTCTCTCGGGCGCCGATGCGACCGAGTTTGCGTCGCGCTGCCTCCGCTCCATCCGGTGAGCGCTCACTCGCGCTGACGCACGGGTCGGCGCTGTCCTTTTCACTCAGCGGCGTTTCACTTGACCTGATGCTCGGGTCGGCGCTGCCCTTTCACTCAGCGGCGTTTCACTTGAGCTGATGCTCGGGTCGGCGCTCATCTTTTCACTCAGCGGCGTTTCACTTGAGCTGATGCTCGGGTCGGCGCTCATGAGTCGCTCCGAGCCGCCGGCACCGAAGCCGTCTGTCGGCCAAAGCGTCGAAATCGGCACGGCGATGACCACTGACGGCGGCACCGTGGTGCGCGTCTCGCCGTATGCGAGGCGGTCGGCGACACGGCAACGCGGCACAGCTCATGTGGCGGGTCACAAGGATTTGCGCCACAGCGCCAAGATGCGCGCTGCGTCACCGTACGGTGACGCCAACCTGGCACGGTGGTGCCGATCCTCGCGGGATCTCTCGAGTCGAGCATCCCTTTCACTCAGCGGCGTTTCACTCGAATGCGCCGGAGGCCAGCGCTGACGCACGGGGCGCCAGGGCTGATGCGCCGACGGGGGCGCCGGGCTACGTGGTCGGCAAGCGCAAGGCCTGTTCCACAAGTGCCGCAAAGCCGGCCGCCGCCGAGACGTGGGCGCCGTGGGTCGCGTCGGGAATGCTTTCGAGGACGACACGGGTGTTGCCGGCAAGTCGCAGCATCTCGGCGAGTTCGGTGGCGGACCGCTGCTGGTGTGGCTGGGACTTCCCGCCGTGCCCCACGACTACCGGACAGGTGATTCGCGCTGGGTCGTAGGGGCAGCCGGCACCGCGCAGGCCCGACAGGTCGAGAAGAAGTGCGGTCCCCTCGGCTCGTCTCGCCGCTTGTGTCTCGTCGCCGAGCATCACCCAAACCCTGTCCCCGACCACCCGTCGCATGAACGCCTCGGCGGCGGCCTCGGGCCCACCGTCGGAGCCGACGGCAAGCGTCGAGCTCCCGGCGGTGCTCGGCCACCAATCGGTCCACGACATCGGCGCCTCGTAGACCACCAGTGACTTGACCATTTCGGGGTTCTGATCGGCGAGACACAGCGCAACGACGCCGCCATAGGAATGTCCGACGATGGTCGACGGTGTGTCGCCAACGACTCGACGAAGATCGTCGACGTGGTCTTGGAGGGACGTCGCAGGAGGTTGTGCGTGGAGCGAACGCGCGTATCCTCGCCGGTCGTAGGCGATTGTCGTATGTGTACTGAGCAATTTGCGGACCCGGACGAAGCTGGTATGACGGTCCATAGCGCCGTGGATCAGGACGATCGTTTCAGAAGACGGCCCTGGCCGGGTATCGACAAAGACTCCGTTGTTCTCAGAAGGCACCCGGGCATTCAAGCACCATTCCGACACCGCCTAGAGTCAAAAGATGGGGCGACGAAGGTCAGCGCATCGTTCGCGAGATGTTTCTCGTGATGTCGTGGCGCTGAGGCCCGCCGTTCACGCGTGGTTCAAGATCTCGCTGCAGTCGTTTGGCGGACCGGCCGGTCAGATCTCTGTCATGCATCGCGAACTCGTCGAGGAACGACGCTGGATCGGCGAAGAACGTTTCCTTCACGCGCTGTCGTTTTGCACGCTGTTGCCCGGTCCGGAGGCCCAGCAACTCGCCGTGTACCTCGGATGGCTTCTCAACGGGACGACCGGGGGACTCATCGCTGGCATCTTGTTCGTGCTCCCCGGGTACATCGCGCTGATGGTTCTCTCCGTTCTCTATGCGCGCTTTGGAGATGCGCAAGCAATGGAGGCACTGTTCGCCGGTGTTGCTCCCGCCGTCGTTGCGATCGTGGCCCAGGCAGTCTGGCGGGTCGGGGGCCGTGCGTTGCGGACACCGTTCTTTGCGACGGTCGCGGTAGGCGCATTCGCGGCCCTGTTCGCGTTCGAAACCCCTTTTCCACTCGTGATTGCGACAGCAGGTGTTCTTGGTTTCGCTATGGGCAAGTGGCGCCCTGATCTCGTGCGGTCCGTACCGCATGCATCGCCGGTTGGTGTTGCCGCACCACTCGTTGCCGACGATGCCCTTCACCGTGTTGCACCGTCGGCCGGGCGTTCGGCACGGGTCCTGGCGCTCGGTCTTGTGCTGTGGGGCCTACCCGTGCTGGCGTTTGCGCTCGCACTGGGTCGCGATTCGATCTTCGTCCAACAGGGCATGTTCTTCTCGGGAACAGCCCTCGTCACCTTCGGGGGTGCCTACGCGGTCTTGGCTCATGTCGCCCAGCGCGCCGTCTCGACCTATCACTGGTTGCTTCCCGGCGAGATGGTTCGTGGTCTTGCGATGGCCGAAACGACGCCGGGCCCGTTGATTCAAGTCGTGCAGTTCGTGGCGTTTCTCGGGGCGTACCGCAATCCCGGATCGTTGAATCCGTGGGTCGCCGCTGTTGTCGGCGCAACACTCGTGACGTGGGTGACGTACGTGCCGTGCTTCCTGTTCATTTTCCTCGGAGCGCCGTACGTGGAGGGTCTTCGAGCCAACCGAAACCTGTCGGCAGCCCTCGCCGCGATAAGTGCCGCGGTCGTGGGAATCATCGCCAACCTTGGGGTCTTCTTTGCAACGCACACGCTGTTCGCGACAACACGGATACGCCGCTTCGGTCCCGTAACACTGGACCTCCCCCAATGGACGAGCGTGAGTCCGCGAGCGGTCGGTGTCGCCTGCCTCGCCCTGTTTCTCCTCTTCAAACTGCGTTGGTCGGTGCTACGGACCCTTGCGGCCTGTGCGGTCACCGGCGCCTCGGTGTACCTCCTCGTGTAGGCCCTCGGCGTATCTCCTCGTGTAGGCCCTCGGTGTGCGCCGCCACTGCGGACACCGGGTTCGCTACGGAAGCGATCCGATGAACCGTGCGACCACGTTCACCCAACGGTCCCACAGCTGCGGGGGATAGTCATGGCCCATTCCCTCGATGAGCACAAACTTCGCGCCCGGGACCAACTCGGCCGTTCGACGTCCGCCGCTTTGGTCGATCAACGTATCCTTGTCGCCATGGATCACTAACATAGGTACACGTACTGATTTGAGCTTCTCGGCACGCGGATCTGATGCTCGTACGGCGAGGAACTGACGTCCGGACCCTGTCGGCCGAAACGACCGATCAAAGGCCCGTTCGGCATCGTGTCGCCAGCGCGTCTCGTCGGCGAACTCGGGGCTGCCCCACTCCCGGAGCCCGGCGATAGACGCCTGCACGAACGATTCGCGATCCGACGCCGGGGGCGCGGTCAGCAACTCCAGAGCCAGCGGTGTCGGTTGGCCGTATTCCGGCTCGCCGGTGCTGGACATTACCGAGATGGCCGACCGCAGACGCTCGGGATGCTCGATGGCCAACGTCTGCACGATCATGCCGCCCATCGAGAGACCCATGACGTGTGCCTGTTGGATTCCCTCTGCGTCAAGAACGGCGACGGCGTCGCGTGCCATGTCGCTGAGCGTGTACGCATTGGCATTGGGTCCAACGGGTGCGCCCTCATACGACGTCGAGAGACCAACATCGCGGTTGTCGAAACGAATGACGTGGAGACCTTTTGCGGCGAATTTTTCGCACCAGGCGTCGTGGTAGTTGATCGACTGGCTACCTAGACCATTGATCAGCAGTAGGGCGGGGTCGGTCGTGGAACCAAAGGATTGGTAGAAGATTTCACAGTCACCGTTGCGCGCAATAGCCATGGCGGCGAACCTATCTCCAAAGCCGCACAAGCGCTAGCTGGTGAGAAGGGAAACCTGCGAGGCACGGATGGCCGCCGTCTGGCCCTGGACGAACAAGAACATCGCCTCGCGGGCGAGCCGCTCGGCAGTATGGCCTCGCACGATCGACGCCCCTCCGTGGCGAGCGACGAATGCGCCCGCAGCGTGCAGGGCGAGTGCCGTCGCGTCTGCTCGCGCCGCTGCGACGGAGGTGGGGTCCGCTGCTGCGTTGAGGCTGTCACGACATCGAGTGAGTCGAGCACCCAGCATTCCTGCGTCGTCGCCCAGCAGGGCGATGGTACGGGCGGCATGTCCGAGGGCGACGGAACCGTTGGTCCGCAAGCCGGCTGCGTCGCGAACCTTCCACGTCTCCAAAGCTTCCATCGAGGCGACGTGATCGGACGACACACGGTGGTCGTGCAGCGTGAGCTCGACCGTCGACGAAGCATGGACCGCGACGAGATCGAGTTGATTCGGAGACATCGATTGCGACTCGGTCGCGTCGAGGACGAACCAGATGATCTGGGTCGGATCATCAGCGCGCATAGCAGCGAGATGAACGACGTCGATTCGGGACCACCCGGTCACCCACGGCGCGGTACCGGAGATCGTCCAACCATCACCCGTCGGGGTTGCGACGATCGCTGGTGGCCCACTGCGTCGAAGGTGCGCAAACGCAACGCCGCTTCGCAAAGCACCCGTTGCCAGGCGTGGTCCCCAGCGCGCGTCGGATGCGAGGAGACGCGATGGTCCGAGATGCTGGAGCCACACGAAGGTGGTCGTGAGACACGCACCGGCGAGTATCTCCATCACGGCGTACAACGTGTCGGGGTCATCCAGGGTCGAGACCCCGTAGAGTCCGGCCGCAGCCAAGGCGTCGAGGTTTTCGCGTGGAAGTACCTGCATCGCATCTGTCGTCGCGGCGTTCGGAATGAGGAGTTCCTCGGCCAGACGCCGGGCCTGCGTAACTAACTCGCTCATCTGGTTTGCCCCGAATCCACCCAAGCATTGTGGTCGAACCCGGGAATGAAGTGTGCATCTTGGGGAGTCGGCTCCTACGATGTCGGCCATGTCGTTGAACTTCACTGTCACCAAGAACTCCAATCCTGCGTCGGACGAACGCATTGCCGAGATCATGCAGGCCCCGGGGTTCGGGAAGTACTTCACGGACCACATGGTGCAGGTGACGTGGACGACCGAAGGTGGTTGGCACGACGCCAAAGTGATCCCGTACGGTCCCATTGCGATGGACCCGGCCTCGGCTGTACTTCACTACGCCCAGGAGATCTTTGAAGGACTCAAGGCCTATCGTCATGCAGACGCAAGCGTTTGGACGTTCCGGCCGCGCTCGAATGCCGCGCGGTTCAATCGTTCGGCTGTTCGCTTAGCGCTCCCCGAACTCCCCGAAGACGACTTTGTCGAAGCCATCACCCAACTGGTGACGATCGACAAGCGCTGGGTGCCGAGCGGTGCCGAGCAGAGCCTGTATCTGCGCCCGTTCATGTTTGCATCCGAAGTGTTTCTTGGGGTGCGGCCGAGCACGCACGTCACGTTCATGGTGATTGCGTCGCCCGTCGGTTCCTACTTTGCTGGCGGCATCAAGCCGGTCAATATCTGGCTTTCGCAGAATTACACACGAGCCGCTCACGGGGGAACCGGCGCGGCGAAGTGTGGTGGCAACTATGCAGCGGGTCTGGTCGCGCAGATCGAGGCCACCGAGCAAGGCTGTGATCAGGTGTGTTTCGTCGACGCCGTCGAACAGAAGTGGATCGAGGAACTTGGAGGCATGAACCTGTATTTCGTTCATGCCGATGGCCGCCTCCTGACGCCGCCCACCAGCGGCACGATTCTCGAGGGCGTGACCCGAGATTCGATTCTCAAGCTCGGTGCTGAACTTGGTCTGACGCCCGAGGAACGACCCGTGTCGGTCGACGACTGGCGAGAGGGTGTCTCCAGCGGTGCGATCCGTGAGGTGTTCGCATGCGGAACGGCGGCGGTGGTCACTCCCGTCGGACGCCTGGTGTGGCCGGGTGGCGAAGTCGGCGATGGCAACGCGGGAGAGATGACGATGCGAATCCGTAACTCTCTGATCGACGTGCAATATGGGCGTTCGGCCGACACACACTCCTGGTTGCATCGGCTTGTGTAGTGAAGGTTCGTATCGCGGTAGCGCCACCAGGGTCGGCGTTGGCCGATGATCAGTTCGCTGACTATTTGAGCGCCTGTGAATCATTCGGCTTCGACACGATCTGGCTGTCCGACGTTCCGTTGGGTCCGCTCGGCGATCCGCTCATCAGCCTCGCCTACGCGGCGGCGCGTACGTCCAAGCTCAAGTTGGGGATGAACGTCGTTCCGCTGGGCCGAAATCCGC
>JANOWU010000084.1:0-38192 GCA_031418035.1 Acidimicrobiia bacterium
ACGGCCACCTCCGTCGGAGATGCTTTTATATCCAATACACTTACTAATTCCTTGTGGAGCGCTTGCACCAGTTCGGCATCGGACATACTCATGAAGCGTTGGTCGCCGTCGCGACCCGCCGATGCACGCACGATGACGTGATCGCCCGTGTCGAGATGCGTCCACTTCTGGCTCCACCAACTCGCCGCGGTCATCAGATGCCCATCGGGTCGAGCGACGAGCATTCCGCTCCCTTCCGGAAGCGAGACGGCGTTTCGTGGATAGGCAAACAGCGTAAGGGTTACCGAGGCGGTCCTGATCGACGAGAGCTCAGCAACAAGCTCCTCCGACAACCCGCGAAGAATCGAGGCAGCCAGCGCGGCAGGAACTGCAACCACAATACTGCGTGCACGTAGTACTTCGGATCCGGCTATGACCCGCCACTCCTCGCCGGTTCGCTCGATCGACGACACCGCCGTGTCGACACGAATCCGCTCGCCGAGAACACCCACCAACTCCGATACCAGTTGATGCACGCCACCCCTGGGAGTGAGAAACACTGGCCTTTCCTCGGAGACGCCGATCTGCCCGCGTGAACCTACGACATGGTCACGAAGTGCCGCCATCAAGTCGGGCTGCTGGGCCGCCGCGAAGAGTTCGGCCGACGCGCTTCGCAGCGAAAGGGTCGCACAGTCGCTGGCGTTGATCCCACCCAGCAACGGATCGACCAGTCGCTCCACGACCTCGGGGCCGAGGTGGCCACCGATAGCTTCGGCGACCGACGCGTCAGCGCCATCCGCTCGCATCGTATCTTCCGACCGACCCGCCAACGCCCGTGCCAAACCCTCGACCGACAGCACATCCGATTGCTGCAACGCATGGGGGTCACTCGGAACCCCGAGAACGAGTCCACCCGGGAGTGGATGCAAGGCATCTCGTGACCACAACCAGGCTCGACCCGTGGCCGGAGCTACCAGGGAGTCGCCAAGACCCAGGTCTGCCGCCAGGTCGACGCCACCGGCCACGCGGGCCAGGAAAGCATCGGGACCTGCATCGATGTCTTGCCCGCACATGCGCACGGACGCCACCTTGCCACCCGGGCGCGGACCTGCCTCCAGCACCACGACAGATGCGTCGGGTTGGAGTCGAGTCACGTAAAACGCGGTTGCCAGCCCGGTGATTCCGCCGCCGATCACGACGACATCGTGAACAGGAGGCTGATCCATCGTCGTGTCCTAGGCCCGCGACGTCGACCGGTGCACCTGCGCCACAATCGACGTCAGGATCGCGGGATCGGTCTGGGGAAGGACGCCGTGACCGAGGTTGAAGATGTGGGTCCCACCGGCCACCGCAGCGTCGTCGAGCACTCGGGAAACCGCGTTCGCCACAACCGTAGGTGCACATAGTGCAATGGTCGGGTCGAGGTTACCTTGGAGTGGCGTCGCCGACCCGACTCGTGCCCGGGCGTCGGTCAAGGAGACACGGAAATCGACGCCAACGGCGTCGGCTCCCGCTTCCTTCATCAGGCCGAGAAGCTCACCCGTGCCAACGCCGAAGTGGACACGCGGCACTCCGAGGTCGGCCAGACCGGCAAACACCTTTGCCGTTGCCGGCAGGACGAACTCGCGGTACTCCGCCTTGGACAAAATGCCCGCCCACGAATCGAACAGCTGCACCGCACTCGCTCCCGCCGTCACCTGGGCGCGAAGCGTCATCACCGCAATGTCGGCGAGCGCATCGAGCAGGGCGAACCATGTTTCGGGATCGCCATGCATCAGCGTTTTCGTGTGTTCGAATTCCTTCGACTTGCCACCCTCCACAAGGTACGTGGCCACGGTGAACGGTGCACCCGCGAAACCGATCAGCGGCACACCGAGCGTGTCGAGTTCGACAACGGCTCGCTGTACCGCTTCGATCACGTAGGGAACGTGCACGACCGGGTCGAAACCCTGCAAGCGCGAAACATCTGCGCGCGTACGAAAGGGATCCTCGATGACCGGACCACGGTTCGGCTCGATGGAAATGCCCGGACACAGCGCTGAAACGCTGGTGATGATGTCGGAGAAGAAGATCGCGGCATCGACACCGTGGCGACGAACCGGTTGAAGGGTGACTTCCGCAGCCACCATCGGATCTTGGATCATCTGGTCAAAGGTCTTGCCGTGGCGCAACTCCCGATACTCGGGGAGTGACCGACCGGCCTGACGCTGGAACCAGACCGGCGTGTGTGAAGGCGTTTCGCCGCGGCAGGCGGCAAGATAGGAAGAACCGGCAACGGCGGGGCGCATCACGATGCCACCACGGCCGTCGGCACATCATCGGTTTCTGCGGAGCGCAGGAACTGGGTTTCGTAGAGATCTCGGTACAAACCTTCGCGACTGACCAGTTCATCATGACGACCCCGCTCCACGATCTGACCGCCGTCGACGACAAGTATCTCGTCGGCGGCCTGAATCGTCGACAGACGATGAGCGATCACGATTGATGTTCGGCCCAGCAGCGCAGTTGAAAGTGCGCTTTGTATTTGCGCCTCGGTTTCGGAGTCGAGGTGTGCGGTCGCCTCGTCGAGAATGACCAGACGCGGGTTCTTCAAGAGCACCCGGGCCAGGGCCAGGCGCTGCTTCTCTCCGCCGGAGAGTCGGTAGCCGCGCTCGCCGACGGTCGTGTCGTAGCCGTCGGGAAGCGACGCCAGCAGCTCATGGATCTGAGCAGCCTCGGCCGCAGCCATCAATTCGTCGAGGGTTGCGTCGGGCTTCGCGTAGCGGAGGTTCGCCGCGATCGAATCGTGGAACAGATGCGCGTCTTGGCTGACCACACCGACCGTGTCGCGAATCGACTGCCCGAGCAACTCTCGAACGTCGGTGCCGTCGAGCAGGAGCGTCCCCTGGGTGGCGTCGTAGAGCCGCGTGACCAGCGCGGCGAGGGTCGATTTCCCGGCGCCGCTCGGCCCGACGACAGCGGTCATCGTGCCGGGCTCCACCACGAAATTCAGACCCTTGAGGACCCAACCGGACGGATCGTTGGCGTGGGCCGGCGCGCCGGTTTCCAGCGAGGGCACGGAGACCTCTGACCCGCCCGGATACCGGAACCAAAGATCACGTGCCTCGACGCGCAGACCGACACCCGGAGCTGCTGCCGGAAGCGGCTTGGCGTCGGTTCGTTCGGCGACCGAGATCGGCGCATCGAGAACTTCGAACACCCGCTCAAAGCTGACGAACGCGGTGACAAATTCGACTCGAGCGGAAGCCAGCTCGGTGAGCGGGCTGTACAGCCGCTGTACGAGCGTGGCGAGGGCGACGACCGTGCCAAGTTGCATGGTGCCCCGCAACACCTCACGGGCACCCCAGTAGTAGGCCAACACGGAAGCAAGTGCACTTACCAACGACATCGCGATCATCATCGGCATGCCCGCCATCGCACGTCGTACTCCGACCTTCGCGACGTCGTCAGCGGCGGCGCCAAACTGCTGCGACTCGAAATGGGGTCGGCCGAACAGCTTCACGAGCAGGGCGCCCGAAACGTTGAACCGTTCCGTCATGAACGAGCTCATCGCCGCGTTCTTGTTCATCTGCTCGCGGGCCACCCGCTGCGTAATGGCGCCTGCCTTCTTCGAGAGCCAAATCAGGAGGGGCACCGCCAGCAACGACACGATCGTGATCCGCCACGAGAGTTTGATCATGTACACGAGGGTGAACACCACGGTAAGCAGGTTGAACATCAGCGTACGAAGAATGAATGTGTACGCCGCCTGCGCGCCGACTACGTCGGAGTTCACCCGACTCATCAATGCGCCCGTCTGGGTGCGGGTGAAGAACGCGATAGGGAGTTTTTGAATGTGGTCATACAAAGCCTTGCGCAGCTCGGCGATCACACCCTCGCCCACGACCGAGGAGCTGTAGCGAAGAATCACGCCGAGGAGTGCGTTGGCCACCGCCGCAATGACCGCAAAGATTGTCAGACGAAGAAGCAGCGCCCGGTCCGCCCGAGGAATCGCCTCGTCGATGATCTGCTTGAAGATGGCCGCCGGCACGATCCCGAGCAGCGCCTGGAGGGCGACCGCAAAGAGGTACACCGCCATTTGCTTTCGAAACTTTCGTCCGAGTAGCCACGCCCGCCGAACGACGGCGCGATCGATTTTCGTCCCTTTTGGCGGGAGCATTCCTGGATGAATCATGTGCACGGTGCGTTCCAGGTTACCGGTGGTTCTTACGAAACCGATCCGAACCCGACCCGTGACCAGTCGGCGAACCCTCGACGCGCAAACCAGCCCGGCGTACCATGGCTTCATGAACCACCAACCGCTTCGACCCACCGACGAACCCGCCGAGACCGGGACTCTCGAGGAGATTCGTCTCCAGCGTCGACGTGACACGGCAATCGGGTACCGGATTTTCGGAGCCTACGGGTGGGGATCGACGGGCGACGGACACATAAGCGCACGAGATCCCGAACTGGCGGATCATTTCTGGCTCGCTCGCTACGGCGTGCCTTTCACACAGGTCACGATCAACGACATCGTTCTCGTCGGCCCCAACGGAACAGTCGTCGACGCCCCCGGTGGCATCGACACCGGAATCAACTTTGCGGCTTACCTCATCCATTGGCCGATCCACGAAGCCCGGCCCGAGATCATGTCGGCTGCCCACACCCACACCGGATACGGCACCCCCCTCTCCGCACGACGCGAGAAGATCCTTCCCATCTCTCAAGAGGCGTGCTCGTTCTTCGAGGACCACGAAATCTTCGAAGACGAGGAACTCGACATCATCAGCCTCGACGGTGGGAAGCGCATCGCCGCGTCGCTCGGCACCGCCCGTCACGGCATTCTGGCCAACCACGGACTCCTCACCACCGGAGAAAGCGTGGGCGAGGCCGTAGGGTTCTTCGTCACAATGGAACGGGTGGCTGAGGCGCAGATGAAGGCAGGCGACGCCGCCAAGCCGATCTCCGACGAAGGTGCCCGATCGGTCAAGCGCAGCGTAGGCCCGGGAATCGCCGGCTGGCATCAATTCCAGTGGCTGGCCCGTCGCCACGTCCCTGACCTCAGCGTTCTCGGCTAGCGGCGCCAACCGCGCCGACGCCCCGCCTGCGCCCCACCGACGCCCCGCCTGCGCCGCGACCCCACGCCTACTCCTCCACACGAACCCCGATTTCAGGGAAAACCTTTACTTCGCGAGCGTCCGCGTCGATATCACCCCAACGACACCTCCGGTCGCCGACAGCGATGTGGGCTTCTTGGCGTGACGGGTGTACTAGCGTCGCTTATCCCCAGAAAACGGGATCTCGGGGATAGGAAAAAGGAGACCGCAGATAGTGGCTGCCCATCCTGAATTTGAGGCAGAACAGGCGTACATCACTCGCGCGTACGCGTGCTTGGACCAAATGCGCACGTCCGCCCGTCTTCTCCAACACTCCATCGAGGCCGACTCCGGCGGCACCCACCAGGCGCGACTCGAACGCGACGTCGTAGAGGAGAAGGCCCTCGGCCGGCTCTCGAAACTGCAGCTCGGCAGCGAATCACTGATCTTCGGACGAATCGACCGCAAGGGCACCGAAGGACCCGACTCCGGTGAGCGGTTCTACATCGGACGCCTCCCCGTTTCCGACAAAGAGCAGAACCCGGTCGTCATCGACTGGCGGGCACCGGTCGCCGAGGCGTTCTACCGTGCCACCGGCCGCAACCCCCTTGGTCTGGAACGACGCCGACACTTCGCCACCGAAGAGTCGAACCTCATCGGCATCGACGACGAGGTGTTCGACATCGAACGTCTCGAGTCGGCGCAAACGGGCCTGGTCGGGACCGGTGCACTCCTGTCGGCCCTGGGTCGCGCCCGAAGCGGCCACATGCGCGACATCGTCGCCACCATCCAATCCGAGCAGGACGAAATCATCCGCGGCGACCTTCAAGGGATCCTCGTGGTCCAAGGCGGTCCGGGTACGGGAAAAACCGCAGTGGCGCTCCACCGGGCGTCGTATCTCCTCTACACGCACCGCTTTCCGTTGGAACGCCAAGGCGTGCTCGTGGTCGGCCCGAACCGGACCTTCATTCGCTACATCGCCCGCGTGCTTCCTGCGCTCGGTGAAACCGGCGTCGATCTCGCGGGTATCGACGACCTGTACAACGACGTCACGCCGAGCGCCTTGGAGTCGCATCGCGTCGCCCGGGTGAAGGGCGACATTCGCATGGCGAAGGTCGTCCGAAGGGCCGTCGCCACGCGCCAGCGCGGCATGCGCGACGGACTCACGGTGGGATTTGGACTCGTGAACCTGACGGTCACGGCCGCGGAGACCGCAGAGCTGGTGGCCATCGTCAAACGGTCGCATCGCGTCCACAACGCCTCACGAAAACATCTGCAGTCGATCCTCATCGAACGGCTCTACCAGCGTTACCGCGAAGCCATGGCACGAAAAGGCCTCGTCGTGGTCGGCGAAGGCGTACAACCGTTCGAAGACGTGGCCGACCAGCTCAAACGGCACCCCGACGTGAAGTTGGCGCTCGATCGCATGTGGCCGCTGCTGTCACCACAGATGCTGCTTCGAGACCTATTCAGCAAGCCGGCATTGATTGCCGCAGCCTCACGCGACGTGCTCGACGAATCCGAACAACGAAGCCTGGTTCGAGATCGACGCGAGTCGCTCGACGACGTTGCGTGGACCTCCTCGGACATCCCCCTCCTCGACGAAGCGGCGCAGCTTCTCGGGCCTCTCCCGAAGCAGGGAACCCTGATCGGGGTCGACGGTGTCGTCATCCCCCACGTCGACGAGGGCGTGCGCACGTACGGTCACATCGTGATCGACGAAACCCAGGACCTCAGCCCGATGCAACTACGCATGGTGTCACGACGATCTCTCGGCGGCTCGATGACCATCGTCGGCGACATCGGCCAGGCCACCGGCATGTGGGCACCCGACAGCTGGGATCAGATCCTTGCGTACCTTCCGGCCCGGATGGGACGCAAACCGCCACGTCAGGTCGAGCTCACCGTCGGTTACCGCACCCCGGCCGAGATCATGGCCGTCGCCGAGAAGGTGCTCGCCGTTGCCGCACCCGAGCTCACCGTTCCACGATCCGTGCGTTCCGTCGGATACGAGCCGCTGGCCTATGCGGCGACTGCGGAGACGCTGATTCCGACCGTCGTCGAACAGGTTCGCCTGATGCGCGAACGGCTGAAAGAGGGAACCATCGGCATTCTGTGTCCCGACAATCGTGTCGACGAAATCCATAACGATCTGCAGGCCGCCGGGGTCACCTTCGAACCAATCGGTGGCAACGGCGACGGCGCCGTCGTTCTCGGGGTGCGCATGGCAAAGGGTTTGGAATTCGACGGGGTAATCCTCGTGGAACCAGCGATCGTGGCCGAGGAAAGCGCGCAGGGTCTTCGTGCGCTCTTCGTCGCCATCACCCGCCCCACCCAGACGCTCACCATCGTGCACTCGCTGCCGCTTCCGGCCTGCATCGCCGACGCCTTCGACGCCGAGGGACGAGCGATGGACGCCGCGGCTGATCTCGACGTCTCGGCGCCGACGTCGCATGTCCTTCCGGCGATCGCCCCCGTTGGAGTTCCCGAAGTCGCCGAGTCAGGTCGTCTGTTCTAGTCAGCCGACGGCGGCCAGACCGTGTCTTCGGGCCGAGGCACCGCCGGCTCGCCTCCCCCAAGGACGGATTGGTCGACGTCGATCACCGCGCCCGTGAGGAGACCGGCGTCGGCGGACAAGCAGAAGGCGATCAGATTCGCAACCTCCCACGGCTGCACGAGCCGGCCGAATGGGCGACTCGCCGCGGCAGCCTCCAGCCAGTTCTCGGGTGCGCCGTCCTGGACCACCTGCGTAAGGTGCTCGCTGTCGGTCTCCATCCAACCCGGGTTCACCTGATTCACCCGGATGCCGTGTCGCATGAGTCCGGCGGCGAGATTCTTCGTCAGAACCGACAGCGCGCCCTTCGACATTGCATACGCCGTGAGCTTGCCCTGCCCACCGTGGCCGGTCGTTGAACCGACGTTGACGATCGAGCCGGCGACACCCTGGGCCAGCATGACTCCCACGACGGCCTGGGCCAAGAAGTACGGGGCTCGAGCGTTGACGGCAAACATGGCATCGAAGTGCTCAATCGTGTCGCTGAACACGGTGCCGCGCGTCGTGAGAGCAGCGACGTTGACCAGGTTGTGCACCGTTCCGAACTCCTCGATCGTTGTGTCGACGATGTGTTGAGGCGCATTCGGTTCGGCGACGTCGGCTCGGATGAACGTGGTCGGTGTACCCTCCGCCGTGAGCGACGTTGCGAGCTTGCTTCCCAGATCCTCCGAGCGTCCTACCAGCACGAGTGCCGCTGAGGTGGTGGTGGCGAGGCGGCGCGCAACAGCCTCGCCGAGGCCCTGCGTTCCACCGCTGATGATGGTCACTCGTCGTTCGGTCACGCGATTCTCGTTTCGGTCCGCTGATTCACTGCCCGATCACTCCTCGTGCAACGGTGCGTCAGGCAACGGTGCCTCATGCAGCGGAGATGTTCGACGACGCTGCTCGTACTCGCCGAGCGTATGAGTCAACTCGTCCAGGGTCGAGCCGGCGGCCAGCGCCTGAGTCACGATGTCGGCCTGCGAGAGCGGCGTCAAACGCCCAATCGGCTGATCGAGATCCAGGTTGGTCGGAAAGGGATACCCCTCCGCCGACGCAGCGATCACGCGGCCAAGCGCGTCGCTCGACCACCCGGCGTCGCGGAACCGCGAAACCTCCGGAAAGAGTGCCTTGGAGATCCGGTCGCGATCGACGGACTCCATCGCTCGGCCCATCGCACTCGACACCTGCAGCAGGTTCGCCATGCGACGCACGTCGGCGGTGCGGTTCGTGCCGGCGGCGTGCACGAGCGACGGGTTGAAGAACACTGCGTCGCCCACGTCGAGCGGGATCGAAATGCTCAACTCGCCATACGCCTCGATCAGCTCGCTGTTTCGCCACGCGCCGTAGACCCCGGGCAGCTTCTGCGAATGGGGCAGATACGTCGTCGGCCCGGTCTCGATGGGCATCGCACAGTGCGCAACCGCGCCCTGGAGTGTGAGCATCGGCGAGAGTGCGTGCACGTGCGCCGGGAAACGGGCGATGTCCGCGTCGACCTGAAAGCCGAGGTGGTAATCGCAGTGTGGTTGCTGCGCCTGACCACCGGGATTGACGACGTTTATCTGCGAGGTCACCTGGTACCAGGGGCCCAGCCACGCCTCACAGGCCAGGGCGATGGCCTCGCTTTCGTAGTACTCACAGAAGACATCGGGGGCCGTCACCGCAAGCTTTTCCAACGCGTTCCAGATCCGGTTGTTGGCGCCCGGTTTCGCAAAATGGTCACCCGGTGACGTTCCCGCCACACGTTCGTCATCGATGATCGCGAACAACACCTCGGTGGCTCGATCGACAACGTCGGCCTGAACCGCTGCTTCGAGTACGAACACCCCTGCGCCGTGCGCGAGCACCGACGCCAACTCCGCAAACACTTCTGCGCGGGGTATGTTCACGAGCTCGGCGCTGGCGTACACGGGCACTCCGTGCACGGTCCGACAGTGGCGTTGCGGTTCGGTCGCGACCTCGCGGCACGCACGAAGAGCCTCACGGAAATTCACCGGCTCGGCGTGAGGGGCGGCCATCAGTTGTCGACCACCGTGGTCTCGAACGAGTACTGCCTGGCGTCGTAGGCGTGCTGGCCGACCTCGACGAAACGACCGAGGTGATCCTGCATGACACGACGCATGGTGAGGAGCGGGTGGCCGACCTTCACCCCGAGAAGTCCGGCATCGGACCTCGTTGCGACGCGGGCGCAGATGGTCTGGGTGGCGATTCGGGGTCGAACCCCGCGCATGCGCAGGAGCTCATAAAGACCACGTTGCACCAGCTCGTCGGCGGTGATGTCACTGGCCAGGTTGGCATCGAGGTAGTTGCAGAGAATGGCTATCGGGTTTCCGGCCGCCGATCGCACCCTCTCCACGTACACAATCTCGGTTCCGTGGAGAATATGCAGGGCGGCGGCCGTATCTGCGTCGGCCGGTCGGGTTTCGAGCCGAATGAGTTTGGTTCGAGGTCGTTGGCCCTGCTCCGTCAGGTCGTCGTACAGGCTGGAAAGCTTCACCGGTCGACGGACCGTCGGGCTCACGACCTGGGTACCCACACCGCGGCGGCGCACCAGGGTTCCGGAATCCACGAGACTCAGAATGGCCCGGCGCACCGTTGGCCGAGACACTCCCCACCGGGCAGCCAGATGGATCTCGTTCTCGAGGCTGTCGCCGACGGCGAGGTCCCCGCGTTCGACCGCTCGCTCGAGCTCGTTCGCGAGTTGGTGGTACAGCGGAACGGGAGAGTTGTGGTCGAGATCGACCCGAATCAGTGTCATAACCGGATGTCCTGTGGGGGTGTGAGTCAAGGACTTTGCCACTATGTCAGGACATGCACACAGGCGCCAAACCGTTCACCTTCTGGGCGCAAATGTTCGGACAATCTCACATTTGACAGTGCTCGCATCTCGTGAAAGTGTGACAACCGTCTCAGCGCGCCCACCGTGGGTGTGTACCGGCTCCAGTTGCTCGGGCCCCATCTCGGCGCCCAAATCTGAGGGCCAACGCGAACAGGGGAACCACACATGAAGAAATCAATCAGAGCCGGTCTCATCGGGGCGACAGTTGTGACGCTGGTCGGCGTTGCTCCCGTTTCCCTCCAGGCACAGACCAACAAGGTCAAGATCGCCGTGCTGACCCACGGCGACGGCGGCGTGTTCTGGTCCGTGTTCCAAAAGGGCGCCGAGAAGGCCGGTAAGGACCTCGGCATTACCGTGAAATACGTCGGATCGAACAACACCGGAACCAAGCAGGCCGACGCCATCAACCAAGCCGTAACTGACAAGTTCGACGGCATCGCGGTTTCACTGGCCGACCCCGCCGCCGTGAAATCGGCCGTCCAGGCCGCCGTGAAAGCCGGAATTCCGGTCGTCACCACGAA
Organism: Acidimicrobiia bacterium; assembly: GCA_031418035.1. Lineage (GTDB taxonomy): Bacteria > Actinomycetota > Acidimicrobiia > Acidimicrobiales > JANYDT01 > JANOYY01. The sequence continues at coordinate 10,951 of JANOWU010000084.1, forward strand.
CTCCGGATCGAACCTCTTCAAGGAGTTCGGTGCCTTCACTCACATCGGACAAGACGAAGAGACAGCCGGCATGGGCGCCGGCGAAAAGTTCAATGCGGCCGGAGTCAAGAGCCTCCTCTGCGTGAAGCAGGAGCAGACCAACACCGGTCTCGATGCTCGTTGCAACGGCGCCAAGAAGACGTTCAAGGGTAAGTTCGACGTCATCACGACGTCCGGCGACAAGTCCGGCAAGCAGACCGCAGAAATAAAGGCCGCTCTCGACGCACGCAAGGATGTCGATGCCGTATTCGGCACCGGACCGGTAGTCGCCCACGACGCCGCTTCGGCCACGAAGGAACTCGGACGCAAGGTCGTCATCGGTGGCGTCGACCTTTCGACTGACATCTTGAAAGACATCTCTGCCGGAACGGTCGCATTCACGATCGACCAGCAGCAGTACCTCCAGGGCTACGTCTCGGTGCTGTCGCTCTACCTGGCAGCCACCAACAAGAACACCCTCGGCGGCGGTCTGCCGATCAACACGGGCCCCGGCTTCGTGACGAAGGAGAACGCAGCAGCGGTCACCAAACTCGTCGCCGCCGGCACGCGATAGTCGGTCTTCGGACCAAGGTACGTGCCTGTTCGGCCGGGGCACTCGTTGCCCCGGCCGACTCGCGTACGTGGTTGATGCACCGGCGATCCGCTGAGCTGGATGATGTTCTTGCCCTCGCCGCATCAGCACCACCGAGACAGTGCCGCACATCAGCATCGTTTCGGGACATTCGTTCTCCGACATTCGTTTTCGTCTCCCTAAGCCAGGTTCTTCGTGATCGCACCCTCCGAACATTCGACTGAGACCAACCCGCCGCCCGTCGAGACGCCGCGCCCGCCCGACGAGCGGATCGCCCACGGTGGCCCTCTGCGTCGCTGGCTGATGTCGCCCGAGATCGGTGCGCTCATCGGCGCCATTGTCGTCTGGCTGTTCCTCTGGGGCAACGGTGAAACGTTCGGCACCGCCGGCACCACACTGAACTGGCTCGACGTGGCAGCGCCCTACGGCATCATGGCGACAGCAGTAGCACTCCTGATGATCGGCGGCGAGTTCGACCTCTCCTCCGGCGTGATGATCGGAGGAGCCGCCATGAGCATCGGCCTGATCGCCCGGTTCTTCACCGGGAACGGAGTCCATATCGGATGGGCGATCCTCGCCGCGTTCGCCGGGGCGATCGCCATAGGCTGGTTCAACGGCTTCATGGTCAACAAGACGGGCTTACCGAGTTTCATCATCACGCTGGCGTCGTTCTTCGTCATGCGCGGGCTCATGCTCGTGCTCTCGAAACGCCTCGCCCAAACGGTCTACGTCGATCAGATCAAGGACCAGCGAGGCGCCGCAGGATTCAGCAACTGGATCGCCCACGAATGGATTCTTCGCGAATTCCGTGGTCGCGACCCGATCTACATCGTCGCAGCAATTGCCGGCGTCGCCCTGTTCACCATCGGTCTGCTCGAGCAGTCCTTCGTACGACGGTCGCAGATCCATCTGCCCGGACTGGTCATCGCCGTCTCCGGAACAGCAGCGGCGATTGCCGGTTTCATGGGCTTGCTGAACACCGACGGCGTCAGCAAGAACGTCCTCTTCGGAGTACTCGCCGCCGTGGGCGCCATCGTCGCCGTCGTTGGTGCCGCCATGACCCGGTGGGTACGCCGAAGCGACGCGAGTTCTGACCCCGCCCCCGGCTTCGCCGCGTCTCACCTCTCGCGCTCGAGCCTCCCCGTCACGGTCTGGACGAAAGCGGGGCTCGGCGTCCTTGGCATCGCAATGGCGTTGGCGATTCATCTCCCGTTCGATCGCAACGAACGTCGAGCGGTACTCACCTGGATCGCACCGGGCATTCGACCGGTCATCGCGGTGTCCGCGGCGATCGCCGGCATCCTTCTGAGCGTGCGATCGATGCTTCCCGGCCTAAGACAGAAGAAGAGTCTCACGTCGATGGTTCCCGTGGGTTTATTCACCCTCTACGCGGGTCTCGTCATGATGACGATGGTGGTTTCCATCCTCCAGTTGTCCACCGTCCAGGCACTGCGAGCAATGGGCATGCTCCTGCTCGGGAGCGGCGGAATCGCGCTGCTGTTGCTGGCCCGCGCAGAGGTGGCTCACACGAGTCGGGCGTGGCAGATGCTGCTCAGCCTGGCCGCGGCAACCTCGATGGTCCTGCTCGGGTTCGCGTCACGCGGCGACGCGTCGGCGACCAGATTCCGAACGGTCCTTCCGACTGGGCTCTTCATCGCAGCGGCCGCGCTCTTCGCCAACGCTGTTCTCGAATACACGATGCACAAGCGCAACTATGCCGACGCGAGGGCCGACCGTTTCGGGCGAATCCTGCAGATCGTCGGAGCACTGTCCGTCGTGGTCGGTATTTCGATTCGGCTCCTGTACAGCAACGCCAGCGTCGAGCGAGCGGCAAAACTGCGAGAGGCCGGGGAGCCTGTTCCTCAGAACGTCCTTCGTGAAACGGTCCTGTGGTGGATCCTCGTGGCCGCGCTGGGAGCGTATGTGCTGGTGAAAACGCACTGGGGGAACTGGGTCTTCGCCACCGGCGGGAACAAGGACGCGGCGAGGGCCATTGGCATTCCCGTCAATCGGGTGAAGATTGCGCTCTTCATGGTGGTCTCGCTGTGCGGCGCCCTGTCGGGAACACTGATCGCCCTTCGCTACGGCACCGTCCAGGCCGATCAGGGAACGGGGCTCGAGTTCGAATTCATCATTGCTGCCGTCGTCGGCGGTTGTCTGATGACGGGCGGTTACGGCTCGGTGATCGGGGCGAGTCTCGGTGCCGCGATCTTGGCCATGTCGACGACCGGATTCCAGACGGTGTCGGGATGGAACGGCGATGGGCGATACGCCTTCCTCGGTGGCGTCCTGCTGGTCGCTGTGCTCGTCAACACCTACACCAGACGAAAGGCTCAGGAAGCGCGATGACAACACCGTCGAAACATATGTCCACAGATGGTTCTTCGATGACGCATCCACTGCTGGAGCTTGTCGACATCGCCAAGTACTTCGGCAACGTCACGGCCTTGGAAGGCGTGTCCACGAAGGTCACGGCCGGCACGGTCACCTGTGTGCTGGGCGACAACGGCGCGGGCAAGTCGACGTTCATCAAGATTCTTTCCGGCCTCCATAAGCCGAGCGCGGGCAGCTATCTGATCGACGGACATCCCGTCAGCTTCGAGTCACCGAGAGATGCGCGCGACCGCGGCATTGCGACGGTCTATCAAGACCTCGCCATGGCCCCGCTCCTCTCGGTCTGGCGCAACTTCTTTCTGGGTGCCGAGCCGCGTCGATTCGGTGTTGCCATGCAGACGGCGCTGATGCGTGAAACCGCGCGGTCCGAAATGGCGAAGATGGGCATCGACGTTCGCGACATCGATCAACCGGTCGGAACGCTCTCCGGTGGCGAACGACAGTCCGTCGCCATCGCCCGCGCCGTCTACTTCGGGGCACGTGTCCTCATTCTCGATGAGCCGACCTCAGCGTTGGGCGTACGGCAGTCCGGTGTCGTCCTTCGCTACGTCCGAGCCGCCGCCGAACGAGGCCTCGGGGTCATCTTCATCACCCACAACCCCCATCACGCCTATCCGGTCGGTGACCGCTTCCTGCTGCTGAACCGCGGTCGCTCCATGGGCGATTTTGCCAAGAACGAGCTCAATCGCGACGAACTCACACGGCTCATGGCCGGTGGTGCCGAACTCGAGGCGTTGGAACACGAACTCCAAGCTCGCTGATTTCAGGGTGCGGCTCGCGGCGTCGCTCGCCGCGAAACGTCGGCGCACCGACCTAACGTGGCGGTGATGACACCCGGCGAGCTTCCCCCATCGGCACTGGCGTTCATGACCGCTCGCGGTCTGGCGACGCTGACCACGATCCGGTCCAACGGCGCCCCCCACGTCGTCCCGGTGGGGTACACCTACGACGGCCGCGCACAGGTCGTGCGGGTCATCTGCAGCGACGGCACCCAAAAGGTCAAGAACGCCGAAACTGGGCATCGAGCCGTGGTGTGCCAGGTCGACGGTGGCCACTGGATCTCCCTCGAAGGCCCGGTCAGGGTCGTCCGGGATCACGGCGCAATTGTCGACGCCTGCGAACGATACGCTCAGCGGTACCAAACGCCACGCGAAAACCCACGGCGAGTCGTCATAGAAATCGGCGTCGACCGAGTTCTGGGGCGCTTTCCCGACTAGCCCGTTTCCCGTGGCAACCCAAAAAGGCGCGAAGCACCACGAAACGTCGTGAAAAGTCGTGAAACACCGCGCGTTCTCGGGGGGCTCCAGAAGCCGCTATCCTTGTCAGGCTTTCGTCTGTGGTCCTTCAAAGGGCTCGGACTGCTGCTCCTTCGGTACTTTTCCGAGGTCGTTCTAGAGAGAGTGTTGCGCCGTGCGTACGTTCAGCCCCAAACAATCCGACATCACCCGTGCCTGGCTCGAGGTCGACGCCACAGGGATGACCCTTGGTCGTTTGGCCACTGAGGTTGCCGCTCGCCTCCGCGGCAAGCACAAGGTCATCTTCTCGCCACATGTCGACACCGGCGACCACATCATCATCGTGAATGCCGACAAGATCGCGCTCGACGCGAAGAAGGGCGCCCAGAAGCGCTACTACCGTCACTCGGGATACCCGGGTGGGCTCACGAGCCGTACCTACACCGAACTCCTCGAAACGAAACCGGCCGAAATGGTTCGAATCTCGGTTCGCGGCATGCTTCCCCACAACACGCTGGGTCGTCAGATGCTTTCGAAGCTCAAGGTCTACGCCGGCCCCGAGCATCCCCACATTGCACAAAACCCGACGAAGATCGACTTCCCACAGGCCCGCAAGGGCTCCTGAGCACGCTGCAGCGACAGACCGACGAAAGAACTAGGAACACACGATGTCAAAGCCACTCGTTCAGGCAACAGGTCGCCGTAAGCGCGCCGTAGCTCGCGTCAGCCTCCGGGCCGGCAGCGGAAAGATCACCATCAACGGTCGCACCCTTGAGGAGTACATCCCCTCGGAATTGCTCCGCATGATCGCGACGGAGCCGCTCAAGGTCACCGAGACCTCCGAAACCTACGACATCGACGTCACCATGGACGGCGGCGGGATCTCCGGACAAGCGGGAGCGCTTCGTCTCGGCATCGCCCGTGCACTCATCGACCTCGATATCGAGCGTCGACCGTCGCTCAAGAAGGCGGGCTTCCTGACGCGTGACGATCGCAAGAAGGAATCCAAGAAGTACGGCCTGAAGAAGGCCCGTAAGGCTCCTCAGTACTCGAAGCGATAGCGGTTACTCAGTTCGTCGGTCTACTCGGCCGATAAGGAACACCTATGAGTCTGCAATTTGGAACCGATGGAGTCCGTGGGATCGCAAACAGCGAGCTCACCCCAGAATTTGTTACCGCACTCGCTCGCGCCGCGGCGCGGGTGCTCGGTGGTAGTTCGGTTCTGATCGGACGCGACACCCGTCGATCGGGATCGCTCATGCTCGCTGCACTGACCGCCGGATTCTGTGCAGAAGGGGTCGACGTCGTTGACCTCGGCGTGCTCCCGACCCCGGCGGTCGCCCACGCCTCCGTCACGCGAAACGCCGTTGCCGCAATGATCTCGGCATCGCACAACCCGTTCTTCGACAACGGCATCAAGTTCTTCATGGCCGGGGGACGCAAGCTCGACGACTCGGTCGAGGAACGCATCGAGGCGCAGCTTCAAGATGTGCTGGGCGCCGAACGAAACGCCGCCGATGGATCGCCCATTGGGGCACAGGTCGGCGAGTCCTCCGCGGACAACTCCGTGCTCGATGAGTATGTTGCCTCGCTCACGAACGTTTTGGAGGGGCGTCGCCTTCATGGGCTGAGCGTGGTCCTGGACTGCGCGAACGGCGCAACGTCGGTGTCTGCACCCGAGGTGTTCCGTCGCCTGGGTGCATCAGTCACGGTTATTCACGCCACCCCGAACGGCATCAACATCAACGACCACTGCGGCTCCACCCACCCGGAGAGTCTTCAGGAAGCCGTCCGGGCATCGAAGGCCGACATCGGCTTTGCCTTCGATGGCGACGCCGATCGGATGCTCGCCGTCGATAGCAACGGTGAGTTGGTTGACGGCGACCAGCTCATGGCGATGATGGCGCTCGACATGCGGTCACGGCATCGATTGGCAGGCGACACCGTGGTCGTCACCGTCATGACCAACCTCGGGTTCAAGCTCGCAATGCGCGACGCCGGTGTCAACGTCGTCGAGACCAAAGTCGGCGATCGTTACGTCCTCGAATCGATCGAAGAGAACGGCTACACCCTCGGTGGTGAGCAGTCCGGTCACCTCATCTTGCGGGAGTATGCGACGACCGGCGACGGAACGCTGGCGGCCGTAGTGATCGCCGATCTCATCGCGCGAACTGCGAAGCCACTCGCCGAACATGCCAAGGTCATGACCCGTTTGCCGCAGGTCTTGAAGAACGTCAAGGGTGTGGATCGTTCGCGCCTCGACAGCGCCTCGGAACTTTGGGAACACGTTCGCTCGATCGAGGAAAGCTTCGCCGGCTCCGGTCGCGTTCTCATTCGACCCAGCGGAACCGAAGCACTTATTCGCGTCATGGTGGAAGCGGCGAGCCCAGAACTGGCCGCCTCGGCGTGCGACCGTCTTTGCGACACGGTCAGCCGCACCCTCGCCCTGTAGCCACAGCCCCGTAGCCACAGCCCCGTCGCAACAGTCCTGTAGCAACAGGACCGCCGCCGGATCGGTGCGCGTCAGCGTTCGAGGCGGGCGCGATTGGGGAAGTGAATCACCGCATCATTACGCAGTTTCGGCCCCACCGGCGGCTGCTCGGAGGGAGCGGCGAGGTCGTCGACACTCTGGCGTAGGACCTCGAGGTTCACGCGTGTCGTACACGTGTCGGGATGATCGACACCCAGCGTCCGCTCGAGATCGCTCAGTACACATTCGGTCTGCTCGATAGCCTCTGCGGTTCGCCCCGCCGACCAGAGACACGTCGCGAGGTTCGCACGGGTGTTCAAGGTATCGGGGTGGTCCTTGCCGAGGACGCGAGAAAGGTCCGCGAGAACCTGTTCGTTCACGCTTATGGCATCAGCGAAACGTGACGTCGACCAGTAGCACGTCGCCAGATTCGCCCGCGTGGTCAGCGTGTCGGGATGGTCCAGCCCGAGCACCTCGTCGCGGGCCGCCAATACCGCCTCGAGAAGGCCGATGGCCTCGTCGCCACGGTCAGACGCCCACAGGCAGGTGGCCAGATTTGCCCGAGTGGTGAGGGTTTCGGGATGGTCCGAGCCCAATACCGCGCCCCGTACGTGGAGAACCTTTTCGTTCATCTCGATGGCGTCGGAGATTCGACCGATTGCCTGGTACGAGGAGGCAAGGTTGGAAAGGCTCGTGAGCGTGTCGGGGTCGTTGAGGCCCACGATTCGTTCATAACTTGCCACGATGGCCTGATTCAACTCGACCGCGTCACTCGTGCGTCCGGCCGCCAGGTACGCCGCCGCGAGGTTTGAACGCGTCGCCAGGGTGTCGAGGTTTTCTCCGCCGTGCACTTTTTCGTGCTGTGCAAGCACCTGCTGACTGAGCGCAATCGCTTCCGATGGACGTCCTGCGGTGAGATACGCCGCGGCGAGGTTCGACTTCGTGCTCAACGTGTCCGGGTGGCTTTCTCCAAGAATGCGCTCGAGTTGGGCCAACAGGTGCGTGAGCACCACGAGCGTTTCCTCCATTCGCGCCGGGGAGCGATAAACCAAGTTCGCATATGTTTCGTTTATCGAACGCATCACCGCGGCCAGACTCTCGCGAGAAGAGACGGTGTCTGGATGGTTGTCGCCAAACAGTCGAATGTGGTCGGTCAGCACCCGTTCGTTCAGGGAGAACGCTTCGGGGTACCGGCCGGCGGACTGGTACATCATCGCCAGATTCGATCGTGTCGTCATGGTGTTCGGGTGATCTGCCCCCCGGATCCGCTCATGGTCGACCAGCACCTGTTCCATGAGAACGACGGCTTCGTTGTGACGCCCCGCCGACTGGTACGAGGTCGCAAGGTTCGCGCGAGTGGTGAGCGTGTACGGATGATCGGTTCCCAGGATTCGTACACGATCGGCCACCACCTGCTCGAGCAGACTCAACGCCTGAATGACCCGACCCGCAGCCCAGTACCCCGATGCGAGGTTGGCCCGTGCCGTCAAGGCGTCCGGATGATCCGGATTGGCCATGACCGCAAGCTCGGTCCTCATCCAGAGACTGCGATGAACGTCGAGGGGAGCATCGCGAAAGGGCACGGAGCGCAGAATCAGCGCCAGAACCCTGAGCAGGCCCGGAAAACGTGGTGCCACGCGATTTAGGTGATGCAGGGCGTCGAGCGCAACGCCGACCTCACCTTCGGTCGTGAGCCACACTGCCGCACTTCGACACAGGGTGCCATTGACGTCATCGCCGAACGTCGAATCGCAGTCCACGAGATAGCGTCCGCAGCGCGCCAGCGTTCGGTGCATACGGACCACCTGAGCCTCGCCCTCTGCATTGCGGGTAACGGCGATCAGTCCTCGTTCTTCGAGCGCGCTGAGGGCATCTGACTGCACCATCGGGTTGGCGAAGTGCGGCAGGAGTTGCACCGGAATCGGTCCCGATCCGCACTGTGCGATGGTCGACGCCAGGAGTCGTTGCTGATTATCATGTCCGACCGCCATGTTCCAGAGGTCGATAAACGTCTGGTCCATAGCGAGGTCATCTTCGAGTCGAAGTGGCGACACGAGGTGTTTCAGCCGATCCTCGAAGTCGGGCATCGCCTCGTCGTCGTATCGCAACCGAGCGGCAATCCCCAGCGCAAGTGGCTGATGCGCCAGGTGTTTGGCGATGGCGTCCAATGCGTGCATGGCGCCGGGGTAGGCGTCGCGCTCCTCGCACAGGAGGTCGATGACCTCGTCGTCGCTCATCGGCCCAATGTCGATTTTGCCGTCGCTGTAGCGTCGCCCGATCGCCGGGTTGCCCGTGGTGATGATCACCTCGCCACCCGCGCCCCGACACGACCGGGGGACGAGCGCTTCGATGGCGTCATCGCCGCTGTTGAATCCGTCGAGGACCAAAATCCACGGCGCAGTGAGGTTTTCGATCGCACCGCGCACGCGCCTGGCGAGAGCCTCCACGGTTTCGTTTTCGGCGGAGGAAAGACCGAGGCGAACTCGCAAGTCCGCAACGGTGATGTCAAGGCGATCCGGATCGACCCAGAGCACGGAAATGTTCGGGCGGGTGCGCATGCGCTCTTGCACGTAGTGCACCACGAGTTGCGATTTCCCCATTCCCCGGTCGCCGAGAAGCACCCGAACCGAAATCGTCGTCCCGGACGGCGAGACCCGAGCCAGTTCAGTCGTCCGGTGGACGTAACGCTCGACGCGCGGCGGGATCAGCCGGTCGCCGGAGTGAGCGGCACTCTTGTTGATGCCTCGAGCCTCAATACGGGTGCTTTTGACGATCTGCTGCACCGCAACGGCGTCTATTCCCGATCGTTGTGCCGCAGGAGCGGCGACTCGGTCTTCTTGGAGAGCTTGTTTCACTCGGAACCACCTTTTTCGTTGCTGTCTCGCCGAGTGACTTCTCGGAGTCCAGTCATTTGAGTTCTTCGACCCACTCCCCCGAATACTGAATACCAAATTCTTCAGTTTTCGATAGCCGTGGTTCGAGACAAGATTCGACGGTGAGTAATTCTCGATATCTTTGATTTATCCGGCCGGTCGGGACGCCGAAGAAATCTCGGAAAAGGTTGCATCAAGGTGCATCAAACCGAATCCTGACGACTCTCTTTGAAATGGCCCACATCTTTCGTTCCCTCGACACCGCTGTCGATGAAGACCTCGACGCCCAAAGCGGCACCGCGTTCGTGCGCTCGACCTTTCCGGAACCGGGCTGTCCGTCGGGGGAGTCGAACTCCGGCCTCTTGATGCACGAGGTCGGCGACCGAACGGTCCTTCGAGGCTTCGATCCGATCAACGGCGCAAAACGGATCCACCGACGCGGCACAAGCATCCGCATTCGAGCGCGAGTGGCGGCCGTCGAACTGGTTCTGGAAGGCGTGGCCAAACCGACCCTTCTCCAGATCGCTTCACGCATCGGGCGATCAGAACGAACGCTTGTCGAAAAGTTTCGTATCCGCGATGCCCTGTTCGCGTTTCCGCCACCGGAGCTCGCACCGAACTTCGTCGACGCGTGGATGCGTGGTCGCGAAACAAACGAGTACGAATTCGAATTCGAACGTCTACTTAAGGAGTTGGACGCAAACCCTATAGCCCGACGACTTCTTCAGGGCCTCGCTCGCATCCATCGCCGAAACGAGCAGTTCCGCATGACCGATGGGTTCTTCTCATATGCTATGCGTACAGAGATTCTCGGTCACAACGGTTCATGCGACCTCCTCGACTGGACGAGCTATATCGCCGACGTCGTCCGCGATGCGCTGCTGGATTGGGCCTCGGCCGACGACGCACGACTCACTGACCTTGTCCCGCGTCTCACCTTCAAGCTTCGGATGATCGATCACCTGTCGAAATGAGGGCTGAATCGGATAGCGAAATTCACTGAATGAAAATTCAAAACTTCTTTCGTGGTTCGTGCATCAGATTGAAAAGGCACTGCTCTCTTTCTTCGTCACCCCGAACGAAACAAGGAGCAGATCATGCGATCAAAAGTACACAGTGCACTTCAGGCCCTCACCGTTGTAGGTATCGCAGCGGCAGCATGGCAACTCACCGCTGCACCCTTCTTCATCCTCTGGTAGACCAAACCCGCATTTCCCAAAGGGGCGCTTGGCGCTCAGCGTTTCAGGGTCCAGCAAGACCGCTGATGTGTAACCCCCCGATTGTGTCGCTCGCGTCTTGGAGTACCAAGAGCTGCATGGTAACTTGAAGGCGTGAGCGACCAGCCGGGGGTTTACGAAATCTCATGCAACATTTAGATACTATTGAATTAGTAGCTCAGGCGTGTGCGGGCAGTGATGCCGCGTGGGCAGAACTCGTTCGACGCTATGAAGGCCTGGTTTGGTCTGTCATCGTCGCCCATGGAATCGACCGTGTCGACGCAGGCGACGTCTCCCAAACCGTTTGGCTCAAGCTCGCCCAGCATATTGGGCGCCTCAACGACCCCGAGCGGGTCGGTCTTTGGCTTGCGTCAACCACTCGGCACGAGTGCTACGCCGTGACGAGAAAGCGTGCCCGATCCATTCCCGTCGATATCGTCGACCTGATCGCCCCGCCTGACCCCCAGGCAGAAGCGCCGATCAATCGCCTTGAGGACCTCGAGCGTGATTACGCCCTCTGGGAGGCGTTCCTCGACCTGCCCGTCAAGTGCCAGTCGCTCCTCAAACTGCTCATCACCGACCCGCCGACCGGGTATACCGAGATCGCTCAGTCCTGCGGAATTGCCGTAGGGAGCATAGGTTCGCGCCGACAACGCTGTCTCAACACACTTCGCCTTGCCCTGCAAAATCACCCTGCGATTGTCGCCTAGGAGCCAGAATGACCGAAGAAATCGATGACGCCATGGGGCTGCTCGACGAGCTCCGCGTTCGATCACAACGTTACGGAAACGTCCCCAAGGATGTGACGAATGCGGCACTGGGTGCATTCGCCTTTCGGAACTTCGAATCCGAACTCGCAACCCTTCTGCGTGACAGTGCCCATGAGGCCACGCTCGCTGGAGCGCGTTCCACCGCGTCAGACGTCCGGATTCTGGAGTTCGAAATTCCGGGTGGACGATTGAATCTCGGATTCACCGATCGATCCCTCACCGGAACGGTGATCGACAGGGGCGACCACGAGGTCGTCATCCAATCGCGGCACGAGCGAGTCTCGATCCCCGTGGATGACTACGGCGATTTCATCTGTTCGCCGTTGCCAGTTGGCCCAATTCGCATCGAGATCGGTGACTCTTCGAATCGAGTAGTCACCGACTGGCTGCTTCCCTAGGACTGCTGCGTCTTCCGATCGAACACCGCATCCTCAACTCTATGGAGTCACTTCTCGCGGCTGTCGAACAAGATCCTGACGGAACAGAAAAGGAAGTACACAGACTTTTGGCATCGGCCGATCACCCGAGCGTGGTTGTCCTCGGGAAGCGGTGCCTGGGGCTGATCGCCCGATCTCGCGGCGACCTCGGGCCCGCCATCGAATTGTTCCGATCCTCCATCGATCTCGCCCTAGCCAACGAACTGAACGACCTCGAAGCGGAGTCTCGGCTTGTCCTGGCCACGTCTCTTGCGTCGGTCGGAAACCTGAACGACTCGTTGCAAGAGCTCTCCCTCGCGTACGCCCATCTCGCACCGAACCTCCTTGCGGAAGCGAAGAACTGTGAGGGATTCGTACTCCTAAACCTCGAGCGGATCCTCGAAGCGCGGGAGGCGTTTCGCCAGGCCGAAGTACATGCGCGCGAGAACGATCAAACCGCAGACCTCGCCAAGATTCTCAACAACCGATCCGTTCTTCTCATCCAAGCCGGCGAGATGGGTCAGGCGCAGGCCGATCTGGAAGAGGCCGTGCGATGTTTCAAGGTGCTCGGCGCGCCGGTGAACGCCGCCAAGGCGGAACACAACCTCGGATGGCTGTTTGCCCGACAGGGATTGGTAGTCGAGGCCCTTACCGCATACCGGCGAGCCGATCTCCAAGGTGGTCCCGAATTGTCGGCGACCTGCGTCGGTGCGCTTGATCGAGCAGAGCTGTACCTCAATGCACGCCTGCTCCACGAGGCCAGTCACGCTCTCGTTTATGCCCATCGCCTCGCGGAGGTCGAGTCGCTCGAACTTCGGTTTCCCGAGATTTCGCTTCTTCGCGGCCGGGTCCTTTCGTGCCTGGGCGACTTCGATGCCGCAACCGAATCCTTCGCGGCTGCCGAGGCCGAGTTCGAAGCACAGCAACGGGCACACGGAGCAGAAGTGGCGGCGTTCTGTCGCCACTTGGTGAGCTCCGACGCGAGTCAGGCCACGGACATCGCGCTGCCGGACAGTTCCGAACAAGTCGAAAGGTATCGATCCGACATCGTCGACGTTGCATGCGCGCGACTCCTGTCCGTTCGCAACGATCGCAACGATCCCCACCGTCGAGAGTTGGTCGGACGTTTGATTGCGGTCCTCGCGTGGGGAGCAGACTCGCCGAACGCAATCACTCGCACGCAGTCCGCCATGGCCGCTGCGGTCAGGGCGTTGGAGGCCCACGACGAACGTGCCATGGCCGAAGGAGTCGACGCGATACTCCTCGAAAGCGAACGCCACCTGAATCTGGTGAACTCCGCCGAACTTCGGTCGATCTTCATTGAAGTACTGGAGCTCGAAGCGCTCATCTGCGATGTCGCGGCGGCCCTCGGGGACCCCGACCAGTTCCGAGGTTGGACCGAACGTTTGCGTCAATGTGTGGCGGGACGCTTCTCGGTTGCGCAGGAGAACACGAAGCGGCGAGGCGAACTTTCCGGTCAGACCGACACCTTTCGCCGTGACCAGCTATCGCCCGCCCAGACCAACAACGTGTTCGAACTCAGCAAGTCAACTCGCCGACGACGCGTCGCCGAATTTGCGATCCGGACCTCGGAGTGGGTCGATGTCGGAGCCACCCCGGAACACCTTCACCCAGGTTGGGGAACCCTCGGGGTTCATGCCATGTCGGGAGCACCGGATCGCAGCGAGCTCGATTCATCGATCCTGTTGGAGTTCGCCGCCTCATCGACGACGCTCGTTGTTTCGGTCAGGCGTCCCTCGATCGGTCTCGCGGAATCGCGAAGCTCGCTGGTCGAACTCTGCCCGATCAACGAGGTTCGCGGCCGAATCCACTCCGTGCGAATCGCATCGGCGTCGTTGTTCGACGGCGCCTCGGTCTCCGACGTCGGCGCCGAGACCGATTGGCGCATCCAACGATTCGAGCGAGCCATTCAACGGCTGGAGTCATTGATCCTGCCCCCCCGGCTCCCCGAGGGACCCCTGGTGATCGTTCCAAACGGTCTTCTCGGATCGGTTCCATGGCATCTGTTCGAAAAACTACGTGGACGGACAATCACGGTCTCACCGTGCAAGGGAGACTGGCAACCATTCCAGCCCACGCGGCTTCGTTCGCCGGTCGGCATCGTCGCCGGGCCAGGGCTGTCCTACGCGAACGACGAACTCGACGCTCTGCACGAACTTTACGACGACGCGATCATCCTGAGAGGATCCGACGCAACCGTTACTGCGGTATGTCAGCTTATGAATGAGGTCGACACGCTGCACGTCGCCGCTCATGGCATCCGTCGCACAGACAGTGCGTTGTTCTCCGGGATCGAACTCTACGATGGCGCGCTCGTCGCCTATGACCTTCTCCGCATTCCGAGGACGCCGGCCACAGTGTTGCTGTCGTGCTGCGACTTGGGTGCGGCGAATGCGACGGGGGCGTGCGGACTCCTCGGATTCACGTCGACGCTGCGCAGTCGCGGAAGCTCCCAGGTGGCGGCCGCAGTCCTACCCATCGACGACCGATCGTCGCAGCTCGCCATGACGCGCCTTCATCGAGTGTTGCGCCAAGTTCCCCGATTGGCCGAAGCGCTCACCGCCAGCGTCGCGTCGGCGGAGACCCCTCTCGACAGAATTACGGCTGGATCGTTCGTGGTCGTCGGCGGCCCGCCCGACGCACCGCTCGACCATCGACTGGTTTCCTAGAGCGGGGCCAGGCGGCCACGAGACCAATGACGCCGAGGACCTCCACGACATCGCCGGGTGATGCGACCATGTGCAATTGCGGTATCGGGATTCGGTCAGAGAGGAACGGCGCGTCGCGCACAACCAACAGATGTTTCCGGGCGGGTTGGTCGGCGATTTGGGCCTCGCGAATTCCGCTTCGAAAGAGTGCGTTGCGATCGACCGGCATCGATCCGTGCTGCAACGTTGGAATCAGGTTCATGACTGCGCCCACCGCGAACGCCGACAACGCCGCTCGAACCAAGACGGTTCGGGCGATCGCGATATTGAACACGAGCCACCCAATTCCGACGAGTACCGATCCGAATAGCAATATCGAGTGGATCCAGCCAGAAATCAGAGGCGCAACAAAGGCTTGAAGGCAGAGCGCTCCCACGAGAACGAACACGCCTCGGAGATGGAGACCCGACGCGGACGGCGGAACCAACGGGCGGACCGCAAAGCCTGCGATGACTGCGATGACGAGAAGCAACATTTCGATTTCCTCCACTGGAAGAGAGGTCCCCGATTCGCTACTGATCCAGAAAATTGTGATTCCGACGTCATATATTTTGCGTATCACGCAGTTCTCAATTTATGATGTGCGAATGGTTGATCAGAACGAACGCGCAATTCGGCGATACCTGGCGTACTTGGAGGACCCACGATCTGCCGTGGACGACGAGCACATCGCCGAATTAGAGAAGCAGTTCGAAACAACTGTTGATCCAATTGACAAGCTTCGGGTTCTCTCGGATCTGGAACGGGCGACATTGCCAAACGCTGATCAACTCGAAACCGATTTCGTGCGCCACGCATATCAGTGGGCTACCGAAAACAAGATTGCGCCGAACGCATTCCGGGCGCTGGGTGTCGACCCCGAACTGCTGAAGAAGGCGGGCTTCTCCAGGCAGGAGATCAAGCACAATGCCACCGGCACCGGGTTGAAGGCGCTGAGTCGCCCGAAGCGACCGGTCCGGGCGCCCGTCCGGATCGATCGAGTGGTCGAGATCGTACGGAATCAGGCCGACACCTTCAGTATCCGAGACATCAGCAACCAGTCCGGTGCGACTCCCGCAACCGTGAGCAAGGCTGTCTCGGCGCTACTCCACTCCGGCGAATTGCGAGAAAGCGGCCCGCTACCCAACCAACGCAGCCGGGGCAAGATCCCGACGGGCTACCAGCTCGCGAGCCGAAGCTCCGTCTAGCTCACGAGATTCGGGCGGTCCAGGCCGCTTTCGCTCAAGAATCGGCGGCGAAGTGCCGAAGACGGTTTCTGCATGGATACGCAGATCCTCATACCCGATGTTTTGCGACCGCCCCCAGTTCTCAAGGATCTTGATATCTCGATGCACGTCGTCGAGGATCTTTTTCTTCGACGAACGCTGCTCACCGACCGCACGTCAACGGCAGCGATGTCGACTGACCTCGGCTTGGGCCCACGCATCATCACGGAGTGCTTCGAGAACCTCAAAGCGCGCAAGTTTCTCGACGTCATCAAGTTGTCGGGCAACAACTATCACTTTGAACTGACCAACCTCGGTCGCGATCGAGCCCAGGCCAGCTACGACCGTTGCGCCTACAGCGACTGTGCCCCAATCTCGCTTCGGCGATACGTGGAAGTCGTTGAACTCCTGAAGGCGGAGGTGCAGTGTTCACCGGACAATGTGGCCGAGGCATTTGCTGACCTGGTGATGAATAGGCGGACACTCGATCGCATTGGTCCGGCGTTCAGTGCCCAGCAGTCGATTTTCTTCTACGGCCCATCCGGAACGGGGAAGACCTCCATTGCCGAACGTCTGATTCGCCTCTACGACGATTTCGTGCTCGTTCCCTATGCAATCGAAGTCGACGGACAGATCATCACGATCTTCGATCCGACCGTTCACGAGGTCGCCGAAGAATTGCCGGAGGGCTATGACCCTCGATTCGTGCTTTGCAAGCGCCCGTTCGTGGTCACCGGTGGAGAACTCGAACTCTCCATGTTGCAGCTCAAGCGTGACCCGATCTCGAAGGTGTACAGCGCACCACTGCAGATGAAGGCGAACAACGGCATCTTGTTGATCGACGACTTTGGTCGTCAACTGGTCCCTCCAGGTGCGTTGCTGAACCGATGGATTGTTCCTCTGGAGCGGCGGATCGACTACCTCTCGCTCGACTCAGGGAAGAAGTTGTCCATACCGTTCGAGGTCCTCGTGCTGTTTTCGACGAACATCGACCCCGGCCGACTCGGCGACGATGCGTTCTTCCGCCGTATTCAGAACAAGATCTATGTCGGTTCGACCTCCCTGGAGGAATTCGACCAGATCCTGGACATGGCTGCTCGCAACATGAACATCGAACTGGCCGAGGACGCCCATCACACCGTACGAATCGTGTGTAAAGAGTTCGGACGAGGGCGTCACTACCCGACCTACCCCGTGGACCTCTGTCGCCTCGTCGTGAGCATCTGCGACTACGAACGCAAACCCCGTGTGCTTGATCGAGACACGCTCTGGAAAGCCGCCGAGTTGTACTTCACGACGGGCACTCCCGGCGACTGGAACAACGATTCCAAGGGCGTGTTCACCGCTGACGCCCTGGTCGCCGATACGTCAGCGATGCTGTCGGCCACGCCCTGCCCGACGTTTCTAGGCCGACGTCGACTGGCCGAAGAGTCGGTCGCCGGCGTCGCCGAGCCCGGGGACGATGAATGCTCTGTCGTTGAGGCCGGGATCGAGTGCCGCGGTGAAGATTCGCACGTTCGGGCAAAGTTCACGGACCCGATTCACACCTTCGGGCGCGGAGATGACCGACACGGCGGTGATGCGCGGATTTCCTCGCTTCGCGACGAGGTCGCAGGTGAAGGACAGTGATCCGCCGGTGGCCAGCATGGGATCGAGGACGAACACGTCACGTCCACTCAGATCAGCAGGAAGTTTCTGAGCGTATTGCTCGGGTTCGAAGGTCTCCTCGTTACGCCGCAACCCGATCATTCCGACCTCCGCTTCCGGCATGACCGACAGGAATCCGTCGAGCAGCCCGAGGCCGGCGCGCAGGATAGGGACCAGCAGCGGGCCCGGCGCATGCAATCGCACGCCTGCCGCGGAGAGTCCGGTCGGCGTCTGCACGGTCACGGGATCGACGTGCAGGTCGCGTGTTGCCTCGTAGGCAAGCAGCGCAGCGATCTCGCTCACGGCTTTGCGAAAGAGCGGCGACGGAGTCTTCTCATCGCGCAACACGGTGATGCGGTGAGCGATGAGGGGATGATTCACAACGGTCAAGGACACGACTGCGAATGTAGCGGCCCATCGAACGGCGCAAGAACACAGCAACAACACCAGCGAGAACCCCAGTAACAGGACCAGCAAGAACACCACACGTCGCGTAGGCGTGATCTACTCGACGGTAGACATGCGCGGCTTAGAGGAAATCATTCGAGAATTGGGGGCCGAAGGGGAACTGGTCCACCTCGAGCGCATTGCGCCGTCCCCGGCGCGTTTCGGTGACGCACCGATCGGCTTGAGCCCCACGCTTGAGACGCTCGCACGAGGGCTGTGGGGACATCAGGTCACGGCCATCGAAGCGGTGCTTCGAGGAGAGTCGGTGGTTATCGCAACGGGCACCGCATCGGGGAAGTCGAGGTGCTACCAGCTCCCGATCGCCCACTTCGCCGCCGAGTCGAGGGGTACGGCGACGTCGCTGCTTCTGTTTCCGACGAAAGCTCTTGCTCAGGACCAACTCCGCAGCCTCGGCGAGCTCGCGAACGACGTCGCTTCGATCAGCCCGGTGACCTACGACGGTGACACGGACCAAGACGCACGACAGTGGGCTCGTCGCCACTCGAACACGCTGCTCACCAACCCAGACATGCTTCACGCCGGCATCCTCCCCTTTCACGGCCGATGGGCAAACTTCTTCGCCCGTCTTCGCATCGTCGTCATCGACGAACTCCACACCTACCGGGGAATCTTCGGCACTCACCTCTCGCAGATCCTGCGACGGCTCCGTCGCGTGTGCGCCGCCTACGGGAGCGATCCGGTATTCGTGTTCGCGTCGGCCACCATCGGCGCCCCTGGTCATCTGGCCAGTGAACTTTGCGCCAAACCGGTCACGACGATTGACGACGACTGCTCCCCTCGGGGCGAGCGGCTCGTTGCGATCTGGCGTCCGCCGACCGGATCGAGCGGGGTGCCCGTGTCGGCAACCCTCGCATCGTCGCTGCTTCTCGCCGGACTCGTCGCCGAGGGTCGTCGAACGATTGCCTTCACCCGGGCGCGACGCGCCGCCGAGCTTGTCGCCGCCCGTGCGCAACGCATCGTGGGCGATGACCTCGCGGCACTCATCGAACCGTATCGGGGCGGGTACCTTCCCGCAGAGCGTCGGGCGATCGAGGCCAAGCTGTTCGACGGAACACTTCGCGGCGTCGCCACGACCAACGCCCTCGAACTCGGCATGGACATCGGCGGACTCGACGCGTGCATTTGCACCGGTTTCCCCGGGACGATCGCATCGTTTCGCCAACAGATCGGGCGGGCCGGGCGCTCGGCGCAGCAAAGCTTGGCAGTACTGGTGGCCGGTGACGACGCCCTTGATCAATGGTATGCGGATCACCCATCGGAACTGTTTTGCCGTCCACCCGAGCGAGTGGTCGTAAACACCGCCAACCCATTCGTTCTCACGCCTCACGTCGCCTGCGCGGCATTCGAGATCCCGCTCACGCAGCCCGATGCTGAGCTGTGGGCAGAAGGTACGTCTACAGATGATCGTCTCGGCACCGCGCTTGTCGAAGAAGCCTTCGAAGATTCCGTGCGCGAACTCGTGCTCTCCGACCAGCTCCACATGATCAACGGCCGCGCGGTGTGGGCCGGACGCTCCGGGCCAGCCTCGCGCGTTTCACTGCGCTCGAGCAGCGGTATGGGCGAGTTCCGCATCGTCGGACCCGACGCTCGTCTTATCGGAACCGTCGACGGGGCGCGAGCCTTTTCCACAATCCACGAAGGTGCCATCTACCTCCACCAAGGATTGCAATACCGGGTCGGTCGACTCGACGTCGACGACCACGCGGCATGGGTCGAGCCCGTGAACATCGACGAATACACCCAAGCCCGAACCGATACTCAAATTTCATTCGTGCACATACGACAATCGACCGACCTGGGACCGTGGCGACTTCACGTGGGCACGGTCGAGGTCGTGGAACAAGTCATCGGCTACCAACGCAAGCAGACGAGTACCGGCGCGGTACTCTCCCACGAAGAGCTGATACTTCCCCCGTCCACGTTGCAAACCACTGCGTTCTGGTACGAGGTCGACGATGAAAGCATCGAAGCAGCCGGCCTCATCGACGGCGACCCGATGCTGCTCCCCGGTTCGCTTCATGCGATCGAGCACTGCGCGATCGGCATGCTCCCGCTCTTCGCCATTTGTGACCGATGGGATGTGGGCGGAGTGTCGACGGCTTCGCACCATCAAAACGGCGCACCCACCATCGCCATTTACGACGGGTACCCCGGGGGCGCGGGCGTCGCAGAACTCGGATTCGCCGCCGGGTCGCGCCACCTAACTGCAACCTTCGAAGCCCTGCTCGGCTGCACGTGCGACCACGGCTGTCCGTCCTGCGTCCAGTCGCCGAAATGCGGTAACGGAAATGAACCATTAAGCAAGCGGGGTGCTATCGCATTGTTGCGTTCGGTCCAAGAGTCGTAATCGACAATCGTGGAGCGAACGTCGTCATGCTGGCGATGGCTCCTTCGAACGACACTTCGGAGTTGTATTAGTTTCTTCCGCCAAGGAGTAGGGCGTGGACCAACAACGAATGAAGGCGAGTCGAGAGGCGTTGGCGCGAGTCCACGACCTTGTCGTCGTCGTTGATGGGACGGGTTCGATCATCGATATCGACGAAACGTGTGAATCGGTTTTGGGATACCGACCCATCGACATCGTCGGCCGATCCGCATTCGATTTCCTCCACCCCGGCGATCACCAACTCGCCGCCGTGGAGCTGCTTCGTGAAGTAGAGGATCCAACCGCGAGGGTGCCGTCATTGCTGCTTCGGCTCGTCCATGCCGACGGCCACTCCATCGAGATGGAAGCCCACGGGTTTGCGTTTCTCGATCATCCGGAGATTCGTGGAGTCCTGGTCTCGCTACGAATGGTGACCCGGCGACCGATCGGCGAACGAGCCATGGCCGCGGGGACGTACCTGTTCTCGTCGCTCGCCACGGTTGCGACCGACGCGACCGTGATCCTCGACCAGGGCATGAACAGGATCTACTCGAGCCCCTCGTTGGCTCGAATGCTGGGTCGATCACCCGAAGACCTGAATGCGCGACCTATCGAGAGTCTGCTGCATGGGGAAGATCTCCCCGTTTGGACACGGGCGCTCGGTGAGGTGCTCGACCTTGAACACGCCACAGCCCGCGTCGAAAGTCGGCTCCTTCGTGGCGATGATCGTTGGATGTGGCTCGAGGCGACGTTAGTGAATCTTCTCGAAGACACCGGCGTGCAGGGCGTGGTGATTCATTTCCGTGACGTCGACGAGCGGCGACGACTGGAGCTCAAGTTCCGCCACCTCGCCCAACGTGACTTTCTCACCGGTCTGGCGAACCGCTTTGCCCTGATCGAGGAACTGCGTTCGCTCACCGGCGAACGCCTCCGGGACTGCGCACTCTTGTTCATCGACCTCGACAACTTCAAACAGATAAACGACGACCACGGACATTCCGCAGGTGACGAAGTGTTGGTGTGGGTCGCCGCCCAACTCCTCGCCGCGGTTCGCCCCGGTGACATCGTGGCGCGCCTCGGCGGTGACGAGTTCTGCGTGCTGTGTACGCAGATTCCCGATGAAGCTGAGGCCACGGCGATTGCGCAGCGGCTCGAGCGGGCGTTTCAACAGGGTGCAGCGACGGATCGATTCGTGACGGCGAGTATCGGCTACGCGGTCGCCGACGAGCACGACCATTCCGGTCTCGATCTCCTCACTCGCGCTGATCAGGCGATGTATGCGAACAAGCGACGGGGTCGACACCCCGCGTTCGGCGACGACGACGACACCGGGTCGGAGTCCGAGAACTGAGAGTCGTGTGTGGCGGTCACAACCTCGGGAGGCCGAAGCGGACCGGGTTTTCCTGACCCCAGCGCAGGAGGTCGACATCATGGTTTCTCGGTCCACGTCTCCACGGTTCGAGGGTCTGGTCGAGGTCCGGGTTCACGAAGTAGGCGACGCTCAACCGTGAGGCGATGGTCGGATGGGCACGCACCCGGTGCATGATGGGGCGGATGTAGTCGTCGGTCAGGAGAGCACCGCACTCACCACCAAAGGCGATGAGACGATCGGGACTGGCCGAGCCGTCGACCCATTCGTCGAGCGGGAGCACTTCGAGCCCAGGCTGGTCGGCAAACAACAGGGTGAGGAGGTGGCCGTCCTCATGCGCGTCCTGAATGAACTCGCGTCCAGCCTCGCTCGGCCAGGAGTAGTTCAGCTGGAGCCACGATTCGTTCGCGGTTCGAACGAGCGGTGTGTCGATATCTGCCCCCACCGCCACCTGGATGTCGGCCAACATCGACGCCGCGACACGATCGAGATGCGTCTGCGCACGGCGACATGCCGCCACGATCGGCGAGTCGTCGTGCGCCGCGCCAGCGTCGGCTAACCGAAAACAAAACGTCTCATTGAGGTCGGGGCGGTCCGGTGACTGGCTGTATTCGACCCCGACGCGGCGCCATCCCGTCATCTGGCCTGGTCGATTGGCGCCATGCTGCTTGTGCTCGGGTGACTTCTGGAAGAACTCGCGGCCAACAGCCAGGAGCCCACGAAGGACGCCGGCGAGGGAGGGATCGGTCTCGATATAGGCGACACCCGTCGCCGCAACATCGTTGGACAACACGGTCTTCACCTTGTAACGCTCCCACGAATTCAGGGTCTTCAGGGCGATATGCCTCAGCCAGCTATCGGCTTCCACCGCCAGAACTTAAGTATTTATGAAATTCGGTTCATTTTTCAGTATCAAAACCGTTCGGGTTGCGGTTCGCGCAACATCACCGTGGTGTGTTCCACGTTGATGTCTTGCCCGAGGTGACCAAGGACCAGCAGCCGATCACGCACATTCCATCGCACCGTTACCGACACCATCGCCGAGTCACCACTCCCACTGGTCGACAGGGTTACCAGGGCCGAACCGGGGGCGCCGCGAGCATGCACGACGGCGGTCGTTTCGCCTGGATCACCTGTCAACGAAGCGCGGCGCGCTCCTTCTCGAGCGCAATGGGCAACAAGCAGCTCGTCTCGAGCGAGGAGCACTGCGTCGACGCCGAGAAGGAACACCATCACGACGAGCGGAAGAACGAGCGCGAACTCAACCGTCGCCTGCGCGATTTCCGCTCCTCGGCGACGCACCCGACCTACTTCACCTTTCCTCTGATGGTGTTGACGACGTAGTCGAAGAGCGAGTCGAGCACGTTGGTGTTCGTGGCCCAACTGATGAGGACCGTGGCGATGACCGCCGCCGCGAGCAGAACAAGCGCGTATTCCACCGACGCCTGGCCCCGTTCGTTGCGGTCGACGCGACGTAGTGGGGGCGTCGCCAGGAGGATGCGGGATAGGAGAATTGCGAACATGAGGTCCTTTCACATGTGGACTTACCATTGGATCGAGGAGAGTCCACTGAACAACAGGGGCGCCACCGTCAGAACCAAGAAGGCCGGGAGGATGAACACAACCAAGGGGAAGAGCAACAGGACGGGAAGTCGTCGAGCTTTCATTTCGATCCGGCGACGATGGGCGAGACGAGCGTCGGCTGCCAACGCATCGAGCGTGGGCGAGATGCTCACGCCATAGTGTTCGGTCGCCGCCAATGCCGCCACCAGTCCGACCGCCGCTGGACCTTCATTGTTGAGCACCCGGAGGGCGTCGACGAAACCGACCCCCGACCGCAAGTTTCCACGCAACGATCCAAGGGAATCGTCGAAGGTGGAAAGATCATCGACCCTCGTGCCGACCTGAAGACACGACAGGATTGTCCGGGTCGAGATCCCCGACGCCACTCCGGAACGAAGGAGATCGAGCAACAGTGGAAGTGCCCGCTCAACGGCTTCGCGTTTGCTGTCGGCGGCGCGGCGGGCGTGAACACGAGGAGCGACCAGTTGCACGACTCCGACCAGGACGACCGAGACCACCACGAACACCGGTTGGATCACCGCAAATACACCACACAGCAGCACGAAGAGACCCAGTGTTCGATCCTGTATCGGCGAAGCTCGATGATTGGCCCCATGACCCGGCCCCCTTGATCGCTTGCGAGGTTGCGGCGCTATTCGGTCAATAGTACGTGAACAGATTATTCGAAGCGTACGTCCGATTCTGCCGAGCGACTCATCCAGTAGTCCACCGAGCGACGGGAGCGGCTGCCGGGTGGTGTTGTCGTGTCGTTTCGGTACCTCGACGCTCAGGCGAGCGACGCGGGTCGGCCTTTTCGGGCGGAGGAATAGCACCGCGTACGCCAATGCAGAACTGGAGACGCAGCGAACCAACGGGATGTCCATCACAAGACCGCCACGCGAGCGACAAGTCGGCGCATCCATGTCAGCCCCGCGACGTCGAGAACGAGCCCGACCACGATCAGCACGCCTCCGAGTGTGGTCTCGAGCAGGAAGTGTTTCGCGCGCGCATCAGTTCCCGCCAAAAGGACTGCGAAGGCCACAGGAGCGATCGACATCAAGATCGCTGAGTACCGGGCCTGATCGCTAAGCACACGTATCTCTGAGGTGAGCTGTGCCGCCTCTCGAAACGTCCTCGCAATCCCATCCACGAACTGAGGCCGGAGCCCGCCAAGCGACTCGCCGACGAGCAGCAATTGTGCAAGTCGCCGTGTGTCGGGTGACGGCGCCAAGGTCTCCCACCGCTCGAGTGCGGGCGTCACGCCTCTGCTTCGCTGGCACAGCGTCACAAGTTCGACGAAGAAGTGATGCTTCGCAAAGCCTCGCGCCACCGTGGCGAGCGCCTCAGAGGTTGAGACGCCCCCACGCAAGTTCCGCGCCAGGTCCTCGACGAACGCCACGACGTCTGAATCGAGTCGTTGAAGCTCACGCGCCCGACGCCACGCTCCACGTTTTCGGTCGCCGACGTACAGTGCGGTGCCGAGCCCGAGCGCAAGCGGGAGGGGCACGAGCAGCGACGCAATCACCGCCGTGGTGAGTGCCATGGTCACACGCCGCGTCGATGGTGTCGAGAGCGATGACAATCCGCGGCGCATGGACTTCGGTGATCGCTGGCGCCCCGGTTGCCACGAGTTCCTGCGCAGCGGCGTGCCTTCGAGGGCCGCACGCAACGGCACTGTTCCTTCCTTGTGTGCTGCCCGAAGGCGGGTTCCCGCGCTGTCGGAGTGCAACGACCGATGCACTGCCAGCACGGCGATCGGTGCACTGCACACGCCCCACAGGTTCCAACTCATCGAGATCTCCCGCGGGTCGATTCCGCGTCGACCGCGTCGCGAAACAGCCAATCACCGGCGGGTCCTCGCGACACTCGCGCAATCTGTGTGACTCGTCGGCTCCCGTCGTCGCCACGTGCCACGTGAATGACGACATCGATGGCCATGGCGAGTTGCTCACGCGCTGTGTCGAGTTCGAGTCCGACACCAGCCATCATGACCATCAGTTCCAACCGCCGCAGAGCATCAGCGACGCTGTCGGCGTGGACCGTCGACATCGATCCACGGTGGCCCGTGCTCATGGCCTGTACCATGTCGAGCGCTTCGGGACCTCGAACCTCGCCGACGATGATGCGATCTGGTCGCATCCGCAACGATGTTTTCACCAGCTGTCGAAGGGTGATCTCACCCAGGCCCTCATGAGTCGGATGACGAGCTTCGAGGCGTACGACATGCGCGTTCGAGAGACGAAGTTCTGCGGTGTCTTCGATCGTAACGACGCGCTCACCATCGTTGATTTGTGACGCGAGGGAGTTGAGAAGCGTGGTCTTTCCCGAGCCCGTGGAGCCACACACCACGATCGAGCACCGTTCACGAATCAACCCGCGAAGAACCCGTTGCTGTGCCGTATCAGCGAAGGCGTCGAGTCCGATACCGCCAGCGGTGAATCGGCGAATCGTGAGACACGGCCCGTCGACGGCGACGGGAGCGATCACTGCGTGGACACGGGACCCGTCGGCGAGACGGGCATCGACCATCGGATGGAGCCGATCAATTCGTTGACCGAGGGGTGCCAGAACACGTTCGATGAGCTGCAACACCTGCCCATGCGTGAGCGTCAGGTCGATCTCGAAAAGTTCGCCTGCCCGCTCGATCCAGGCATCGCCCGTCCCGTTCAACATGACTTCGGTGATCGCGGGGTCGGCGAGTACCTGTTCGAGGGGTCCGAGCCCGAAGACTTCGGCGGTCGCTCTCGCGACCACGAGGCGTACGGTGTCGGCGTCGAGTAGCGGAAACAGGCGCTGGGCGATCGCCGCAATCGTTCCTGCGCTCGGATCCATCGGGTATGGCTCGCCTCCCGCTGAAGTCGCACCTCGAGCGGTTTGGGCGCGGGCCTCCTCAACCACACGCTGAATGCATTCGTCGATCGGCGTCGCCGCGCCGACGTGGTTACGCAACGTCATTTCTCTCCACGGACCGCGGATGAAAGCCTCGCGCGGGATCAATAAGTACACGTAGTGATCGCCGAAGACTGCGAGGCAGACGGGTGTTCACCAGACCGGCGTCGATCGAGCGGGCAATTGCAGGATCAACGGGGACCTCGGTGAGTACACGACTCCCGGTCGCCGACTCGATGTCGGCGTTCGACAGACTTCGCCCCTCCTCACGAACCACGACGATGCCGTCGACGCGCGTCGTGAGCTCCACCGCGCGTCGGACTGCGAGGTAGCAGGGACGCAATACCAGCAGCGAGCGCGACCCGGTGGCGAGAAGCATCTGAGCCACTTCGGCAGACGGTGTGCCAGCGTCGACAATCACCTCGCGCTCGGTCTGCTGCTTCGCGATCCAACCGGTCAACGCAAGATAGCGTTCGGGGTGCACTCCGTCGCCACGATCGAGTCGCCTCGCCGACGAGAGCAACAATGCGTCGTCGTCGATCGTGTGGCACAGCGACAGGAGCGACGCCGTCTCGGCGCTGGAATCGAACCAGTCGGACAGGCCGACCTCGGGCGGCGCATCGATGCCAAACAGAGCAGGCGCATCGCCGCACAGATCGACGAGCAGCGATCCTGGACGCGCCAGCATTGTCAACGCAGCTGCGACGGCACTCGTCCCGCTACCGCCCTTTACCGACCAACACACTGTGGCCATCACGACCGCCCCTCATTCGACACATATGCCCGACCAAACGGCTCAACAGCCGTCGGCAAACCTTGCGAAATTCAACGAACGAAGGGAAGGAACCTCACGATACCTGACCGCGTCGAAAAGCGGGAGGGTGAAACCGCGCGGTGAGACCGCAAAAACGGCACTAGTTTGATCCATGGAGGTGTCCGGGTACCTGGTGGGCTCCACCGCCTTCAAAGCGGCTGAGACGAGCGATCCTCGTCTGGCGGGTTCGATTCCCGTCCACCTCCGC
>JANOWU010000085.1:0-23813 GCA_031418035.1 Acidimicrobiia bacterium
GTGGTGCGTTTGGGCTGGCCGAACGCACCACAAGCATCCCAAACGCACCACAAGCTAGGGAGGCAGCGAAGGACCGACAGCAAACGATCCCCGCGAAGCGGTTTCGCACCGCGCGCAACGCGGCGCGGCTACTGGCTGGCTGCTATCCAGCGCGCCCGGCTCTCGTTGACTCGCGCTTCGAAGCCCGACGCTCCCATGCGTCGAGCACTTGCCAAGGCGACGTCATAGCAGGCCTCGATTTCTTCCGCTGGCGCTGCGCGCCGTTCGAGGACGTGGCAGCGCAAGCGATGAATCTCCGCTTCGGTCCACCGCTCTCCGGTCGCATTCATCGATTCGAGGCTGGCGGACATCATCGCCTCAGCCCGAGCGTGGTCACCTGCGGCCGACAGCGCGTCGGCGTGAGCGGCGTGAACCCAAGGCAGGAGCACGAGGAGGCCAGCAAACCCGGAGAAGTCGGTGACCGCTTGACAAGCATCAGACGCCGAAGGGTCGCCAGCAGCCGCCAACAAGAGCGCTCCATAGATTTCGGGGAGAACGCCCGGAATTGCTTCTCGTGCGCACAATTCCCGGCATTCGCTGAGGGTTCTCCCGGCATCCTCCAAGTCGCCCCACAGAATTCGATGCAAGACGTCTTGTCCACGGGTGAACACCTCCGTGAACGGGTGTTTGAGGCTCTGGGCGAATGCTTGGCTCTCGCGCGACAGTTCGCGAGAGCGCGTCTCGTCGCCGAGAATCCACTCGAGGAGCACGAGGTACGTGCGCCCGATTGCTGCGGGATCAGTGCCGTACTGGAAGCGATGACTGGCGTGCGCGGTTCGGTCGTACATGTGAACGACCCGTTCGAAGTTCTCCTTGGCGTCGTCGAAATTTCCCAGGAAGAAATTCGAGATAGCGACGCACATGCTTCCTTCGAGCAGCCAATCGTCATTTCGCGCTGACTTCGCGAGATCGAAAATGGTCGCTGAAAGTGCGAACGCCTCCTCGTGCCGCGCACGTGCAGCGGCAACACTCCAGAGGTTGATCAGCGCCGGCACCCTTTGGGGAACGTCGCCGACAACTTCGCACAATTCGTAGGCGCGCAGACATACCGCCTCGGCTTCGGGGGCACCGTAACCTTTGGCGTTGATCAGCGCCGGGCCGAGGGACATGACGACGTCGAGCTCGGCCACGGTGTGCTCTGGCGACTCGGGTAGACGTTGCACCGCCGCGAGCGCGGCCCGCAGGAGATCAGTGGCCTCGACCTGTGCATTGCGGTGAAGGGCGCCTTGGCCAGCCCTCAGCCACAGACGCGCTGCTCGCTCGTGGTCGCCTGCCGCGTTGTAGTGATGAGCAATGATCGCATCGTCCACCGACCCATCGGCGGCCGCTGCGTCGCCGAGCGCAGTGGCAATCCGCATATGCAAGACACGTCGGTGACGCCGCAGTTGGAGACGCAGCGCTGCTTCGCGCAACAGCACGTGAACGAACTCATAGCGTGGACCGACACGGCGAACGAGGCCACCTGCCTCGAGTTCGTCGAGGTCCCCGATCACGATCGCGTTCGGCCGGTCAAGGACAGTAGCGAGCAGGGCTGCACTCGTTGGTTGGCCGAAGGTTGCGAGTGCCTGAACAACCTCGCGCTGCTTTGTGAACTGATCCACACGAGCGACCAGAAGGTCGTGCAACGCGATGGGCACCCCGTCGTCCTCATCGCTGAGTTCGAGTGATCCCGATCCGTGCCCGATCACGACTTTGGTGAGTTCGTTGATGAAGAGTGGCACGCCATCGCTGCGCGCGATCACGGCATCTCGAACCGCAGTCCTCTGTTCGGGATCGTCGACAAGATGCTCGATCATCAACGCACAATCGTCGGCCGAGAGCGGAGCCACATGGAGCGATTGCAACTCGGCGGCTTCGAACGGGAGCGGCGTGCGCGACGTGAGCAGGAGGAGATAGCGACCGAGGGGCGAGCGGGTCGCGAGCCGATGTACCAACTCGAGCGTCGTGGCGTCGGCCCAGTGGAGGTCTTCGACGACGACGAGGAGTCGCTGCGAGGCAGCCAGCGAGTCGATCCAGTCGATCAACGACGCGAAGTGCTGTTCGCGTTTCTTCGCCGGCGAGATCGCGCGCTGATCGTCATCGGATGTCGAGCGTTCGCCTATCAGTGCTTCGACGAGCCTTTGATCCTCGATCGCTCCGGCCGACCCAAAGGCCCGGATCGCCTCGGTGACGGGCCAAAGCGACTCGTTTGTTCGAAGCGACGCGCACTGTATGAGCAGAACGGTTGCGCCGTCATCGCGAGCCATGCGGGCAGCATGGCCGGCCAGGCTGGATTTCCCGATCCCAGCCTCACCGCGTAGGAGAACGACGGCACCGACGTGGCGAGCACGCGACCAGGCCGCGTCGATCGCGGTCCGCTCGTCATGTCGACCGACAAGCAGGTGCGACGCCCCGGACGCAACTTCGAATCGCCACGGGACATCGCGTTCGCCGACAACCCGGAACAGCCGGACCGGTCGGGCCACTCCCTTAAGCTGCGGTGAGCCGTGCTCCTCGACCTCGATGAAACCCTGCGCGAGTTCAAGGGTCGTCTCGCTGATGAGCACCTGCCCCGGCTTGGCCTCTGCTTGGATTCTTGCGGCCAGGTTCGGTGTCTCGCCGACGATGTCGTGCGATTCGACCTTGCGACCGCCACCCATGTCTGCGACGACGGCCAATCCTGTGTGAATACCGACGCGGATCGCAAGCAGTTCCGTCGCGACGTGACGGCCGGTGTGCTGACCGAGGGCGGCGACGGCAGAAACCATCTCCCGGCCAGCGAGGACACACCGAGCGGCATCGTCTTCATGGGCGGTGGGAAAGCCGAAGTAGGCCAGGATCCCATCACCGATGAAGTGCGCCACCGTCCCTCCGTAGGACTCGATAACCGCGGCACACACGGCCTGGTACTCGCGCAGGACCTCCCTGGTGTCTTCGGGGTCGAGCCGAGTCGCAAACTCCGTCGAGCCGACGATGTCGCAGAACAGGACCGTGAGGCGCCGGCGCGCCCCTTCATTCTCGATGGGCCGGGCGACAGGAAGATGCCCGATCGAGCCCGACTGCACGGGCTGCGCTGTCGGTGTCGGTGCACCGGCGTCGACCACATCTTCGCCGACGGCGGACTCCGGTGACTTGCGGCGTGAGCGGAACCGTGCAAACGCCACGATGGCCCGGGCGTCTTCGTTTTCGGGATCAAGCGCAACGGCGGACTCCGCGATCGCCACAGCACGTTCGGTGTTCCCGCGGTCGATCTCCCGGGTCGCCTGCTCGAGGAGCGCGTCGATTTGCTCCTCACGGTCACGGGTACGGTTGTCGGGAGGGTCGTTTCGCATGCTCGTTGTACGCACCTTAGTTGCGCTTTGAACAAACGGGCAGGTAGGCGCCTCGTCCCGGACGTTTTCCCCTCGGGAAAAATCCCCACCTGCGATATATTGACGCAACTTACCGACGGAGCTGAAGATGAATTGGTTCAGAACGCTGCTCGACCGCCTCGTTTCACGACCGCGTCGACCTGTGGCGGGTGTCGAGCAACCCTCGACGACGCAGGCTCCCCTAGGCGCACCTTTGGCCCCGCTTCCGAAATTCAAAGGACCTGTCTATTTGCGCGACGGCTCCGAGGAGTACACGGCCCACGCGTATCAGTACGCCACGACATCGTTCGCCGAGGGCACATTGGCGCCGGCGGTCATCGTGTACGTCGCCGGCGACGACGACATCGTGCTCGCGATTCAGTACGCGCGTGACAACAATCTTGGCGTTGCCGTGCGCTCGGGCGGACACCAGTACATCGGCGCGTCCTCGACCAACGGGAACAACATACAGATCGATCTGAGTGGACGCGAGGCAGCAGATCGCGCGACGTATCCGTACAGTCAATGGTCAGTCGACGCCGATGAAGGCTCGGTGTCGCTCGGGGCTGCGCTCGACGTCGACGACGTGTGTTCGATCGAGATCGCGCACGAGTTCTTCTTTCCCCACGGCGAGTGTTGCGGCGTGCACGTCGGCGGCCATTCGCAAACAGGGGGGTGGTCGCTTCTCAGTCGTTCATTCGGTCTCATGATCGACCACCTTCTTCGTTTCGACATCATTCTGGCCGACGGAACGAAGCGCACCGTCAAGCGCGACAGCGATGATCCGATCGACAAGGACCTGTGGTTCGCGGTCCTGGGTGGCAGTCCGGGCAACTTCGGCGTCGTTACCAATATCACCGTGAAGTATCTAAAGGATGCGGACCACCCCAAAGCCCGTGGCTTCAAGATGGGGTGGTTCTTTCGCCATGAGACGCTCGCACAGCTGGTGCAAATCATCAACGAGATCAATGACGACCCGAACGCCGACCCCGATTTCGCTCTCACCGTCTTCGCTCTAGGCGAGGAGTACGACGCAGAGGTTCCGAGCTTTCTCCCGGAGACCTTTGACAACGAGATGATGAAGAAGTACCCGAACCTCGTGGGCAAAGACAAATTCCACTGGGTCGTGCCGACCATGGTCGTCGTCGGCGCATGGACCAACACCAGGGGTCCGGACCAAGACGACTCCATGGTCGATGCCGTCTTCGAACGCTTCAGACAAGTACACGGAATGCTCGACTTGAGACTCATGGACATGGTGTTCCCCGGGGCATTCATGGATGGCAAACAGCGGACACCCCTCTCCAAGATCATGAAGGCGATCACGTTCGAGAATCCGCGCGAATTCAATTTGTCCTGCAAGAAACTGCTCTGGATAGGGAAGAACACGGCAACGATGTCGCAGAAGAACGAGCTTGGCGTCACCTTCGCTGAGTGGCTGTCCAACAAGGTGTACGAGGTCGAGAGACTCAAGAACGAATTCGAGTTTTATGGCATGAAGGCTGCCATTCAGGTCGGCATGCTTGGAGGGCCCGGCCTCGCCAATGCTCCGATCGCCACGGCAATGGGACAGCGCGACGGTATCTACTGGCTCGCGTTCGACATCTTTTATGACCCCGGTGTTTCCGGCACTCTCGAAAAAACGACCGCGTTCACGAATGCCCTTGCCGCCGACGTCGTGAGCAACAAGCTCAACTTCTGGGACGACGCGCGGGAACGTCGACTGATGTTGGGGCCGACGCTGCTAAACGACGAGCAGCCCATTCTCGATGACCTGTGGGCTCTTTTTTACGATGACCGCGAGGTCTACGAGCGCCTCCTGCGAATCAAGCAGGCGTTCGACCCGCATCATGTGTTTACGGCGAACTTGTTCGGCGTGGGTGCAACGAGTTGCCAGCGTTTCGCGGCGACTCACGCCGCCGATCGCACGTAGTCGAGCCAGCAGGTCTGCCCACCCCGCGCGCACGGTGCGCTTGTGGTGTGGTCGCGCTTGTGGTGCGTTCGGACACCTTGTGGTGCGTTTGGGCAGGCGGAACGCACCACAAGCATCCCGAACGCACCACAAGCTATGAAGGTCGAGCGCTGATCGACAGCACGACCAAGGGGATTGGGTCTGTTTCGAGGGGGAAGGGTAAACGGCGCGACACCAGCTGAACAGAAGGACGGAAAAAGCCTCGTTTGCACACGAGTGAACGGGGTAAAGGGGGATACCACGGCGCCACAAGGGCGTCGCAACAACAGAGAGAGACATCCATGATTGGTTTCATCCTCGGCATGATCATTGTCGGCCTCATCGCAGGCTTTCTTGCGCGGGCGCTCGTTCCAGGACGAGATCCCATGTCGGTCGTTGCCACGATCGTGCTCGGCGTCATTGGCTCGTTCGTCGGTGGCTTTCTTGCGGATGTGCTGTTTCGCAACGATGCGCAGGACCGGGGCATTAATGCAGCCGGGCTTGTCGGGTCGGTGATCGGCGCGGTGATTGCGCTCTTGGTGTACCGCTCCATGAACAACCGGCAAGTACACCGCTAGCGCGGGCGAACTACCACGATCACCGATTTCCCTCTCCCAACAAAGGACACATACTCATGACTCACAATGCCCACCACCGACGAGTTCGGCGGTTCCTCGGAACCGCTGCCCTCATGATCGCTATCCCTCTCACACTCGTTGCTTGTAGCAGCGACGACAACGCCGAAGTCAGCGCAGCTGTCTCGGATGCGGCGTCAGATGCGGGAGATGCTGTCGAATCCGCAGCGGCCGACGTTTCCACCGCAGTCGACTCAATGGCCGATGACAACGCCGACGAAGGCCCCGCGCGGGACCTCGCCACGCAGGTCAAGGCCAAGCTTGACTCTATGGAGAGTCCCGGCGAGCCCCTGATCACCAATATCAATGAAGCAACGGCTGGCATCGTCTCTGCTCCCAACGCGGTCACCGGACTTGATGACGGTGACAATGATGGGAAGGATGACGACGCCAAGTTCACCATCGAAAGCGAAGGCGGCGATGACAAGGCGTGCGTGCAGAGCCAAGATGGCGTTTGGGAAGTTACCGACGACGAATGCTGAGCCGCTGGAACAAAGGTCCTAGTAACAGCTAGGTCCTACTGCAGGACGAGCCGTCACCTTCTCTTCACGGGTGGCGGCTCGCTTCTTTCCCGCACTGTCGTGGAGAGTAGGCACATGCGCGTTGCGCACCAATGTTTTCGTTCGGCCGGGTCCGGCGTCGATTGTGGTGGATGACGTCGACTGACGGTGGCCGATAAGCGACCACCCACTGATGCTCGACGCTCGGAGCAATCCTGTTTCGATGTTTGCGCCATGGTGAAGCGGGTAGACGGAGACCATGAATGACTTCGTTCTCAACATGTCCGCAATCCAAAGCAGAGCCCGCGAGAATCTCGATCAAGGGCCGCTGACCGAAGCGTACGGGGCTGATCGAGAACGAGTCGTCGAAATTCTCAACGATGCTCTTGCTACCGAACTCGTGTGCGTCCTGCGCTATCGATCACACCATTTTCTGGCCACTGGACTCGCCGCCAAGTCAGTAGCCGAGGAATTTCTCGAACACGCAGAAGAAGAGCAAGAGCACGCGGATCGAATCGCTGCCCGCATCGTGCAGCTGCAAGGCCAGCCGAACTTCGATCCCGCCTCCCTGGTGCAGCGGTCCCACTCGCAGTACGAAAATGGTGCGTCACTTGTCGATCTGCTTCGGGAGGATCTCGTGGCGGAAAGAATCGCAATCGAGGTATACACCGAGATCGCCCGTTGGTTGGGCGATGCCGACCCCACCACCCGGACGTTGATCGAGCAGATCCTTGCCGTGGAAGAGGAACATGCCGACGACCTGTTGAGCCTCCTTGGGGCCCACAGCGAGGCATAGTTTTGCGAACGCAAGCCGCACCCCGCGGCCGGGAAGGTTGACGGCAGGCTTGGCCCGCCGTCCAAGTTCTCCGGTCACGTCGTGTTGTTCAATTCAGTAGTCGCTGAAGCGTGGCGCTTCGTGTTCTCTCTGCACTCCCGCGACGTTGGCGCTGAAGCTTATGGCGTGATACCAGCCGCAAAGCATCGTGAGGTCGAGGATTTGGGCTTCGTTGAAAATCGTGGCGAGTTTTGCGTACAGGTCTGCGCTGATGGTTCCGGTGTCGTGCATGGCGTCAACCGCGTCAATGAGTAAACGATCGGACTCTTCCGTCCAACACGCATCACTTGCGAGGCCCGAGGCGATCGATGAGACTTGTTCACGCGACAAACCTGCGCGGTCGGCGAAAAATGCGATGTGAACGCCCCACTCGTATTCGCAATCGCAGCGAGCGCACGTCCGGTCGATCACAATCTCCCGGTCCCGTAGCGACAACGAAAGCTCTTTGCTCAATTCGTATCTGCCCCACGAACCCATCGCTCGCGCCATCGAAGGGTTCTTCGCAAAGGTCCGAAAGAGAAGTATGGGCGGGATGCCTGGTGGCATCATCGCTTCGAGGCGGGTTGCGACGTCGGGTTCATAGGGTGGGTTGAGGGGCTGTATGCGCGGCAGTTCGTTCACGTTCTTCCAATCTGTTTCGAATTTCGAAACACAGGTGCATGGTACCGTTTCTGAAATAGAAACAACAGACGGGAGCGTCATGCCTAGATCAAACACGCCCGTACCGGGCAAGCGCGTGCGTGGCTCGTCGACGGGACGCCCCGTCATGGCGGCGATGGATCTCCTGGGGAAACGTTGGACCCTTCGGATTCTTTGGGAGCTTCGAAACGGCAGACTTGGAGCTCGAGTTCTTCAGGAACGATGCGATGCGATGTCGTCGAGTGTGTTGTACGAGCGGATACGTGAACTCGTCGATGCCAGGCTCATGGTCCAGACGGATGCCGAAGAGTACGAACTCACGCAACTCGGTGAATCACTGCAAGAAGCGCTTTCTCCACTCGATGCCTGGTCAAGAAAGTGGGCACGGCAACTCAAGTGACGACAAGCGAGCGGTCATCGTGACCGTGAGTCGTTCCGAGAAATTCCTAAACGGGGCTTGCAATGCGTACAGTGTTCTCATATTGTGGAGAACATGAATCACAAAGCGATGCATGTTCTCGGAGTTTGCCATGTCTGACCTCCACGTCGTTCTTGGCGCAACCGGCGGCCTCGGCCGGACGTTGGTCGAAACCTTGGCGGGGGAGGACCGAAGAGTCCGGGCGGTAAGCCGATCGATGCCGACGTCACCGATGGATCACGCCAACGTTGAGTACGTTGCCGCGGACATCACGCGGCCCGATGATGCCCGACGCGCGTGCGACGGTGCATCTGTCGTGTTCCATGCCGCACAGCCACCGTACGGAAAATGGCCCGAGCTGTTCCCGGCCATGACCGCACTGGTGATCAAGGGCGCAGCGTCGGCCAACGCCAAACTGGTGATGGTCGACAACCTGTACATGTACGGGCCGACGAACGTTCCGCTGCATGAGAACCTGCCCCGCAACGCAACGGGTCGCAAGGGAATGGCCCGAGCTGCCATGGAAACGCAACTACTCGCTGCCCACGCCGAGGGCCAAGTTCGGGTGACCATCGGTCGGTTGTCCGACTACTACGGACCACACGGCGAGAACAGCGCACTCACTGCCCTCGTGCTCGAGCCCGCTGTTCGGGGCAAGGCCATGCGTTGGATGGGATCGGCGAACGTTCCACGAACTTTGCATTACCTCGCCGACGGCGCACGCGGGCTCATCACCCTCGCCGACCACGACCTCGCCGACGGAAAGGTCTGGCACCTCCCGTCTGCTCCACCAATCATAGGAAAGGAATTCATGAAACTCGTCAACGACGTACTCCCCAAGCCGGTAAAGACGAAAACCCTCGGAACAACTGCAATGAAGATCGGAGGACTGTTCTCGAAGAACGCAAAGGAAAGCATTGAACTGATGTACCAGTGGACGGATCCAATGACCGTCGACTCGACGTCGTTCACCAACGCTTTCGGATCCTTCGACACGGTCCCGCACGCCACTGCCGTCGCCGTCACTCTTCGATCGCGATGAAGCCATGACGACGACCACGACCACGACCACGGCCACGACCTCGACCACGGCTGCTCGGCAAACGACGCACCGCGTGCTTGCGTGGACGATCATCGCCTTCGGGCTCGTCACGTCTGCAGCGTTCGGAATCCTCTCCAGCGTCTTCGAGTTTCCCGACGTCCTCCGACGACCGGGAGCCGAGGTACTGAAGCTGTACGACGAGAACGCTGGCGTCGTTCGGCCGACGTACTGGGTCCTCGGCATGACCGGACTGGTTCTCGTCGGGATTGCTGTCGAACTCGGCCGGTTCCTGACGCCGTTCGCGGCGGGACCCGCCCGGCTGGTCACCGGATTCGGAGTGGCAGCGGGCGTGTTCTGGTCACTCGGGTACACCCGCTGGCCGATCGCCATGCCCTACCTATCCGACATGTTCAAGAACGGCGATGCCGCACAACAACAACGAGCCTCCGAGTTGTACGGCTTGTTGAACCGTTATGCGGGGATGACCGTTGGTGAACACCTCGGGTTCATCACCATGGGCGTCTTCGCCATCGCGCTGGCCGTCGGTCTCCGACGTGGAAACGTTGGGCCACGCTGGTTCTTGCCGGTCGGTGTGTTCGCTGGCGTGCTAATCGCGATCACCTCCTTCGAGCAGTACAACCCCGACGCAGAAGTGCTAGGCGCGCTTACTGGTTTGGCGAACACCATCTGGTTCTTGTGGATGATCGCCATCGGTGTCGTGCTGCTGCGCCGTTCTTCAACCCGCACGGTCCAACCGGCGACGTGACGCCTCGTCGACACTCGTGGTGAGCCGACCAATGAAGTGGTCCCCGGGATCCTCGACGTACGCGGCAAGATGTCGTCATCGGCACTCGAGTCACTCCCGGAGATGTTGCTGAACTACATACGACTACCCGGACCTTCGGGTCCGTGAAGGCGAGAAGTTCGCCGCGAAGGTCGCGATCCAGACGAACCTTCCACACTCGCTCACCATCGAGTCGCTCGGCATCGATGTATTGCACCATCGGCGAGCACCGCGCACTCGGCATGGTTCGCAGCTTGGACATTGCCGTCGATCGGTGATGATCCACGTATGGCGATCGCGAAGCCGCCTTGTGAAGCTCGGGTTCCCCGTAAAGTCAGTACGGGTCGACAGGGGTGATGTCGTCGACGTCGACGCCGATTCGTTTCCCGGCGCTGTTGCCGATCGACGCCGCGGTGAGGTGTTCGAATGCCGAAGCGAGACCGAACCGTGGCATGTTGCCGTAGATCGCTTCGGACTCACCTCGATGGACGCGGTACGTCTCGTGCCAGATTCCGACGGTGCCGTTGTCTCGAATGGCTTGGTTGAACGCGCGCCACGCAGGGAGATGCGCTTGGTCGGGGTTGCGAGCGTAGGACCGCAGTGACTCGAAGTCGCGCCAGTACTGCAGCGAAATCGTTGTTCGACCGAACCAGTTTTCGGTGTGGATACACCCGAGTTCGGGATGTCGGCCAAGCTCTTGCTGCATCGCCGGCATCGCTTTCGCCACCGGACGCCACTGACGAACGGCGAGGGGCTTGTTGATGCGCATACCGATGAGGAACACCACGAAGTCGCCGTCGGCTCGGGAGGTCCAACGGCCAGGAAAAATCTCTTTTCTCATGGGCTCACCTTTCAAGAAATGCGTGAACGTTCGTCGTGTTGCGATCGCTGTTCTTAGAATAGGCGAACAGTGTTCATGTTGCAAGAAGTGTCCCTAAATGCGGGGGAGCGCTTGCTATAGTCCCGGAAATGGCTGGTCGACGAGAGGTGTTGAGGGAATCGCTGCTGCAGTCGATCCGCGATGCTTCGCTGTCGGAGTTGCGGCGAACCGGACCCGCAGAGCTTTCACTCCGCGAGGTCGCTCGGGTCGCAGGAATAAGCCCGTCTGGGCTGTACCGCTATGTCGAGGGACGTGACGGTCTCCTCGAGCTTCTCGTCGCCGATGGATTCGAGCGCTTTGGCAAGGCTGTTGCTGAGGCGATCGCTGCCGCCGGATTTGATTTCGCCGACCAAGTCGTTGCCCTGGCTGAGTCCTACCGGAGTTGGGCGAAGGCCAACCCTGAGCAGTTTGCGTTGATCCTCGGAAGCCCCGTCGTGGGATTCAATCCCGACCCGAACGGTCCCACCGGCGTCGCCGTTCGACAGTTCGGTATGCCGATGCTCCAGGTCATCCTCGACGCTGCCGCCACCGGGCAACTGAACGCTTCACCTTCGCCTGATGCGCCGATCGACCTCGATCCGGCTCTCCCCTCGATTCCTGCGGGACTGATCGAGATCGCCATGCGGAGTTGGGGGCGGATCCACGGCATCGTCATCCTTGAGGCGTTTGGGCATTTGAACTGGACGGGTCAAGACGTCGTGGCGGTTCTTCAGGCCGAGGCGAAGTCGATCGCGGCAACCTTTGGAAAGGAACGTTCCTCAGGGAGCGCGTCGGTTCGAAAAGCCCGTGGGGCGAAAGTCGCAAAGCGGTAGTCCCGACGCCTGCTCGCGATTGCGCTGGGCTGCGGCGGTGTCAGCGGGTTGGTCAGCGGGTCGCCCGCTCGTCCTCGTAGGCGGCGATCGCCGTGAGCTGCGCGCCGAGGGTTGCGTCGACCCACTTCGTGCCGGCGTCGACGATCCTGTCGTAGCTCGCCTGGACCGGCTTCAGCTGGCCGGTGAAGTGGGGCATCACCTGCTCGGCGATGAGTTCGTAGCTTCGCAGCGTCGCCGGGAAATCGGCCAGATCCGCGCCGAGGGTCATGAAGCACCCGAAACCGCCGGTCTTCTCCTGCAGCCGCTCGATCTGGGCGATCGCCATCTCGGGTGTGCCGATGACCATGCGACCGGTCTCGTTGGCGAAGTCCACGAACTCGTCGTAGTCGGACGGGGGCGGGGGTTCGTTGGGGTCGCCGATTGGAATGATGTGGCTCAGATAGTTGAACACCCATTGCAGGCCGTAGCGACAGTTCGCCTTCGCCTGTTCGACGGTGTCGGCGATATGCATCGGACCCATCAGCCGCCAGGCCGAGCGGGGCGCGTCGTGACCGTGGAGGCGTGCCTCCTCCTGCCACACGTTGTAGTTGTAGTCGAGCACGCCGAAACCGGCAGGCTCTGTTGCGGCGATCGAGATAAGACCGGTCCCGTACCGACCGGCCAGCTTCGAGCCCGACGGCGAGATTCTGCTCGCGACTGCGATGTCGAAGTTCGAATACGGTCGCACCTGCAGCACCGCCTCATCGCAGGTGAACCAGTCGGTCTTTTCGGTGACGGTCTCGCCCCGGAACAACCGCATCATCACGTCGAATGACTGTTCCATCCGCGGACGCTGCTGCAGCGGATCGATGCCCAGCATCGCCGCGTCGCTCGTGAGCTGACCGGGGCCCGCGCCGAACATCATGCGTCCGCGGGTCAGGTGATCGAGCATCACGATGCGATCGGCGAGGATGAACGGGTGGTGGTACGGGAGCGAGTTGACGCCGGTTCCGAGTTTGATGTGTCGTGTCCGCTCAGCCGCTGCAGCGATGAACACCTCCGGGCTTGCGATCAGTTCGCTCCCCGCGGAATGGTGTTCGCCGATCCAGGCTTCCGCGA
Source organism: Acidimicrobiia bacterium (assembly GCA_031418035.1). Classification (GTDB taxonomy): domain Bacteria; phylum Actinomycetota; class Acidimicrobiia; order Acidimicrobiales; family JANYDT01; genus JANOYY01. The sequence goes on from JANOWU010000085.1 coordinate 12,963, forward strand.
AGCCGAGCCGGTCGAGATGTTCGATGAGCTGAAGGTCGCGGTGCAGCGCGAGGGTCGGGTTGACGCCGGTCTTGTGCATCGGCGGTAGGAAGATGCCGAATCGGAGCGGGGCGTCGTGCGGCTGGAGCTGGACCATGGCCCATCGTCGCACACTCGTGGAGGGCACGCCCGCCGTCTGCACGCGACTTCGGCTCACGCGTTGGCGATTGCCGCGAGGATGTTAATGCGGGCGGCCCGTCGAGCGGGAATGACGGCAGCTCCGACACCGGCGATCGTTGCGATCAGTGCGACCGTGACGAGGGGACCGGTCGGAATGATGAATCGAGCGCGTCCACCGATGGGGGTGGAGTAGACGACCGTCCAGGCCAGCGTTGCACCGATGAGCAGTCCGAGTGCGGTCCCGAAGAGGGCGATGATCGCTGATTCCCAGCGGACGCTCGTGCGGACCTGGGCGCGGCTCATGCCAACGGCTCGCAATAGTCCGAGCTCGCGCTTGCGTTCGTGGATGGAAAGCCCGAGCGTGTTGACGATTCCGAGGATGGCGATCAACACGGCGAGACCGAGGAGGGCGTACATGAGCGTCAGGACGGTGTCGAGGTTGCCGTTTTGCTGATCGATGAACGCATCGGTGGTGAGAACCTTGGCGGTCGGGTAGGCGGCGGTGGCGCGATCGGCGATGTCGGTGTCGTCGGTGTTGGCGGTGTTGTCGGTGCGGACGTAGATCCGGGAGTCGAGTCGTTCGGGGAGGTTCGTTTCGAAGGCGGCGAGGTCCACGAACTCCTTCCCAACCGTGTCGTCGGCCCGGTCGTAGATGGCTCGGACAGCGAAGGTGACGGTTCCCGTCGGGAACGTGATGGCGCGAGTGTCGCCGAGGCGGACCGCGTCAGTTCCGGTCTCGCTGGCGACAGCGATGCCATCGACGCCGAGATGGCCGACGTCGCCGTCGACGTGGCCAAGGTCGAACATCGCGTTGATGGTGGCGACGTTGAAGGCGTTGAGGTATCCGGCGGTCCCGTTGGTTTCGACCGCGGTTATTCGTTGCTCGGTCACGGCGCGCACTCCACGTTTCGAGGCGAGGTCGGTGGCGATGTTGGGTGTGAGGCCGGTGCTGGCGTCGATGGCGCCGGAGTCGATGATGACGTTGCCACGGAAGTCGTCGCGAAACGCTCCGGCGCCCGAAGATTTGACCGACGCCGCAAAGATCGCCAGGAAGCTGACGAGGGCGACACCGATCATGAGCGACGACGCGGTGCGGGCGGTGCGCTTGGGATTGCGCATTGCATTTTGGCGGGCGATGGCACCGGCGGTGCCTCGCAGGCGAGCGATCGGCGTGCCGAATGCCGCAGCGACGGGACGGGCGAGTACCGGGCCGAGCACGGAGATAGCGACGAGCAGCGCGAGGGCGCCGATTCCGACGATCTTGATGTCGGCGGCGCTGCGACCGGCGAGGAGGATCGCGACAGCGGCCAGCATGGTGAGCGTGCCTCCGACGACGCGTGCAGTGGACACGGCGGAGCGGTCCTGCGCGATGTCGCGCAGGGCAGCGATCGGTGCGACGCGTGACGCTCGCCGGGCCGGGAGCACGGCAGCGGCCAGGGTAATGACGAGACCCAGGATGATCGAGCCCAACACGGTCGCCTTGGTGATCTGGAGTGTGTCGAGGGGAATGTCCACGCCAAGGGCGCTGAGGAGTGAACGCAGGCCCTTGGCGACGCCGACTCCGGCGAGTAGACCGATGGCCGACGCCTCGACTCCGGTCGCGGCGGCTTCGGCCAGGATGGCGAGGCGTACCTGGCGGCCACTCGCTCCGACGGCCCGCAGGAGCGCCATCTCTCGGGTGCGCTGGGCAACGATGATCGAGAACGTGTTGTTGATGATGAACGCACCGACGAGCAACGCGATCAGAGCGAACATCGTGAGAAAGACACCGAATTGGCTGATGTCCTTGCCGATGTCGTGCTGGTGTTCCGTGGTGAGGGCCGCACCGGTGATCACTTCGTTGCCGGTGCCCACGAGGGGCGCGAGTCGGGTGACGAGCGTGTTCTGGTCGATGCCATCTCGGGCGGTCACCGAAATCGCGTCGACCTGGCCCGGACTGTTGAGCACTTCCTGAGCGGTCACGTCGTCGAACAGGACGACGGACAGGCCACCGGGGGTGTCGACTTCACCGAAACGCGTGATGCCGACAACGGTGGCCTCGCGTGGGTCGCCCGCTGTGAGCACCGTGGTGCGGTCGCCGACGTTGAGCTTTGCTAGTTCGGCGGAACGCTTGTCGATCGCGATCTCGATCGGCTCGGTTGAGGAAGTCAACCACCACGGGGCGAATTGCCACCAGGGTGCGTCTGAGCGCAGTGGCGCGCGGCCGGCAACGATCGTGAAGGGATTCAGTGCGGGGACCGTCACCCAGTTCATGCCGAGGACACCGGTTTGCGCAGTCCCGACGGCTTTGCCGCCATGGTCGAGGATCTGGGCGTAGCCCGAGACCTGCACGCTCGCCTGGCCGACGCCGTCGACATTGCGTACGGTGTCGAGGAGGGCAGCGTCGAGTGGCCGACCGCTCTCCCCGTAGCCACGCTCGAGCGGGCTTGTTGCCCGAATGTATGCGTCCGTACCTTTGTCGGCTTTGGCGAGCAGCGAGTCGAAGGTGCCGCGGATGGTGTCGGTGAGGATGAGGGTTCCCGAGAGGAACGCCACCCCGAGGATGATCGCGAACGACGTGGCGAGGAGGCGCATCTTGTTGGCGGCGAGTTGCTTGAAGGTGAGTTTGGCAATCATGGTGGTGTCTTCTTTCGTTCAGGTGAAGGGGACGAGCACGGGAGCCGAGTCGGGCGGTACGTCGGTTGGTGGGGGAGAGGGTGCGGTCGAAACAGGTCGGTCGGCGCGGCGAGCTCGGTGCTGAGGGCGGTAGACGGCAGCCGCGCAGATCAGCGCGGTGATGCCGCCGAGGGCGAACGGCACTCGGGCCGATGTGGCCTCGATGACCCATCCGACGAGCAGCGCGCCGAACGGCGTCGTCCCGAACAAGGCCATCTGGTGCAGGGCCATGACCCGTCCTTGCATGGACGGTTCCGTGGCCTGTTGAAGCACGACTGTCGTGACCGATTGGAACGACGCAGAGGCGAAGCCGAGCACGACGCTCATGGCGACGAACGGCCAGAACCCGGGGGCGAGGGACAGAGCGAGGCACGACACAGCAAATCCGGCCAGGGCAATCCCGAGTGTTCGACGTGGGTGCGGTTTGACCCCGGCGATGTAGATACCACCGGCGATCGAGCCGACGGCGCTGACACTCATGGCGATGCCCACCGACCCGGCGCCGCGATGGAACCCGAAACGCACCATCGACGGGAACGTGGTGGGGAAGTTGTAGGCAACGGTGCCGACAATGCTCATGACGAGCAACGGTCGAGCGACATCGCGATGGGTGCGCACGTATGCGAAACCTTCGCGAAGCTTTCCTTTCGATCGCCCGAGCGTCGGACGATGCACGAGTTCAGATGAGCGCAGCGCAAGCAACGCCCCGATGACGACGACGTACGACGCAGCGTTCACGATGAAACAGGCCCCGACGCCAACGGTCGCGATGAGCGCACCGGCGAGCGCCGGTCCGATGAGGCGTGAAACCGAGGCGATCGTGCTGTTGGTCGCGACTGCACTAGGGAGCAGTTGCGGTCCAACGAGTTCATACAGGATCGCTTGCATCGCCGGGCGTTCGACCGCCAAGGCGATTCCAAACACAAGCGTCAGGGTGTAGATCCACCAGATCGTGACGTGACCCGACAGGGCTACGACGGCGAACGTCGTGGCCAATAGACCGGACACCGCCGATGTGGCGACGAGAATGCGACGGTTGTCGAACCTGTCGGCCAACACGCCAGCCGATGCACCGAGCAACAGCAGCGGGAGGAACTGCAACGCCATCGTGATACCGAGCCGATCGCTGCGATTCGTCAACTCCAAGACCAGCCAGGTGACCGCAAGGGCATGCGTCCACGAACCGATGCTCGAGATCGTTTGGCCGACGAAGTACAGCCGGAAGTTCCGGTTGCCGAAGGCCGCGAAACGATGCCCCGAGTCCGTCGAATTCGTGTCGCCCCTAGTTCTCGTGTCGCCCGGTGTCGCCATGACGGATCAGCCGCCGAGGTGTTTGAAGTAGTCGAGAACGATTGCCGCGGTCGGATCGACGAGGTCGCCGACGATGCGGCCGTCCGCGAGGAACACGGCTCGATCCGCATACGCGGCAGCGGTCGGGTCGTGGGTGACCATCACGACGGTCTGGTCGAGCTCGCGCACGGCGTTGCGCAGGAACGTGAGGATTTCGGCACCGGCGTGAGAGTCGAGATTGCCGGTTGGCTCATCGGCAAAGATGATCTCGGGCCGCGAGGCCAGGGCGCGGGCCACGGCGACGCGCTGCTGCTGCCCTCCGGACAACTCCGATGGTCGATGAGTCAAACGGGTACACAGACCGACCGTGTCGATGACGTGGTCGAGCCATGCCGGATCCGGCTTGCGCCCCGCCAGCGACATCGGGAGCGTCATGTTCTCCAACGCGTTCAACGTCGGGATGAGATTGAACGACTGGAACACGAACCCGATGCGGTCACGACGCAGTCGAGTGAGCTCGGCATCGCGCAGTGTTGCGAGATCGACGTCGCCAATGCGGATCGAACCCGATGTCACGGTGTCGAGCCCGCCGAGGCAGTGCAACAGGGTCGACTTCCCCGACCCGGACGGACCCATCAACGCCGTGAACCGTCCGGCTTCGAACCCGATGCTCACACCGTCGAGAGCGTGAACGATGGCGTCGTGGGCGCCGTACGTCTTCGTGACATCGACCGCGGAGGCGACGACGCGGCGTTGCGTCGGTGGCGAGGTGAGGGGTGAGGTGAGGGGTGAGGTGAGGGGTGAGGTGGGTGGGGTGAGGACATCAGTAATAGTCATGACAATCACGATGCGCCTCGGCCCCGGGCTGGCACATCGGGCCAGCGGGCGCTCGTTCGTGCCGACGGGTTGAACGTCGTGGTCCCCTACTCGCCCAGCAGGGGCCACGATGATCTCATCCTCTGGGGCGATGCACCTGAGGCTGCGGGGGTCTACGGTCAAACGGTGAGCTTGCACCAAGTGGTTCGACGCGATCTCCGCGCCCACGCGTGGGACTATGCCCTCGCCGGGGCGATGGCCGCCGTCGCCGTGGTCGCGCTCGTCACTCGGATCGACGTTCAAGACAGTGACGCGCATCTCTTCCGGCCGGACACCTGGCTGGTTTGGGTGGTAACGATCGCCGTGTGCGCCACCCTCATCGGTCGACGCCGCTGGCCGCTGGTAGCGCTCGCCTCCGGCCTCATCCTGATCGTCCCGCTTGAATTCTCCCGTCAGCGCGACACCGTTGCGTTCTTCGCGTTGGTGATCACGCTCTACAGCGTGGCCGCCTACCTCCCGCCCAGACTCGCGTGGCGCGGCATTGCGCAGTTGGCGGCCTTTTACCTCATCCTTCTCGCGACCGGAACTGTCGCGCTCACCGCTGTGCCTGCGTTGGGCGTGCTGTTCCTGATCGTGGCGTTTGCCTTCGGTCTCGTGATTCAGCGCAATAGAGTCCGCGAACATCGTGAATCAGAGATCGCGGTTGGCCGCGCGGCTGCGGCGACACTCACCGCCGAAGGAGAAGCCGCCGACGAACGTCTCCGCATGGCCCAGGAACTGCACGACGTCGTCGCCCACTCGCTCAGCGTGATAGCTGTGCAAGCAGGGATCGGTGCTCACCTCATCGACCGCGAGCCGGCCGAAGCGGCCCGATCGCTCGATGCCATTCGCAGCACCTGCGACACGACTGGGACCGAACTCGATCGGCTGGTGGCGATCCTGCGGAATGGCATCGGCTCCGAAGCGACCGCAGCGCCGTCCGTCGCCAATGTTTCAACGCTCGTCGAGCAGATTCGCAGCGCCGATCTCGCGGTCGTTCTCGTCGTCGAAGGCGATATGGAAGCCGTCCCTGCCGGCCTCTCCCTCGCGGCGTATCGCATTGTCCAAGAGGCACTCACCAACATCGTCCGCCATGCCGGAAGGGCGATCGAAGTGACCGTGACGATCCTTGCCACCGACGACCACATCGAGCTGACGGTTGATGACAATGGTCGCGGCATTGCCGCGCAGGGAGTGCCCGTCCGGGGTGGACGCAACGGACTCGTCGGCATGCGAGAACGAGCCCAGATGTATGGCGGCGACGCACACGCGGGGCCGAGGCCGGGTGGTGGGTTTCGGGTGCAGGCGACGCTCCACCGCCGTGGTGACTCCGACCCTTACTCCGGCGCTTACTCCGATGGCTACGGCCCAACGCAACATCGAGACGACATTCCGAATCCCACGGCAGCGACAAACCTGCGTCATGTTCACAACAGTCTGTCGCCGTGGATGTGGGACGCGGCGCTGGCATTGCTGACGGTCACCATCGCCATTCTCGAGGTGATCGCGACCCATCCATCAATCACCGGGCCACACTTCACGCCGACTGGTGTTTGGGCCGTGGCGCTTCGCGTCGGATGTGCGGCGACACTGGCCCTACGGCGACGCTTCCCGATAGTCGGCTACACCATTGCCTGGGTTCTCGGCGTGGCGTTGATCATCGGCGACTACCAGTTCGGGATCCTGACCTTGGTGTTGTTGATCGGGCTGTATTCAGTCGTTGCCTACGCAACGCCTTGGCGTGTCGTTGTTGCCCTCGTCGAGACGTTTGTCGGCCTCGTGATCGTCGCCTGGTCCGAACCGCCCGACCTCAGCATCGCGGGAGCGGTCTGGGCCAGCGTCTTCTTCGCAGCATCGGCCATCACCGGACACGTCGTCCGACGCGACCGATGTCGGCGAACGACCGAACTGAACGAACGCCAAGACGATGCCGCGGCGCGTACCCGCCACGCCCGCCTCGTCGTCACCAGCGAGCGGCTCCGAATCGCCGACGAGCTCGGCTCCATCATCAGTCAGTCGATCGACACGATCGCCCGCCACGCCGAATCCGGTTCCCGGCTTATCGACGACGGCACCGACGCGACCCGCGATGCCCTTCAAACCATCTCAAGGATCAGTCGTGATTCGCTCCACGACCTCAGACGTTTGCTCAAACAACTCCGCACGACGACGGATCCGACGAGTTACTCACCGATTGCATCGACGTCCGAAACGGCCGACGTGACCACGGTTGGTGCAGCTCGATGACCACGCCGATACGAGTCGCCGTCGCCGACGATCAAGCCCTCGTGCGTAGCGGATTCCTCGCGCTGCTCGGCGCGGAGGACGGCATCGACGTTGTCGGCGAAGCGGCCAACGGCTACGAAGCCGTGAAGCTTGCCAAACGCGAGCGACCCGACGTGATCCTGATGGACATCCGCATGCCCGAGATGGACGGCCTCGAAGCCACACGAGTGATCACCGCCGACCCAACTCTCGTCGCCGTGCGCATACTTATCCTTACCACCTTCGACCTCGATTCGTACGTGCACGAAGCACTGCGAGCTGGCGCGTCCGGCTTCCTTCTCAAAGACACGCTACCGACCGAACTCCTTGCCGCAGTGCGAGTGGTCGCCGCGGGCGAGGCACTTCTTGCGCCGAGCATCACGCGGAGACTCATCGAAGACTTCGTCCGACGACCGATCGCCACGACCAACGACCCGCGACTCAGCCAACTCACCCCACGCGAACGCGAAGTGCTCGCGGCGGTCGCTCGCGGACTCTCCAACGCCGAACTCGCCGCGGAACTCTTCATGAGCCATGCGACCGCAAAAACACACGTGAGCCACCTCCTCACGAAACTCACCGCACGCGACCGCGCCCAACTCGTCGTCGCCGCCTACGAAACCGGCCTCATCGCTCCGGGACAATTCTGACCGCCTCGCCGAGATCGGTACACAGCGCTCGATCGGGGACCTCGCCGACAACTGCTGGTACGTACGACGCCTCCACTCCAAGCTCTGAGACGTCGGACCAACCGAGTACGAAACCAATTACTATGCACACCTACGGACCTTGAACCAAGATCCGAACCGGCCCGAGATCTGCTGGAAAGACCGGCCGATTCAGTGTGCCTCGCCGGAACCCGGACCAGGCGATCTGACCGGGGGAGCACACGGACAAGCAGCGCATCGGTACCCGCCGCCCCGACGATCAACACCATCAAGACACCGACGAACAGCGACCCGTCGACGCCCTTGAGCAGGACCGCAAGGGCCAGCATGACCACAGCTCACACCACCGCATTCCACGACCTCACGCGCTGACGCGACATAACCGACTCCTCTCCTCAGCACCAGCATGCACCCAACAGGCGACACGAAGCAGAGCCCAACGTCCCGAACGGGCGGGCCGTCGTGGGTGCCTTCGGCGTAACCTACAGCCTCAAGCGGTCCAGTCAGCGGCCAACTGACGAGGGCGCGCTCAGGCGTCCGGACAGGCGGGATACTGATCGGCGAGGTGGGCGAGGACTGGTGTGGACGCCTCGGTTGAAGCGCCGGCCCGGGCCGCGCCGTAGTGCACCGCCGCAGAGACCGGCGACGGGGGGTGTGCGTGCTCGCAGAACCGCGCCAAATCGGGTGGTGCTGCCGCACTCAACGCGAGCGCCACGCGCCCCGGGAGGACGCCAGCTTCATCATGAGACTCATGATGTCACCACACGCGTCCCGGCGAAGCTCGAATGGCGCCTCACAGAGCCGGTGTTGTGGGGTAGGCCTAATAGACGATGTCGAGTGCGTATCGGAGTGCTCGGTCGAGTTGCGCGCGTTTGATTTCGTCGAGGGAACCTACGGGTCGTTCGTCGAGATCTTCGAGCGGCACGGTGAGCACGTTGTCGCAGTTGATCACACAGGTTTCTGGCAGCCCTTCGTCGGGACCGATTTCGACTTCTGATCTAATTCCGCGAATTGTGCGGGTAATCGGAGCGCACGTCACTGCGTTACGAACTGAAATTCCTGCGTCACGAGTGAGAATGCACACTGGGCGTCGTCCGGCGGGGTCGCCGAGATCGGCCCAGTAAATATCGTTTCGAGCTACCACGCGGGTGCGGTTTTTGCTGCGAGCCGAGCAGCGGATCGGATCAGAGCTGCGTCGGGTGGCTGGCGTTTGTAGGCCGCGATGAGTTCGATGTCGTTGGTTCGTTCGGTATCGGCGTCTATTACGGCTTGTGCGCCGCGGCGCAGTAGCTCTGAGCGATTTGTGTCGAGTGCTTTGGCAATTCGGTCGAGATGTTCGACCAGGTCGTCGTCAAGTTGAACCAGGACTTCTCTTCTCGGCATGACCATATGCTATCTAATATGGTCATCGAGCGGCAACCGCTTGGCCGCCACCCGGCGTTACGGGGCACCCTTCTTCTGCTGTTCGCACTCGAGCGGTCGCTCTTCACGGCTGCGGCTCGCGCATGTGGGTAACGCTCGTTGCGGGATGCCCTCGGGATCGGCCCTACCCATTACGCGACCTACTTCGAGTGGACTACTTCGGTCTTGCGTGGCTGGAGTCGTAGTGCGCTTCGTTGCTGGTGATATCAGGATTGTTGGTGCTCGCCCAGTCGCAGATGGCGATGTAGATCGGGCGCAGGGTTCGGCCGAGGTCGGTCACCGAGTATTCGACCCTTGGCGGGATCGACTCGAAAAAGGCTCGGTGCACGAGGCCGGCGCGTTCGAGGTCGCGTAGCTGCTTGGTGAGCATACGTTGGCTCACGTCCGGGATCAGGCGGCGCAGTTCGGAGAACCGCTGTGTGCCTTGTTCGATGAGTGCGTACATGATCGCTGGTCGCCAGCGGCTACCGATCAGGGCCATCGCTGCTTCGACCTTTTCGACGTTCGGGTCCATGGGAGTTCTCCAGAGAGAGCTGGTTACAAGAATGTGCCTACTTGTCAATAGGTACCAGGTTCTTCAGAATAACCATTCGCCATCGCCATCGCCAACGATAGAGGTACCAACCTGTGAACACCGATCTGACACTTCGCCCACTCCTCGAGCGGTTCTACAGCCTGCTCAACGCCAGCACCGACCCGAACCTTGATGTGCTCGTAGGTGTCGTCGCCGACGGCTGGCGCAATCACGGCAGTCATGACACGTCCCGCGATCGGACCGAGTTCACGCAGGTTGTGCTCGGTCTTCGCCAGGCAGTCCCCGATCTCACATGGACGATCGACGAGATCGTGGTTGCTGGGGACCGGGCCACGGTCCGCGGTCACGGGACAGGCACCCCGGTCGCGGAGCTCTTCGGTGTCGGGCCGACCGGTCGATCGTTCAATGTCCTCAGCATCGACATCCACACCATCACCAACGGACGGATCGAGTCGACCTTTCACCTCGAAGATTGGGCAGCCGCCACCCAACAACTACTCGGCATCTAGGCCCGCCCAGCAGGTCGATCCGTCCACAAAACGCGTTGAGCCAGGGGCGCACGATCTGCGCGCTTAGCGATCGCGCTTTAGCACTGTCACGACCACGCGCACACTGCCGGCGGTCGGGGGCCGCGCGGCGATCACGAGGCATCCCGTTCGTGTGTGTCAACAGCTTGCTGACCTGGGAGTCCCCGCCCTAGACCCTGGTTTCGCTTTGTCGTTACGCACGAACAAAGGCACGAAACGAGTGTGATGATTCGAGCGGTTTGACGGGGTCAACTTCCGGGTAGCAACCAGGACTGGAGATGCCGCGAAATCGAGAACGAAACGGGATGCCCGATGCGAAGAGTCGTGAAGCTTGAAGTGCAGCCGAACAATCGCGAGGGTGCCGTAGCCAGACGCATCGCGTCGGCAGTTTTACAAGACGACCATGCGAACGCGAAGGAGATTGCCGACGTGGAACTCGCTACCTCCGAGTTGGTGACGAATGCGGTGGAGGCAA
>JANOWU010000086.1:0-45176 GCA_031418035.1 Acidimicrobiia bacterium
CAGTCGAGGTTGGGCCGGCGGGACGTGCGTAACACGTGGCCAAAATCCCTCGGGTCATCGGGAGGAGGTGGGGCGTGAAGAGCACCTGGGCACCGATGTTCTGCTCCATCTCCGGAGTATGGCGATGGGTCAGGAGCCCGTAGGCCTCGTAGGTCTCGGCAACCGTTCCGTACAGGTTGCCATGCTTGAGCGTCCGTCCGGCGCCCGAAACTCCACAACCTGCGTCGACGATCAGACCAGTCCTTTCGATCACCTCGCCGCGGACGAGCGGGGCCAGCGCAAGGGTCGCCGCAGTCGGGTAACACCCCGGAACCGCGATCAGCGTCGCCGAGCGAAGGGCGTCTCGGTGAAGCTCGGGGAGACCGTAGACGGCATCGGCCAAGAGTTCGGGGCAGCTATGGGCTTCGCCGTACCAGGTGGGATACAACGAGGCGTCCTTGAGACGGAAGTCGGCTGCGACGTCGACAACGATCCGAGCGCGGTTGCGAAGCTCCGGCACGAGCTCCTGGCTCTTCCCATGCGGAAGGGCGAGCAACACCACGTCGAGGCCATCCACGTCACCGTGGTCATAGGTGCGAAAACGCTCGTCGCCGTACGCGCCGATCAGGCTCGGATAGAGCTCCGCGATAGGCGAACCGGCCTGCGTGTCGCCCGTGGCCCACGCCAACTTGAGCTGAGGATGCGCTGCGACCAGCCGCAGCAATTCAGCTCCGGCGTAGCCCGAAGCTCCAACTATTCCGACAGAGAACATGGCACGCACCTTAGCCGAAACATTCACACCTGTGCATGATTATGCACGACGGGGGTTCGGCCCAATAGGTATATCCACAGGCCGTGTCCGAAAGATCACAGGGTTAGCGCACTCGTTATCCACAAGTCTGTGTCCATACAATTCGCAACATGCGATACGACATCACTCTGCTCGACCAAACCTCCGACGTCGTCTTCGACGCCGACGGCTATGCCCAGGAGGGTCCGCTCACGACGTTCTTCCGAGCGGAACCGGGGCGACCCGCTCGTCTTGACCCATGGGCCACGCGCCTGTTGAGCATTCGCACCGAACGAATCGCTCGGATCGAAGCGATGGCCACCGACTCGGTCACGCAGCGAGCACTCGCCGTCGTTCGCTAAGCGCGCTGGCTTCCTTAGACTCGCTACCCTCGCAGCGTGGCGCCGGTTGCCTTCTCCACGCGTTCGATGCAGGCACTGCGCACTGCGGCGACGTCGGCGTCGGTCAACGTCTTCGTGTCATCGGCGAATCGGAGCCGATAGGTGAGACCGCGCGATCCCGCCGGTACGCGATCGCCTCGATACACGTCGAAGAGCTGCACCGTTTGCAGAAGCGAGCCGCCTCCTTCACGAAGAGCCTCGACGACATGGGCCGCCGGCACACTGTCGCTGACGACGAAAGCCAAGTCGACATCAGATGATGGAAACCGCGAGAACGATGACACGATCGAGTCCCGACGGGGGAGACCGATGAAGCTCTCGACGTCGAGGAGCAAGATACCAACACGACGGTCGACGCCCCACTCGCGCGCGACCTCCGGGTCGATCTCACCCACGGAACCCAGGTTGAATCCCGTCCCCGACCCAACGACGCGCGCCGACCGGGTGGGGTGAAATCCGGCGATCTCCTTCGACCGAAGTTCAACGGCGGCCGGATTCAGGTGGAGCGCCTGAACCAACGTGTCAAGCGCTCGGACTGCTGTTCGGGCGTCGTCACCGTCGTCGGCAAAGGCAACACCAAGAACGTCGCGTTCGCACGGAACGACCTGATTGGGCATCGGCGTTTCGAACACGTGACCGAGTTCGAAGACCCGCATCGATGGATTGCGATGATTCGCGTTATGACTCAGGACGCGCAGCAACCCCGGGACCAAACTCGGACGCAGGATCGACTCCTCCGCAACGAGAGGATTGGACAGCGAGACAGTTTCACCGCGATGGCGAACCCGCTCGAGGTCGGCTGCCGAAACGAAGCTCGCCGTCCAGACCTCGTCGCACGCGTTGGCCACCAACACGTCCGCAACGAGGCGACGCGACCGCTGCGACGCGGTTAGCTGGCCGACGCGCACATTCGTAAGCACACGTCGCTCGATGTTTCGGTATCCAAAGTGCCGACCGACTTCTTCGATGACGTCGACCTCGGCCGTCGCATCCGGACGCCACGAGGGAAGTACGACGTCGATCACGTCGGCATCGGCGGTCGTTGTCGCAGTGAATCCGATGGGTTCGAGCAACGCCATGATCGCGTCGCGCGAAATCGACGTACCCAGGACGAGATTTACCCGGGAGACGCGGACCGGTACCGACACCTGCGCACCGAGGTTCTCTCCGACATCGTCGAAGGATAGGACCTTGATGTCCGGACAGGTTTCGGAGACGATGTCCACGAATCGTTCGATCGCCAGCGGAATGGCTGCCGGGTCTGTCCCTCGCTCATAACGCGCTGATGCTTCACTGCGCAGACCCAATCGTTTCGAGGTCCGTGCGATGCACATGGGCACCCAGTGGGCGATCTCGAACAGTAACGACGTCGTCGAGTCCTCGATCTCGCTCGTTTGGCCTCCCATGACGCCGGCGATCCCCTGGGGAACGCCGTTGCCGTCGGCGATCACGCCGTCTTGGGAACCGGTTGGCGACAAGGTTCGTTCGACGCCATCGAGTGTGAGGAGCTGCTGGTTCTCACTCGCCCAACGCGCCTCGATTCGCCCTCCGGCCAGACGGTCCAGATCGAACGCGTGGCTCGGAATTCCGAGCTCGAGCATCACGAAGTTCGACGCATCCACGAGGTTGTTGATCGGGCGCATACCAGCCGCCGCAAGACGCGTTTTCACCCAAGCCGGTGACGGCGAAACCGACACCCCGGTAATCACGGTCGTCGTGAGTCGATCGCAAAGGTCGCCTGCGCTGATCGTTCCACGGGCAACGTCGGATCCTGAGACGTTCGCTAAAGAGAAGGCGGGCTCGACCTGTTTGAGAACCGATCCGATCTTCGGGGCGAGGTCTCGTGCGACACCGCGTACGCTCATCGCATCGGGTCGGTTGGCTTCGACGCTCAGGTCGAAGATCACGTCGGCTACAAGCCCGAGCGCTTCGACGATGCAAATTCCCAGGGGCGTGTCGGGGGCGAGTCGCATGATGCCCTCGTGGTCGTCGGAGAGCTTCATCTCGCGACCCGAACACAGCATCCCGTTCGACCATTCGCCGCGAAGCTTTCGACGCTCGATGTGCATTCCGTCGGGCATCGTCGTGCCGAGGGGTGCGAGGGGAACCACATCGCCCTCGAAGAAGTTCCAGGCGCCACAGCAGATCTGAAGCGTTTCGCTTTGTCCTTCGGCGGTGATCACATCGACGAGGCGAATCTTGTCGGCTTGGGGGTGGGCCCGAATCGTTTGAACCTTCGCCGTGATGATGGAATCGAGTCCTTCACCAATGACTTGGACGCCCTCGACCACAAGCCCGAGTTCGTTGAACGCCTCGACAATTTGCTCGGTTGTCTTGTGGCTCGTATCGACGAAGTCGTTGAGCCAGTTTCTGGAGATAAGCATGTTGTCGGCCCTCAGAACTGACGGAGAAGTCGGGCGTCGTTGTCGAGAAACACGCGTAGGTCGTCGACTTGATGACGGTTCATGGCAAGGCGGTCGATTCCGAAACCCCACGCGAAACCGGTCCACTCTTCAGGGTCGACTCCCCCGTTTCGCAGGACGTTGGGATGGACCATGCCGCACCCACCGAGCTCGATCCATCTCGTGTTGCTGCAGACGCGACAGCCATCCGTGCAGAACGGACAGGTGATGTCGAACTCGGCACTCGGTTCGGTGAAGGGGAAGAAGCCAGGACGTAAGCGCGCTTTGAGATCATCGCGACCGAAGTACGCCGCGAGAAACGTTTCGATGGTGCCGGCCAGGTGGCCGAGACTGATGCCCTTGTCGATCACGAGGGCCTCGATTTGGTGAAACACCGGAAGGTGTCGGGCGTCGGCGGTGTCGCGCCGGTAACAACGACCCGGCATCACCGCATAGATCGGCGGCTTCAGCTGCTGCATGACGCGGATCTGCATCGGAGAAGTATGTGTACGCATGAGCACCTGCTCGGTCTCCCCGAGATCCAACCAGAAGGTGTCGTGCATCGTCCGGGCGGGGTGGCTGGGCGGGAAGTTCAGCGCCTCGAAGTTTTCCCAGTCCGTTTCGGCTTCCGGTCCCTGGTTGAACACGCTAAAGCCCATTCCCACGAAAATGTCTTCCAGGTCGCGGGTGGTACGACTGATCAGGTGCAAATGACCGTGCGCCCCTTGAACGGTCGCTTCCGTGAGATCGAGCCGATCGGCTTCGATCGCAATGCGTCGTGCGTCGGCTTCGAGTTCCGCTCGGCGAGCATTCAGGCATTCGACGAGCGACGCTCTTGTGCTGTTGATCGCCGCGCCGAACGTCTTTTTGCCTTCCGCGTCCATGGAGCCCAGGGATCGATTCGCAAGCGTGAGGGGGGCGGACTTTCCCAGATGGGCAACGTCGGATGCCTTGAGTTCATCAACTGATGACGCGGCTGCGAAGGCAGCCTCTGCCGAACGTTGAATGTTTTGGAGCTCTTCGAGGTTCATGGGTCCTTACCGACAATGCCCGAGGTCTTTGACCCACAGCGGCTCCATCGTATTGCGAACCGCCGACGTCGCACGTCACTTTCCGGAGTCGAACCCGTGTCGAAACCTCGACGAACGAACACTCGGTCCTGCTGGGCCGATGCACTTGGTAGCTTCGACGGCGATGTCGTCAAAGCCAACTAGATCCGCCGCCGCAGCCCCGAGTGACGTGACCCGCTTGCCGCAGAAGAAAACCTCGCGCCGAACCACGTCGTCGGGGGCGACCGATACGCCGTCCTCTTTTACAGTGAGGGAGCAGGAGGTCGCCGCAAGGGTCGGTGAGTTGCACGACGTCGACTTCGTTGCGATGAGTGCGATCTCGAACATCTATCGGGTAGCCGGCGCCGTTCGCAATCACATGGAACGAGACATTCTCGGACCCGACGGGCTTTCCTGGACGGGGTTCACTGCGCTCTTCGTTCTGTGGGTTTGGGGACCTCACGAAGCCCGTCATCTGGCCGAGGAATGTGGCGTCACGAAAGGAACGCTCACCGGAGTGGTTTCGACCCTCCAGAACAAAGGACTCATTCGTCGGTCGAGCCACCCCGAAGACGGCCGCCTGGTGATGGTCGGATTGACGGATCGCGGGCACACCACGATTCGGCGTCTCTTTCCGCTTTTCAACGAGCACGAGGCGCTCGTGGCAAGCGCGCTTACGACCGCCGAACAGGTGCAGCTCGCCCAGCTCCTACGGAAGTTGCTCGTCGGTGTGGAAGCGCTTTGACGTCACTTCGAGGGCCGGTACAATGATTCGGTACCAAACGATCTGACCTTTCGAAGGAGACCCCCGATGATCAGCGCTCCAGGCCCCTCGGACGCCGACATCCGCGATCCGGATACGTTCGTTCAGGGATTTCCGCATGCGACGTTCGAGCGTCTCCGCACGCACGACCCGGTCTCGTGGTGGGATGAGGAAGATGGTGCCGGGTTTTGGGCGGTCACGCGTTACCACGACCTCATAACCGTGAGCCGCAACCCGCAGATCTACTCGAACGCCCAGGGCGTCACGCTCGAGGAGATGGCCCCCGAGGATTTCGAGGCCCGCCGGAACATGTTGGAATACGACGCCCCGGAGCACACTCGTTACCGTCGTCTCGTATCGAAACCGTTCAACAGACGAGAGGTCTGGGCGTACGAATCCGGACTTCGCCTCTTGGCTCGGGCGGTGCTCGACGACGTGTTGCCTTCCGGCACCACCACCGCCCTGGACTTCACCGAAGACATCGCCAAGCAACTCCCGATGCGAATGCTGGGCCGGCTGCTCGGTGTTCCCGATGAAGATGGCCCGTGGCTGGTCGAACGGGGCGACGCCCTTCTCGGCAACTTTGATCCCGAAATGACGGAGTATCCGGTTGGTCTCATCGACACCGACGAATTCAAGGCCATGCCGTTTCGTTCACCGGCCGGGCTCGATCTCTACCGGTATGCAGAACGCCAAGCCGAGATCCGACGCGAGCATCCGAGCGATGACGTGATCTCGGACCTGCTTGCGCTCACCACCGACGGCGAGCGTCTGACCGAGCGTGAGTTCAAGAACTTCTTCACGCTCCTGGTCGGCGCCGGTAACGACACGACCCGCTACACCATGGCTGCGGGCATGCAGGCACTCGCCGAAAACCCGGATCAACTCGAGCGAGTCCGAGCGGCGATCGGCGACGACTCACCTGAGGGTCGAGAGGTCGTGAGCCGGACCATTGAGGAGATACTGCGGTGGGGCACCGTGACGATGAACTTTCGTCGGACCGCAACGCAAGACACCGAGCTCACGGGTCGCACGATCAAGGCCGGGCAAAAGGTTCTCATCTGGTTCACGTCGGCCGACTACGACCAGGAGGTGTTCGACGATCCTTACCGATTCGACATCGACCGATGGCCCAATGATCACGTCGCATTCGGTCGCATGAGCCCGCACCTGTGCCTCGGCGCCCACCTGGCTCGCTTGGAGATCCGGGTGCTCTTCGAAGAACTGCTCCCCCGTCTGACGCGAGTCGAAGCGTCAGGTCCGGTCGAACGCCTTCGCTCCAGCTTCATCGGCGGAATCAAGCACCTCCCGATGACGTTCACCGTCCGCTAGCGCGAGTTCCACTCCAAACGCGTCAATCCCAGACACGTCCACCGCAACGAGTTCAAATCCGACGCTGACGCGCCGCCTCGAACGCGATCAGGGTGGCCGACATGGCGACGTTGAGCGACTCCGTCCGGCCGAGCGTCGGAATCGTCAACAACCCATCGACGAGCGCCAGAACCGACGGGTCCAGACCGTGCGCCTCGTTGCCCACGATGATTGCCGTCGCCCCTCGGAGGTCGACGACGTCGGGGGCGACACCTCCTTCGATCACCGACGACGTTGCGAAGCAGCGGACGCCCCAACCCTGCAGTGTCGCGATCAGGTCCCCAACTTCGCCATGTTCGACCACCGGCAGATGAAAGAACGCTCCCGCCGTCGAGCGCAAGACCTTGGGCGACGTCGGGTCGACGGAGCTATCGCACAGCACGACACCGCACGCACCGGCTCCTTCGGCCGACCGGATGATCGTGCCGCAGTTTCCTGGATCCTGGAGCGCTGATGCGACGACCACAAACCCACCCATCGACAGTGGTTCGCGCAGCGTGTCCAAGGATCGAAGGCTGCGCCGCACCACCGCCAGCACTGGTTGGGGAGTCTCGGTGTCGCCAACCCGAGCCAACGTGTTGCGGTCCAGGACGAAGCGCCGAGTCGTTTCGGGCAAACGTTCGAGGACGGGATTGTCCCAACCGTCGCCGACGAACACCGATTCGATGGTGGCCTGCGCGTCGAGAGCTTCTTCGAGCACCTTTGGACCTTCGATCACGAAGGCCCTCTCGGCAACGCGAAAACTGCGACGTCCGAGAAGACGTCGCAGTCGTTGCACCTCAGGATTGTGGAACGCGAGCGTGTTCATACTCGCGGACAGTTCCGAACGATCAGGCCGCTGCCTTGGCCTCGGCGGCCACCTTCACCAGCGACGCGAAGGCCGCTGCGTCGGTGACGGCGAGATCGGCCAGTACTTTGCGGTCGACTTCGACTCCGGCAATCTTGAGTCCGTTGATGAACTGGCTGTAGCTCATGCCGTTCATGCGGCATCCGGCGTTGATGCGCTGGATCCACAGCTGTCGCATGTCGCCCTTACGAGCGCGACGGTCGCGAAATGCGTAACGAAGCGAGTGCATGACCTGCTCGTTCGCAGAGCGAAATGTGCGGCTCTTGTTGCCGTAATAGCCCTTTGCTTCTTCAAGCACGGCCTTGTGGTGCTTCTTTGCGTGTACGGCTCGTTTAACGCGTGCCATTGGGTGTTCCTTTCAGCGAATACGGGTGCTTCGGCGTTGGTGCGAAGCGGGACTTACCAGCGAGAATGAAAAGCGCCAAGCGCGCTTACATTCCCAACATCTTGCGAACCTGGGCAGCGTCGCCGGGGGCCAGTACCTGATCGCGCTTGAGGCGTCGGGTACGGGTAGACGGCTTGTGCTCAAGCTTGTGGTACTTGAACGCGCTCGCACGCATGATCTTTCCCGTACCGGTGACTCGGAAGCGCTTGGCTGCCGATCGGTTTGTTTTCATTTTTGGCATGGTGATACTCCCAATGGGTCGCGGGCAGAAACCCGCAAACGGTGGACGGTCAGTTCGACTCAGGAAGCGAGTCGGTGGGCGGTACGACAGGCGCCGGATCCGCAGCTGGCTGGTCATTCGCAACCGCCGAAGCGGTGGAAGCAGTTTCGGCGGACGGAGAAGGA
The DNA here is from genome assembly GCA_031418035.1 of Acidimicrobiia bacterium. Taxonomy (GTDB): domain Bacteria; phylum Actinomycetota; class Acidimicrobiia; order Acidimicrobiales; family JANYDT01; genus JANOYY01. The sequence goes on from JANOWU010000086.1 coordinate 8,393, forward strand.
GTCGATGATTCCGAATCGGGTTTCGACTCGGATCGTCCTTCCTTCACCTTCGGAATCACCTTCTTTTCAGGGGCGAGAACCATCGTCATGTTACGACCGTCGAGTCGGGGCGTCGCTTCCATCTTGGCGTTCGGGCCAATGATTTCGGCTATGCGGTTCAAGATCTTCATCCCAAGCTCGGGATGAGCGACCTCACGACCTCGGAACATGATCGTGATTTTGACCTTGTGCCCTTCTTCGAGGAATTCCGCAACCTTGCGAGTCTTGGTATCGAAGTCACCACCGCCAATTTTCGGACGGTATTTCATCTCTTTGATGACGATGTTGGTGGCCTTCTTGCGGGCTTCCTTGTCGCGTTGCTTGAGCTCGTAGAGATACTTCGAATAGTTCAAGATCTTGCACACCGGAGGCACAGCCATCGGTGCAATCTCTACAAGATCAAGCTCCTGTTCACGAGCGAGGCCTAAGGCGTCGGGCAGGGATTTGATTCCCAGCTGTTCACCTGTTGGCGAAATCAAACGGACCTCGCGGGCCCGGATGCGCTCGTTGATACGGGGCTCAGAAGACGTGGTTGTTGCGATTCGGCATCACTCCTCGGTATGCGTAGCTTTGACGAGCAAGCAAGCAACTCCGAGGCACGGAGTGCCACGGCATCACATGACCAGGCGCGAATTTCTCGGCCAGGTGGAGCAACTCGCGTAAACGCAACCGCTCACTTCCTCTTCAGTTCGGGATCTAGGGTAGCAGTCTATGAGCTCCCTGTGGACCCCCGACGGCGAACGACCAGTCCAGCGTCAGTCGCCCCCGCCCCAATCACCACCCGTCGAGGGGCAGCCGACCCCCGAGGAGATTGCCGAAATGGAGGCTGAGCTTCGGGAGATGACCGAAGAAATCGTCTCCGTCCCCGCCACGGCGATCATTGCCAACCATTGCGTTGGACTCTTCCAGCTCGCCGCCGCGCACCTGCAGATTGCTCCACCCAATCTTGCCGAAGCCCGTCTGTCCATCGACGCGATGGCGGCAGTCGTCGACGGGCTGAAAGGCCGCCTCGGGCCCGACGAAGGCACCCTCATCGACGCACTCGCCCAGATCAGGATGGCGTACGTGCAAGTGCAGGCGTCGATCGCCTGATCCGACGTTGGGCCTGAGCTGCGAAAAACGGCGAAAGGCTTTCCCTAGCGCGCGAACGCGGTCAAACTCACAGGTATGGCCGCCGACCCGCAACGTGTAATCAACGACCTCAAAGAACTGCGATCGCTCACTGCGACCGAGAACGGCAGCCTTCGGCTGGCGTGGACCGAGAACTGGGTCAAAGCCCGCGAGTGGTTCGTCACCACCTTCGACGGGACCCCGATCACGCAGGAGACCGACGCCGCGGGCAACCTCTGGGTCACGCTCCAGGGCGCAAGCAACGACCGAATCGTGCTCGGCTCCCATTTGGATTCGGTGCCCAACGGCGGATGGCTCGACGGGGCGCTCGGGGTTCTCGGTGGTGCCGAAGTGCTGCGGGCGCTGCACCGTGACGGGGTCGATCTGCCGGTGAGCGTGAGCGTGGTCGACTGGGCCGACGAAGAGGGAGCCCGATTCGGTCGGTCGCTCTTCGGATCGGCCGCGGTCAGCGGAACCCTCGAAGTCGATGCCGTCCGAGGACTGAAAGATCGCACCGGAGCCACGCTCGAGGACACGGTTCGTGAGCACGGGGTCAATTTGGAGAACGTGCTCACCGCCGGCGACATCCTGGGTTCGATCAGGGCGTCAGCGGAGCTCCATATCGAGCAGGGACCGGTGTTGGAGTCGAAGGGGCTACAACTCGCAGCGTTGCATGGGATCTTGGGAGTCGAGCGTCGCCTCGTCAAGCTCCAAGGGCAGGCGGCGCACGCCGGCGCTACTCCGATACGCATGCGCAAGGACTCCACCCTCGCCGCGGCCCGGATGGCCATTGAAATTCGCCAGCTCGGCCTCGACAACGACGCGTTTTCGACGATCGGCGTATGGAACGTCCATCCGGCGGTGCCGACCGCAGTGAACGGCCGCACGGAGTTCAGCGTCGACATGCGACATTTGGACCCCGCCGTGTTGGCGCGAATGGTCGCCGGACTCGAAGAGATCGTTGCCCGGGTCGCTGCGGAAGAACGCGTCGAACCTACGATCGAGATGCTGTGGTCGATCCACCCGATTGCGTTTCACCCCGAGCTCGTCGATTTCGCGGCCGACGCCGTCGAGGCGCACACCGGAATTCGCGAGATCATGCCGAGCGGACCGATGCATGACTCGGCCGAAATGGCGCGAGCAGGTGTGCCAACCATCATGATGTTCGTGCCGTCGATAAACGGGCTGTCCCACACGCACATCGAAGACACCGCGGAAGAGCACCTGGTTCTCGGCGTCCAGGCCTTCGACGACCTCGTGCGACGCATGATTCCATGGGCGGCACGCTCGAACGAGCCGACAGCGGGAACCGCAAAGCTCTAGGCGCAGCGCGGCGCTTTCAGGGCCGCCTCCACGGCGGGGAGCCACGCGAGGGCGAATTTGTTGCCACCGGAGGGCGACATGTGGACGAAATCACCGTTGCCGTACCAGTCGCCGACCTCGAACGGGGCAGCGCCGAGTTCGGGGTCGCCCAACATCATGCGGGTTCGGACGTCAGCATAGAAGACTCGGCCACGGGAGCTCTGTGCAAGCTTCTGCGCGACCACACCGACGTGACCAACGGTGGCGAAGTTGCCCCCGCTTGGCGGCAGACTCGACACAATGATGCGAGCCGTCGGAGCCCGCTTGGCGATGACCTCGACCAATCCGGTGAGGCGACGCTCGACTGCGGCCGGGTCCCCTTCCCCGTCATTGGTACCGATGTTGAGCAACACGATGTCGGGGTCGGCGAAGGTGACCCAGTCCTTGCCTGAAGACTCATTCAGGGTGTATTGCTGCGGAACGAACTTTGCTATGTGCACATACAGGTTCGCAGATCCTCCGTTGTCCGGACCGGTGGTGTAGCCGCCCCAACCGCTGTGGTCTCCGTCGTAGGTGCCGTCATCGCCTTTCCGGTTTCCCACGAAGTCGATGTCCTTGTAGCCACGAGACCGGAGCAGCTGCCACAATGCCCGGCGGTAGGAGTCTCCGTAGCCATCGACCTCGGCTGAGCCGCCGGTCAGGGAGTCGCCCAGCGGCATGATGCGCCAAGGCCCAACCCGCCCGCAGACGGCAGGGCCCGGTCGGGCGACCAGCACCGACCCGACGCCGGGTGATCCGGCACGACCGATCGGTGGCAGCTGCACGCCTGTGGCTCCAGCAACAACGGCGCTGGTGGTCGGTGCGACCAGCGACGGCTCAATTGGCGGGGCATGAGTGGGCGACGTCGAGACTGCGTTTCCCGGGGACTTCGCCGGACTGTTCGAAACGAAGGCGATCTCGTGCACTGTGCTGGAAACGGGGGAGCCCGTTGCGAAAAGGTAGACCCGAGAAAACGAAAGGCTTTTCGGATTGAGCCGCTGCATGGAAACCGTTGCGCTCGCCACGCTGCCGCTATCGGCGCCCACAAAGGTCAACGGCACCCGGCCGAAGGCAACACCATCGGCGTTCGAGAGTTCGACTGCCCACCGGGCCGGCCCGGGATTCATGGTCACGCGTAACGAGTCCGCCGCCACCGAGATGTCGTCAGCACGTGATACGGAAACGAATCCGCCGTCTTCGATGTCGACCCCGATCGCCCCAGCTGTTGCTCTGGGGGCCCCAGCCGAGGTCCACGCAGACCACCCGGGCGCAGTCTGGCCACGCAAGGTTGGTGAGAGAACCGGAGCGAGTGGGCGCAGCGTTGTGGGGGCCGCAACCGTCGTGGGTTTCGGCGCCTTCGTGGCGGGCTTGCGCGCCACAGTGGTGACGGACCGCTTCTTCGTGGTTCGAGACGTAGCCGCGTCGGTCGTGGTGCACCCGGACACGACGACGAACAGGCCAACGGAGAGCGCGGCCCACAATCGAATTCCGCGCGCCATGTTCCTAATTTCTCACACGAGCGGTAGGGGACGCTTGAGGCATCTGACTCAGTTCTCCGCCCGGTTCACGTGTTGCGGCGAAGCTCGCGTTGTTTCCAGGCGACCCGAGCATCGTTGAGCGTCTCGATGTTTGCACCGGTCGACGTCGGGTCCTCGAATTGCCCGGGGTCGTCTTCCCAACCACACGACTCACAGATCTCATAGGTGCGCGGCCGACCCAAAATCTCCAGGCTGCAGACCGGACAGCGAAAGGTCTCGCTGGCCGTCGTCGAGACGACTCGGATTCGTATGGCCTCGTAACGCCCCAATCCACCGGCGCTCACTTCGAATTGCACGGGGGCGCCGATCTCGATCCAACGAGTGCCGTCAGCCAGCTTCGTCGCATGAAAGGGAAAGCGCTCCCCCGTCGATCCCGATTCGATTTCGCCAAGTCCCTGAGACTCGTCGAAGCCGGTGACGGTCCCGTCGAGCCAACGCATCAGTGGATGATCTTTTGGATCGGGAGTTCCAAGATGTCCGTCGCCCCTGCATCCTTCAGCTCCGGAATCAGTGTGTTGATCTGACGCTTCAGAACAACCGTTTCGATCGCGTACCCCTGATCACGGAACAGCTTCGAGACGGTGGGCGTCTTCATCGACGGCACCAGGGCCACAACTCGTTCGAAGTCCGAGTTGCTCACGTTGAGTTTCAACAGCACCTTGCCACGAGCTTCGAGTGTGCCCGCGAGGAGTGTCTTGATTTGCTCCATCGCGTGGCGCTTGGAGGGATCTTCGTACGCGACCTTGTTCGCGATCAGCTCGGTGTAACTGGTGATGATCGTGTCGATGATGCGCAGGCCGGCGGCTCGAAGGGCGGATCCAGTCTCGGTGATCTCGACGACGACATCGGCGATATCGGGAATCTTGGCTTCGGTGGCACCGTAGCTCAGCCGAATGTTGGCTTTGATGTTCTTCGACGCAAAGTACCGCTCGCACAGTCCCATGTACTCCGTGGAAACGCGCACCCCCGGCGGGAAGTCCGAGATCTGCGTCCACGGTGAGTCGGCGGCGACGGCCACAACGAGCCGAATGGGCCGGGCCGTGGCCTTCGAGTAGTGAAGTTCGCCCAGCGAAACAACATCGCTGTTCGTCTCTTCGATCCAGTCTCGCCCCGTGATGCCGAGATCGAACATGCCCTCGGACACATAGGTCGGGATCTCCTGTGGCCGCAGGATCCTGACGCTCTCGACTCGCGGGTCATCGATCGACGCAAGATATTGGACGCTCGACGACCGAATCACCGGAAGGTCAGCATGCTCGAAAAGCTCGAGCGTCGCTCGTTCGAGAGAACCTTTGGGGAGCACCAGTCGCAACATGAGACGTTCAGCCTACGGGAACCGTCGACGGCGCTGAGTACGCGAACGACGCGTCGCTACTCGTACTGCTTGCGCGAATGGGGTCTGGGTCGTGCTCGGACGTCGGCTGTTCAGTGAATCGTCGTCTCGCCCGTCATCAGGCTGAGCGCATGGGGAACCATGTCGAGCACGGCCTCGAGGCACTCGACGCAGCCCTTTGGCGAACCGGGGGTGTTCACCACGAGTGCGCTGCCCAGGGTGCCGGCAACGGCGCGGCTCAGCCGCCCCAGTTTCGGGTTGGCCTGGCGCATTGCTTCAGCAACCCCGGGGGCCTCGCGTTCGAGCACCTTCCGAGTCCCCTCGGGGGTGAGATCACGCGGGCCGAATCCGGTGCCACCGGTCGAGACGATCAGCCCGGCGAAGCCGTCCGCCATCTCACGAAGGGCCCGTGCGACCTCGTCGGTGCCATCAGAGATGACGCGATGTTCGACGACGACCCAGCCTGCGCCAGTCAGCGTCTCACCGAGCGCAACACCGCTTCGGTCCTCACGCACGCCGTGAAAAACGCCGTCGGAGACGGTCAAGACCTTCGCTTCGAGCTTCATGATGACTCTCCGATCGGGGCCATCGCGCTCTCGATGCACGCTCGCAACAGCTTTGCTGCTCGCAATGGGTCGGGTTGACCGAAGATCGCGTTTCCGGCAACGAAGGCTCGGGCGCCCGCGGCGACCGCGGCACCGGCCGTGGTGAGATCGATACCTCCGTCAACCTGCAGCACGGCGTCGCTTCCCAAGCGGTCGAGTTCGGCGCGCGTCTGTCGCATCTTGTCGAGAACCTCCGGCATGAACTTTTGCCCGCCGAACCCCGGGAACACCGTCATCAGCAACACGACGTCGACGTCGTTGAGGAGTTCCGCATACGCGGCAAAGCTCGTGTCCGGGTTGGCCACGATGCCGACTCTCATCCCGAGTTCACGAGTCTGCGCGATGCGATCTCGCGTGTATGCCAGGCCGAGTTCGACATGCACACTGCAACTGTCGGCTCCCGCCTTGGCAAAGTCGGGAAGGTACTTCTTCGGGTCGGTGATCATCAAGTGGCAGTCCAGTGGCAATTTCGTATGTGCACGTAACGACTTCACCACCGGGGCTCCGATGGTGAGATTGGGCACGAAGTGGCCATCCATGACATCCACGTGCAACCAGTCGGTTTGCGGGGTCACGAGATCAACCGCCGATGCGAGGTTGGCAAAGTCGGCCGAGAGTATCGACGGGCATATTCGGATCACCCCCCAAATGTAGGTCCGTATTTGGGCGAGTCGACTACCGTCGCCAAATGGCCAAACAGCTTCGCATCAGCGAGTTCCTCCTGGCGGTCGAAGGGCTCGCCCTTGCGCGCAACGTATTCAGCGGGAGCGACCAACACACCAATGCGCGTCTGGCCGAGATCGGAGAGATCCTTGAGGCTCTTGCTGCACCGGATGCGCTCGAGAGTCGGTCGGTTCGAACCAACGAACTCGACGTCGACGCCGGGTATGCGCAGTGGGCGTCGGCCTACGACGAGGTCACGAACCCTCTGGTCGAGGTCGAGGAAGCAGCACTTCGCGAGGTGTTCCGGTCGATTCCTCCGGGAAACGCGGTCGATCTGTGCTGCGGGACAGGCCGCGTCACCGCAATCCTCCGCGATCTCGGACACCGCGTGCGAGGGTTTGACGGTTCGGCACCCATGCTGGCCATCGCCCGATCCAAGAACACCGACATCGCGTACGAGCTCCGCCAGGTCGGTGACCAGGACCAAACGCTCCCCCGCGATCAGGATCTCGTCACGTGTTGCCTTGCGCTGACCCACTTTGCCGACCTGGAAGCCCCGATGACCGACATTGCTGCGATGCTACGGCCAGGCGGAATCGCCGTACTTTCGGACCTCCATCCATTCTTCGTGACCCTCGACGGCCAGGCGTTCTTCAATGGACCCGACGAAACGGCGCCGTGGATTCGCAATCACGTCCATCACGTTGGCGACTATCTGCGGGCATTCAGTGCCAGCGGATTGGAGGTCCTCGACTGCCGTGAGGTGGTCCCAAACGAAGGGGAGGGCCCCATGCAGAGCCTGGTGGGAATGCTTCGCCCCGAAGCAACACGAGCCGCATACCTCGGCATACCAAACGTGCTGATCTGGGTCCTCCGCAAGTCCGACACGCACGCGTAGAGAAATCCTTGGGAAAACTTCGCTACGGATTCTCAAGTTGCGCACCCCAAGTTACGATTTCCCTTCGATGACGACGCGTGGCGACATCGGCCCCCTCCGGGCTTTGATCTTCGACTTCGACGGGCTCGTCTGCGACACCGAGGGCGCGCAAGTGCTGGCCGCCACGGAGGTCTTCGCGCACCACGACGCCACCCTGCCGCTCGATCGGTGGACCAAACTCATCGGCACCGCAACCGACGACGACTTCTGGTTGTCCTGGCTCGAAGAGCAGGTCGCCGACATCGACCGCCAACACGCGCTCGATCTGTTCACGAATCGCAACCAAACGCACGTCGACGCCCTCCAACTCCACAACGGCGTGATCGATCTCCTGGTGAGCGCGTCGAAACACAACGTCCCCGTCGCCATTGCCTCGAGTTCGCCCACCTCCTGGGTCCACCCGCTGATCGAGCGTTTCGGGATCGGCGACTACTTCGAAACCATCGTCTGTCGCGAACATGCACCCCGAGCCAAACCCGCGCCGGACCTCTACCACGAGGCGCTGCGCCGACTGGGTATTGCCTCCGACCACGCAGCGTCGGTCATCGCTCTCGAGGACTCGCGAAACGGGTCCATGGCGGCGAAGGCGGCCGGTCTCACGTGTGTGGCAATACCAGGTGCACTTACAAAATCACAAGACTTCAGTCATGTGGACCATGTCGTCGATTCGATGACGGCGGTGCGCCTGCGGTCGCCCGACACACTTACGATCTCACGTCGTGCGGCAGCAACAACGCCCCACTACTAGTTCGCCCAACGCGGCGCTCGCTTCTCGGCGAACGCCGTCATACCTTCGATGCCTTCCTCGCTCGCAAACAGCGCCCCCGACAGGATCGCCATTTCCCGAAAGGCGCTCGCCCGGTCGGTCATTTGCGGAACCCGGCGCAGGATGTCCTTCGTGGCCGCCAGGGCCTTCGGTCCGCACAGTCGGAGTTTGGCAACCATGGCGTCGACGGCGGCGTCCAACTCCTCGTCGGGAACGGCCTGTGTGATCAAACCGGCCGCTGCTGCGCGAGTTGCATCGAAGCGCTCCCCGGTCAACATCAACTCGGCCGCATCTGCGACGGTCATCCTCGGCAGACACACCACGCTGATGATCGCGGGGGCGACGCCAATTCGGACTTCCGTAAACCCGAACTTTGCCGATGCCGGGGCGATCGCAAGATCGCACGCCGCGACCAACCCGAGGCCGCCGGCCAACGCCGAGCCATTCAGCCGTGCGAGCACAACCTTGGGCGACTGCTGCACCTGTTCGAACACCGACACGAACGGCGGCGGAGCGTCGGATCCGCTCCCGCTCACGCTCACGGATTTGCGTTCCTTCAGGTCCGCCCCGGCGCAAAACACCGTCCCGTTTCCCGTGAGCACGATCAGATGGACGCCGTCGTCGGTCGAAGCCTTATCCAATGCAGCAGAGAGCCCGGCGACCAACTCCGACGAAAGGGCGTTGCGGTTGTCGGGTCGGTTCAACGTGATCGTCGCGACTCCGTTGGACACAGCAATCAAAACTGGGGCGTCTGTTGGCATAGGTGGATTCTGGCGCAAACAGGCCCCCAAGTTCGACTCGGCCGCGTTCGCAGCCACCCGACGGTCGTCAGGAATCAAACGGGGGAAGGGGCAGGTTCTCCGTCGTCAGACCCGCACCTGGGGCAATCGGTGATGCGCCGTCGAAGCCCTGCTGCCGCCAGGCCTCGTACACGACCAACGCCACCGAATTCGCGAGATTGAGGCTGCGGTTGTGCGGACGCATCGGGATCGTCAGGAGGTGCTCGGCGTCGAACATCGCAAGCCGTTCAGGGGGCAGGCCAGCCCGCTCGGCCCCAAACACCAAGACATCAGTCGGGCGGTAGGCCACCTGGTCGTAACGACGCATACCGCGGCTGGAGAACGCAAAACGGCGGGCATCGCCGAGCACGTTCGTGAGCGACTCGTAGTTCGGGTGGACGTGAACCTCAGCAAGATCGTGATAGTCGAGCCCTGCACGCTTCAGTGCCGCTGACTCCATGGAGAACCCGAGAGGCTCGACGAGATGAAGCGTCGTCGCGGTGTTCGCGCAAAGGCGGATGATGTTGCCCGTGTTCATATGAATCTCGGGCGAGATCAGCACCACCTGCATGTCAGAGGTTTCCGAATCCTGTGACGCTCAGGACCGACGACGGAACCGCAGCACCGACATACCGTCGGTTTCATCGGGAAGGACGCGCAGACCCTGGCCTTCGGCGACCCACGGAGACACGCCGTCGAGGGTCTCGACTTCGAGTTGCGGGAGATTCTCGGCCGCCCATGCGACGTGATCGACAGACTCCTCATGGGTAAGCGTACAGACCGAATACAGAATCGCTCCGCCGACTCGGACGGCCTCCGCGGCGCTTCGCAGCAGGTCGCGCTGCAGTTCCACCAACTCGGCAATGTCCTCATCGGCGATGCGCCAACGGGCATCGGGCCGACGTCGTAACGACCCCAATCCGGAGCACGGGGCATCGAGGAGGACGGCGTCGAACTCACCGTTCGCGATGGGTTCGGGCAGCGAACGGGCGTCGGCACAGTGAATCTCCACCTTGGCACCCAGGCCGAGGGACTCCGCATTCGATGCGATCAGACCACAGCGGTGCGGATACACGTCGATCGCGGTGACCTGAGCTCCCCGGGCCGCCAGCGCAGTCGTCTTCCCACCCGGCGCGGCGCAGAGGTCGAGCACCCGGTCACCCGGCTCGACATCCAGAAACGAGGTCACCATCTGCGACGCCGGATCTTGGATGTAGCCGTCACTTCGCCGATACACGACGGCAGGTTGATTCATAGCGCGCAGGGCGCGATGCGCAGCGTCGTCGCCGAGTTCGTCCTCGAGGGTCTCCACGATCCAGTCGGGGTAGCTCAGCTCTGTGGCCAGATCGGGCCATACGATTCCGGACTCGCTCTCCACTGCAGCCGCCACCTTTCGCAGCACCGCATTCACGAAACCTCTGCTCCAATCGGGCGCTTCGCCGACCATCTCCGAGAGGGCGGCGTGGGGCGGTGTTCGCAAGAACACCAATTGATAAGCACCCATATGGAGCACGCGTTCGGTCTCCGGGTCGGGATCTCGCTGAAGATATTGACGCACCAGCCAATCGCAGGCCCGACGCATTCGGACGGTCCCGTAGAGAAGCTCCGTCGCGAATGCCTTCTCGCGATTGTCGATCACCGCATACCCCGAGTTCGGGGCTTCGATCGACGCCAACATGTCGGGAAGAACGAGGTTTGCGAATGCGCCGTCGTGATCGACCCGTCGGAGCGCTTCGAGAGCAATCGTTCGAGCGGGTGGCGGTCGCCGACTGCCGCGGGGCTTCGGAGGTCGACCGTCGGCGCGCGGTGGACGGTTCCTTGGCGTCATGTTGGACGGCGACGTTCGGTAATCACTCATACGTTTTCTTGTTGTTCCTGGTGCTCGGGGGAAGCACCAAAGCGCTCACCAACTTGGGGTTTTGCGCCATTTCGCCAATCGACACTCGACATCACGCCGCGACCCTCGGGTTGCACATCGACGAGCCGCACGATGCCGCGCCCACAGGTGACCTCGAGCCCGTCGACGCTCTTCTCCGAGTGGTCACCGAGCGCGCCGGTTGCGGAGTTCTCCGTCGACGCGTCTACAACCTGAACTCGATGGATCTTGAAGCGTTTGCCGCGAAAGGTTGTCCATGTCGGCCGCACCCGAACCAACCGATCCAGATCGACAGCATTGCGCGACCAGTCGATCTCGAACTCTTCGGGAAGCAACTTGGCCGCCCATGTCGGTTCTCCGACCTGAGGCGCAGGATCACCCAATGCCGCAACGGAACCCGGCTCCAAGGCTTCGACCAACATTGTCGAACCGATGTCGACCAGGCGGGCTCGGAGCTGGTCCGCCGTCTCCTCGGGCCCGATGGTTGTCGAGACGCGTCGATAAACGCCACCGGTGTCCAAACCGGCCTCCAACGCCATCAGACAGACGCCCGTTTCGGAGTCTCCGGCGAGCAGAGAACGTTCGACGGGAGCAGCCCCTCGCCACAACGGAAGAAGCGAAAAATGTAGGTTCACGAACGAAAGCGCGTCGAGCAGGTTCGCCTTGATCAGGCGTCCGTAGGCGACCACGACGCCGAGTTGGGCACCACGCTCAACCGCGTCGAGAACGTCGTCGACCCGATCGGTTGTCGGGAGGCCCAGTTCCTGTGCCGCAGCTTTCACCGGCGAGGGCATGAGGGTGCCTCCCCGTCCCCGTCGGCGATCGGGCTGCGATACGACAAGCAGCACGTCGTGGCCGGCGTGAACGAGGGCGCGTAATGGTGCAGCCGCCGCCTCTGGAGAACCGAGGTAGACGAGCTTCAACGGGTCACTTCAGCCCGGGCAGGCTGATGCCGAACCGGTTCTTCGCCGGCGCCGGCTCACCCGCGCGCGCCCCTTTGGGGACCGCCGGGGCTTTCGCCGGATCCCCGGCATGGCCCTGCTCGAGAATTCGGTGGCGAAGCACGCGCAGTGCGTCGGCTCGCTCGTCGTCGGGCAGGTAGTCGAGGAGCAACTTCCCGTCGAGGTGATCCATCTCGTGCTGGTACAGACGCGACGTCAGTTCGTCGGCCTCGACATCGACTTCGTTGCCATCGAGGTCGAATCCGACGAGGTGGATCTCGTTCGGACGGACGATTTCCCACGAGAGTCCGGGTACCGAAAGGCACCCTTCGTCGTAGGTCCACTCGCCTCGTGATTCCTTGATCACCGGGTTCACGAGGACTTTGGCACCGGCCCCATCATGGAGGTCGTAGACGAAGAGCCGCTTTCCGATACCGACCTGCGGGGCAGCCAGACCAATGCCGGGCGCCTCGTACATCGTGGTGATCATCTTCTCGGTGATCTTCACCAATGCACCATCGACGGTGGTTACCTCTTCCGCAACAGCACGAAGAACGGGATCACCGAAGTAGCGAATGTCGAAGGTGGACATACCTAGAGCCTACCGAGCAACAACCGCGCCCGGTTCGCAAATCGGCGTGACTCGCGCTACTTCGTGAGTTCGCGAGCGAACGATTCGAACACCTCGACGTGATGTGCGAGGTCTTGCTCCGTATGCATAATCGAGACCAACCACTGCTCATCGAGACCAGGTGGCAACAAGATCCCGCGATTGATGCCCCAGATCCACAGCGCATACGCGAGATCGAAGTCGGTGTTCTTGTAATCCCGATAGTTCTCGACACGAGTCTCGGAGAAGGTGACGCATCCTTTGGCTCCCATCTGCACGAGGTGTGCAGGGAGACCGTAGGCATCGATGACCTCTTGGAGCGCGGCGATCATCGTGACGTTCTTCGCGATCGTTTCGGCAATCGCCTCGGGCGTGCAGATGTCGCGAAGCACCGCGACCACCGCGGCCGAGCACAGCGGGTTTCCGTTGAACGTCCCGAGGTGCAGCACCTGACCTTCGGAAATCTGCGACATGACGTCGTGTCGGCCACCAAATGCCCCGACCGGCAGGCCACCACCGATGGACTTTGCAAGGCACAACAGGTCTGGCTTCACGCCGAAGTGGCCCGACGCGCCGCCGTGTCCTGCGGTGATACCCGTCTTGACCTCGTCGAAGATCAGCAGCGTTCCGTACCGTTGCGTGATCTCGCGGACCCGCCTCAGATAGTTGTTCACCGGGAGACAGATCCCGATATTCTCCATGACCGGTTCGACGATGAACGCGGCGACGTCGCCCTTGCTCAGCTCGCGTTCGAGTGCTTCAGGGTCGTTGTACTGCACGACGCTGACTTCTCGGACCAGGCTCGCGGGAATGCCTTTCGTCGACGGCACACTGTTCGGCGAATCGGCGTCGCCGGCGTCGTCGAGGCTCGGCTTCATCGAGATCATGACCTCGTCGTGGTGACCGTGGTAGCCGCCTTCGACCTTTACCAGGCGGTCGCGGCCGGTGAATGCCCTCGCGAGACGGATCGCGTCGTGGGTGGCTTCGGTTCCCGAGTTGGTGAAACGGAAGAGATCGAGCCCGAAGCGCTGTTTCAACAGCTCTGCAGCGAGCGCATTCGATTCACACGGGGTCACGAACAATGTGCCTCGCCCGATTTGTTCATGCAGCGCGGCGGCCACTACCGGGTGGGAGTGCCCACTGAACAGGGCGCCGAAGCCCATGTTGAAGTCGACGTACTCGTTGTCGTCCATGTCCCAGATCCGCGACCCTGCGGCGCGATCGGCCATGACCGGGTGCGGTGCGTAGTACTGGAACGACGAGGCAACACCGGCGGGCATTGACTCCCACGCTCGAGTGTTGAGCGCCTGTGACTTCGGTGTACGAAGTCGAAACGTCGCCAGTTCGTTTTCGGTGATCCGCTTCGCTCGCTCGGCCAGCTCGGCCCGGGAGCGCACGGTCGCCATCGGACGGCTTCTGCGTGGTGCGGTTGTTGTTGTCGTTGTTGTTGGTTCGGTCCGGTCCGCCGAGGCGGAGTTCCTGCTGATCGTTGCGGTCTGCGTGTCGGTGTCGACGTTCGGAGCAGCCATGGCTATCAACCCCTTTAGAGTGAGGAAATCGTAGCTGAATGGCGATCAAATGTCGAGATTCGAAGCAAAAGTTTCCCAAGCGGAAACATTCCGCAGTCTTCGCTCCTTTGGTGGCGTTCGTCATCACAACAATCGGGAGACGCGTAACGTGGAACCACAATGCCCAACGAGACCCTGCTCCTGATCGAAGATGACCCCGAAATGAGACTGGCACTTCGGTTGGCTCTGGAGGATGAGGACTACCGGGTCGTCGAGGCGGCCAACGGCGAACGTGGTCTTGCGACGTTCAATGAGGAGGCGCCCGACCTCGTGCTTCTCGATCTCCGACTCCCGGACCGACGGGGGCTCGACGTGTGTCGAGAGATACGCGCGCAGAGCATCGTCCCGATCATCATTGTCACTGCCCAAACGGATACCCACGACCTGGTTGCCGGTCTGGAAGCCGGAGCCGATGACTACGTGACGAAACCCGTCGTTCCGAAGGCACTCGCCGCTCGGATTCGCGCCATGTTGCGCCGCGTCGCCCTTCACCAGCAGAGCGCGGATTCACCGGCCGAAGCTCCGCAGGAATCTCGGTTCATCGAACACATCGAGATTCGCGAGTCCGAAGCGTTGGTCCTCCTCGACGGGAAGCCGATCGAAGTCACGAAGACCGAGTTGCGGCTGCTGTGTGAACTTGCCGATCACCCGAACCAGGTCCTGAGCCGAGACCAACTCCTCGAACGAGTGTGGGGCTACGACTTCCTGGGCGACAGTCGACTCGTCGACGCGCACATGTACCGGCTGCGCAACAAAGTCGAACGAAACCCCGCCGAACCAACCCTGATCACGACGGTGCGCGGGCTGGGATACAAACTCCAGACCGTGCCCACTACCTGACGGTCGCGACGGGCGCGTCGGGCGGCAGCGTCGTCGTCACCATTGTGGTCGACGGGCTCAGGTCGTCGACGAGGCTCACATAGTCATCGCTGGAGACAGAACGTCCCCCCAGTGAACCGTCACCCCGCGGCACGGCTATCGCTTGTCCACCGAGTCGAAACCGCACGGGACCGATGCCCGGTCGACTTGCCAGCGTCATGACCAACTGTGACACCGCCCGCCGCCGCTCCGACGACGGCAGATCGGTGAACTTCGATCCCAGGTCGACCGTGGCGATTCCACCGGCAAGGGTCACCCGCTCGATGTCGCCGAACTCGATCGCAGTTCGAGCAAACGGAACTTCATCGTCGAACAGCGGCCCCAGCATCAAGAGCGAGATCAGCGCCTCCGCATCGGCGGGGTCTTCGATCCGTCGATTTACCCTCACCAAACGATCACCCATGACGAAGTACAGGGCGACAAGGTTCGGGATCGTCGTCGGCGGAGCAACAGTCGTCGCCAATGCACTCGTACTCGTCCGCGCGACCGTCGTGGGCGCACTGGTCGTTGACGCTACTGGTGTTGTCGTGGTGGGCGTCGTGGTCGTCGTTGTCGTCGTTGTCGTCGTTGTCGTCGTTGTCGTCGTTGTCGTCGTGGCGGCGAGCGCATTCGGGATCTCGCCTTCGATGACTCGCACTTCGGGGTCCTGGGGTACCCCGCACGACGCAATGACGCACGCTGCCACAACGGCGAGTGCTCCCGCCAGCAGGTGAAACAGACGCGGAACCCTCACTGGTCGACCGCCGCGGGAACGAGAACCGAGAACCGTGCGCCGCCCTCAGGGCTTCGCCCGACCTGCACGGTCGCTCCCATGGCCCGAGCCTGATCCGACGCCAGAGACAGACCCAAACCCGTACCCGGTACGTCGTGGGCAGCACGACCCCGAGAGAAACGCTCGAAGATCCGTTGTCGCTCGCCGTCACCGACACCGGGTCCGGCGTCGTCGACGGAGATCATGATCTTTCCCATCGCCGCCGAGATCCGGATGCCCACAACCCCCTCGCCGTACTTCGTCGCATTGTCGACCAGGTTCCGAAGCACCTGTTCGTATCGTCGCCGGTCGACCACCCCGATGGTCGACGTGGTGCCCTCCTCAACGCGGACGACGTCGGGATCGTTGAGCGACGACGCCACGAGCCGGTTCGTCAACGCGACCATTTCCGCTTCTTCGAGATGGACATCCGCGACGCCGGCGTCGATCCTGGCGATCTCGAGGAGATCCAAGACCATCTGTGACAGCTTGCGCAACTGGCTGTTGATCAGGTCGACGGCCTGCTGTGCCTTCTCGGGGAGTTCGGCCCGACGTCGTTCCAGAACTTCGGCCGCGGCACTCAACGTGTGCAGCGGTGTTCGCAACTCGTGGCTGACGTCGGAGGCAAAGCGTTCTTCTCGTTCGATCCTTCGCTGAACGGCGTCGACCATCGTGTTGAACGAAGCCACCAAGCTGTTGAGTTCGGTGTCGCGTTCACTTGAGAGCCGGGTGTCGAGCGCACCGCTGGCGAGCGACTCCGCGGCACGAGCGACGCGACTCAACGGGCGCAGCACCCGTCGGGCCGACCACGCGCCGAGCGTTGCACCCACGACGATCGCGAACACGGTTCCGAGAAGGAGCGAGTTCCGCAAGGCGGACAGCGTCGCGCGCAGCGATTCGAGGGGAAAGATTTCGACGTACTCCGCGCCCACGGCCGGCATCGATACACCCACGGCAAGAACTGGCTCACCGTCGACCACAAAACGCTGGCGACCGCTCTTTCCCTGATCCAGGAGGGCCAAGAACGAATCGGTCAACACCGCCGGTCCGACGCCGGACACGGTCCCGTACCATTCGCCGTTCTTGCGAACGAGGGGGAAGGAGCCCGAATCGGTGTTGAGGGACTCGAGCAGGTCGGAGATGTCGACGTTCTCCACGCGCAGACTGTCGCGGACGACCCGTGCGTTGGAGTACGCCTGACGACTGGTCACTTCGCTGCGTTCGTCGAGGAGGAATCTCCGGACGAACGCATAGGAACTGCCCCCGACGACCGTGGTGAGGAGGGCTGCGCCCAGGGCCCACGCCAGAGCGACCCGGGCCGGCAAGCCGAATCGACGACCTCGTCGTTGCGAACTCTTCATGGGAGGGGCGTCATGAGTTGGCGTCATGGTTTCCGAACCTGGCCGAGAATGCGATGCGCCCCGCAGCGTTGAACCCGACCCAGGGGAGAAACCGGCTCTGCTGCGGGGCGTGACCACCACCGGGAACAGTTTCCTCCTCGAATGTCACATTCGTGCGCGTTCATCGTCACAAACGTGTCGAATTTCTCGCCCGAATCCATCGCAGATCCAGATCGACTCTAGTACCCGAGGCGATCGAGCGACTTGGGACGGCGTTGCCAGTCCTTGTCCACCCGGACATGTAAGTCCACGTACGACCCGGCGGGCATCTGTTCACGGACGGCGGTGCCCACGGCTTTGAGCAGCGCACCTCCCCTCCCGATGACAATCGGCTTCTGCGACTCCCGCTCAACCAAAATCTCTACGCGCACATAGGGTCCTCGGTCTTCTCGATCCTCGTATTCCGTCACTCGGCACGCAATCGAGTGGGGCAACTCTTCGGCTGTGCGGGAGAGGAGTTGCTCGCGGACCAATTCGGCGATCCAGAAGGTCTCCGGGGTGTCGGAAAGGGCGTCGGTCGGGTAGTACTGCGGCCCGACCGGGAGCCGTCGGACGATCGCCTCGACCAACTCGATGACGCCTTCGCCGGTACGCGCCGAGATCGGGAAATACTCGGAAAAGTCGAATTCCGACGCACGGCGCAACTGGTCGAGAACGGTCGTCTTCGCCGCTGCGTCGCACTTGTTGAGCACCAGGAGCGCCTCTTTGGGAGTGCGCGCCGCAACGAATCGATCCCCTTTGCCGATCGTCATCGTGGCATCGACGAGCATGCACACGACATCCACGTCAGAGATGGATGACGTCGCTGCTTCGTTCGATCGCTCGCCGAGCAACGAACGAGGCCGATGGATACCTGGCGTGTCGACGAACACAACTTGGGAATCAGGACGGGTCAGGACGCCACGCACCTGGGTCCGGGTCGTCTGGACCTTGTCCGAGACGATCGACACTTTCGTCCCAAGTATCTGGTTGAGCAGCGTCGACTTCCCCACGTTGGGACGACCGACGAGCGTCACAAAACCGGACCGAAAAGGCACAGACCCCTCGTCGGGCGACCGGCGATCAGGAATCACTCGTCGTCGGCCTCTGAGCCGGACAGCTGCCGAGTGATTCGAACCCGGCCGATTCGCCGTCCCTTGACCCGCTCCGCGCGGAGCCGATGACCCTCGTAGTCGACCGACTCGCCTTCGTGGGGGACGTGACCCAAACGGTTGTAGAGCAGACCGCCGACGGTGTCCCAGTCGGCGCTCGGCCATTCGACCCCGAGAAGCGGGTTCAACTCGTCTATCAACATGCCCGCGGTGACCCGGAAGTCACCGTCGGGAAGCCGTTCGATCTGCGCCTCCTCGACATCGAATTCGTCGACGATCTCCCCGATGAGCTCTTCGATCAGATCTTCGAGCGTGACGAGACCGGCCGTTCCGCCGTACTCGTCGAGAACGATGGCCATGTGGAACTTCTGGCTCTGCATCTCGCGCATCAGTTCGCTGACATGTTTCGACTCGGGAGCGAAGCGAGCGGGACGCAGGATCGCGGCGACGGGCTGGTTCGCCTTCCCGTCGCGATGAGCTCGCATGATGTCCTTGGCGTAGATGATGCCGGCGATGTCGTCCTTGGACTCTTTGATCACCGGGATACGGCTGAAACCGGCTTTGATCGCTACCGACATTGCCTCGTCGATCGAATCTGAGGCTTCGACGGTCACCATGTCGGTGCGGGGCTTCATGACTTCTCGTACGACCGTGTCGCCGAACTCGATGATCGAATGGATCATCGAGCGTTCGTCTTTTTGGATGATGTCTTCATCGAGTGCGGCGTCGGCCATCGCCAAGAGTTCCTGCTCCGAGGTCGACGGGGCTGAATCGATCTGGCCCTTTACGATCGCGTTGGCGATTCCGTGGAGGAGCCGCTGGATGACACGAACGACCGGCGTGCGGGTCAACAGGTTGATCGGACCAGCGACTAACAGCGCAGCGCGGTCGGTGTGTTTCACCGCATAGTCCTTGGGGACCAGCTCGGTGCCAACGAACACCACGACGGCTTCTGCGACGATTCCGAAGAAGATGCCCCAGGTCCCGAACGGTGCCTCCAAAAGGCGCGGGACCAAGAAACCGATCGTGAGATGGCACACGAGGAGGAAAAACAGCAGCGGGTGGAGCCAGTTCTCCGGTTTGTCGACGAGCTTGTGCAGGGTCTGTGCTCCGCGGCGCCCATCGTCGACCAACGACGACGCGCGTATCCGGCTCATCCGGGTGAGCGCCGTTTCTGACATGGCGAAAAACGCTGAAAGAAGCAGCAAGAAGATGATCAGGACGATTTGGCCGACGGTGGATCCATTGAATTCGAAACCACCGCTGTTTTTGCCCACTTCGGCGGCGGTCAGGACGGTGTTACTCATACGGTCGATCGCATTTCGCCATTTCGATGGTGTTTCCCTAGGTGAATCTGTTCGCGGGCTTCCATTTCTTCGGCCTCGACGTCGTTCATGTGGTCAAAGCCCAGCAGGTGAAGCACCCCGTGAACGACAAGCAACGCGAGTTCGTCGTCCATTGTTCCGTCGTGCACCTCCGACTTTCGGGCGAGCGCGTTTGCGGCGGCATACTTCGGACACACCACTAGGTCGCCGAGCAGCATTGGCATGTCGTCGACATCGGGGTCGCCATTGTCGAAGCGCCCATCGCGTCGCTCATGGCGATCGAAATCGCCGCTCGCCGCAACCGGGAAACCGTCTTCGTCGAAGCCGACCGGGCCCGAGCCCGAGCGCGACGTCGCATCGTCGTCGATCGGGAACGACAACACGTCGGTTGGGCCATCCTTGCCCATGAACTGCTGGTTGAGCGTCGAGATCGAGGCTTCGTCGACGAACAACAGGGAAACCTCGATGGCGTTTTCCCCACCGAGACCGATCTGTTCGTCGACGAGGACGTTCGCCACCAACACCATCCATCGGCTTTCGTCGATGGGGAGGTCGGTTTGTTCGTTCAGAACGGTGACTTCGAGACGGCCGCGAAGTCGACTATCAGCCTCCGCGTCTACCGGAGCGAGAGGACGCCGGTTCATGAGTTCGATTTCGGTGCGCTTGGTTCGGTCCATCGTTCGTAGGCGTCGACAATGTCGGACACGATTCGGTGACGAACGATATCGCCGCGCGTGAGATGGATGAACTCGAGTCCTTCTATCTCGCCGAGAATTCGTTGCAGGCCAGCCAGACCACTCTTTTCGCCGCGCAAGTCGACCTGCGTGACGTCGCCGGTGATCACGACCTTCGACCCGAAACCGATTCGGGTCAGAAACATCTTCATCTGCTCGGGCGTGGTGTTCTGCGCTTCGTCGAGGATGATGAAGCTGTTGTTCAGGGTGCGACCACGCATGAAGGCCAGCGGCGCCACCTCGATCGAGCCCTTCTCCATGAGTTTCAGGACGCCTTCGGGTTCGAGCATGTCGTAGAGGGCGTCGTAGAGCGGACGCAGGTAGGGATCGACCTTGGCCATCAAGTCACCGGGCAGGAATCCGAGGCGCTCGCCGGCCTCAACCGCCGGACGAGTCAACACAATGCGCGTGACCTGCTTCGCAAGCAAAGCCTGGACGGCCAGCGCGACGGCGAGGTAGCTCTTTCCCGAACCGGCCGGCCCGATGCCGACCGTGATGATGTTTTTCGCAATTGCGTCGGTATAGCGCTTCTGACCGCTGGTCTTGGGTTTGATGCTGCGACCTTTGCCGGCCCGCAACACTTCTGCGGTGAGCACCTGCGACGGGCGCTCGTCGTGCTGGACCATGTCGATGGTTCGCAGGAGCGCCGGGGTGTCGATGGGAAGCCCCGACTCCAAGAGCACGACCAATTCTTCGAACAGCTTCCCGACGCGGGCCGCATCGGTCCCGGCGACAGAGATTTCGTTGCCTCGAACCATGATCGTCGACGCCGGAAATGCTGCCTCTATCGAGCGCAGATGTTCATCGCGATGCCCAAGCAGGCGCACCATGAGGTGGTTGCCGGGAATCGACACGCGAACGGGTTCGCTTGGTCGCACAGTAGTCAGAGAGGTATCGGAAGGCACGGCAACCACAATCGGAGTCCAACAGAAGCCTACCCGACGCTACTGACCTCAGACGGTGACTTTGGTTCTTCGTCCCTCGGAACGCGCCGTTCGCCGCTCAGGCCTGCCGCGAAAAGGGTGGCCAGCCCATGGCCCGACCCCCGACGACGTGCAGGTGGAGGTGGGCCACAGAGTTGCCCGAATCCTCCCCCACGTTGAACACGAGGCGGTAGCCGGACTGGTCGATGCCGTCGATTCGGGCCACCTCCTGTGCGGCCGTGAACAACGCAGCAACGTCGGGCGCGTGCTCCGGCGCAATCTCGTGGGCGTTGGCAATGTGGCGGCGGGGAACGACGAGGACGTGCGTGGGCGCCGTCGGGTTCAGGTCCCGGAACGCGAATGCGAGTTCGGTTTCGAGCACCGTCGTCGACGGAATGGTCCCGGCGACGATGCGGCAGAACAAGCAGTCAGCAACAGTTGAGGCGGCGTCTGGCATGGGGCAACTGTATTCGCTTGGCCGCGCGACCTCTTGGCCGAGCTAAGATAAGAACGATTCTCACTACCGAGAGGATGACGGGTGGCTTTCGAGGAATACCTAACAACGGCTGAGGCACTCGATTGCTTCGGAAACGTTGCCTATCGCATGACCTTGCGTTTCGACGGAACGATTCGTGTCACGCTGCGTTCGGGGCTGAATGCCGACGTCGATCCGCAAACCGGAGCCGTGCTGACGCCGGGTGTCCATCTCGATCAGTCCATCGTCGACCAGTGTCGTCAGCTCCGTCCCTGACGACTCGCCTCATCACGCCGATCGTCACGCGGCAAGCGGTGCAGCGCGACGGAAAAGCACCGTCATCAGCTGGCGACACACAGCGGTCACGATCAAGATGGCGCTGAGAATCAACGCGATCGTTGCACCTGGAGGGCTGGACAGGTGGTAGCTCACGATGAGGCCACTACTTCCGCCGACTACCCCGATAGCCGACGACAGGGCGATCATCGCCGGGAGCGAACCAGTGACCATTCGGGCGGTCGACGCCGGCGTCACCAGGAGTGCGACGCTCATCAGGAGTCCGACCGACTGCAGGCTCGCCACGACGGCAAGGGCCAAGACGAGCAAGAGCGCACGGTCGAGAACGGTCACCCGGACGCCGGCGAGCCGGGCATGCACGGGGTCGAAGGTGGCGGCCCGAAGATCGCTGAACTGCGCAACCATGAACCCAATACCCACAGCAGCGAGGCAGCCGCTGATGAGCAGATCAGACGAATTCGTCGTGGTGATCTGGCCGAACAGGAAATGGCTGAGATCGATGGCTATCCGGTCGCTGTGCAGACTGATGAGGATGAGCCCGGTGGAAAAGAGCATGGTCTCGGCCACGCCCACGGCAGCATCCTGGCGCAGATACGGGAGAGCGGACAGCAGGCCGACGAGAGCCGCCATCGCCACGCCACCGGCGAGAGCGCCGATCGTGAGATTGATGCCCAGAAGGTAGGCACCCGCCACGCCTGACAACAACGCGTGGCTCATTGCATCACCGAGGTAGGACAGGCGACGAAGCACGATCCACGCCCCTACGGCCGGGGCGAATCCGCCGGTGATAAGTACACCGACGAGTGCGCGCTTCATGAACGACGACGCAAATGGATCGAACAGCACCGTGCGGATCACCGCGGGACCGGCTCCGCGACTCTCGCGAAGGTGGCCTCGATCGTTGCCGCGTCGAGCACTCCGGCCGGAGGCCCATCGGCAACGATGGTTCGGTTGACGGCAAGGCACCGCGCGAACTGCCGCCGAGCAAGGTCGAGGTCGTGGGTCGTGACCAACAGCGTGGCCCCACCCCCGGCCAATTCGGCGAGTAACTCGATGAGCGCCGAGGCAGTCAGTTGATCGACACCGCTCAGCGACTCATCGAGCAACAAGACGTCGGCCTCCTGAGCGAGCGCGCGGGCGAGAAGCACTCGCTGCAGTTCACCGCCGGAAAGCTCGTTGATCCGCCGTGTTGCGAGGTGCGCCACCCCGACGCGTTCCAGCGCCGCTGAAGCGGCGTTGCGATCTTTGGCTGTCGGCCGCTGCCAGGCTCGGCGGAATCGGCGCCTCCCCGACGCGACAACGGCTTGCGCGCTGATCGGAAAGTCCAGATCGAGGTCGTGACGCTGCGGGATGTAGGCCACGCTGTGGCGATGTTGCCCGTGATGACACTCGCGACCGTGCAGCGACACCTCGCCCCGATGGTCGATCAATCCCACCAGCGCCTTCATGAGGGACGACTTGCCGGCTCCGTTGGGACCGACTACGGCAATGAGTTCTCCCGACGCGGCACTGAAGCTCACGTCGGAGAGTGCCGACGTGGAACCGTAGGAAACGCAAAGCCGACGCGTGGCGATGAGCGACGCTCTCGGCTCGGATGCGACGGGTGCGCGCAGGGCTCCACGCTCAACGACCCTCACGTGCACCGCAGACCCTTGCGCAACGACGCCAGGTTGTTCTGCTGGACCTTCACGTAATCCACACCGGCGTCGAGGTCGTCTTGGGTGAGACCTTCGATTGGATCAAGGGCGTCAGTGGTGGCACCGATCTCCGAGGCGACGGTCTCGCTCAGCTCCTTCGGGACGAGCGATTCGAAGAAGATCACCTTCACGCCCTTTTCCTTCGCGACAGCCGCGACTGCTTCGAGCGATTTCGGACTCGGCTCCTCCTCGGGCGAGATTCCGGCGATCGGCAGTTGTTCGAGACCGTATCGGTTGGCGAGGTATCCGAACGCGCGGTGGCTCGTCACGATCGCTTTCGATTCACAAGCCGCGAGGACGCCTTGGAACTCGCCATCGAGCGCTTCGATCCTGGCCCGATACGCGGTGGCCCGCGCTGTTATCGCGTCAGCGTCGGACGGCGCCAGAGCAACCATCGCCGCTTCGATATCGGTGGCCATCGTCGCGAACCGGACCGGATCGACCCAGACATGCGGGTCGACTCCTCCGTCCAACACTTCACCGTCGACGTCACCCTCCACCCCGGGTACGGCGGCGTCGATCGGCAGCATCTCGCGATCGGCCAGCAGGTCGACAGCGACGACCGACGAGGGAAGCGACGCAATCGCCTTCTCGACCGCCGGCTGAAAACCTCGACCGAGATACAGCACGGCGGAAGCCTTCTCGAGCCCCTCGAGAACGTCGGCCGACAGCTCGACCCCGTGGGGGCTCACGCCAACCGGCGTGAGGGATTCGACCCGCACGCTGTCGCCACCGATGGCCCGAGCCGCTTCCTCGATCGGGTAGAACGACGCGAACACGACGGGCTGACCCGGCGATGAGGAATGGGCGGGCGCTGAGGCCGAGGTCGAGACGCCGTTGGTGGAGTCCGAAGCATCGGACCCGCACGCCGAAACGGCGAGCAGGAGGGTAAGGATGCAGGCGAAGGGAACTGGGCGGTTGACGAACAGACGCATTGTTGACTTTCTTGCGACGGGGTGAAGGGCGGGCACGTCGCCGCCGAAGCGAACGACCGTGTCCACTTCCGGACACGTCGACCGTATCAGAAATGAGAATCATTCGCATATTCGTGTAGACTCGTCCTCATGACCGCTACCACCGACACCCGGGTCCCCGTGACCGTCCTCACCGGATCCTCGGGTCAGGCAAGACGACCCTGCTCAACTACATCCTCACCGAGAAGCACGGCAAGCGAATCGCCGTGATCGAGAACGAGTTCGGCGAGATCGGCATCGACGACGCCCTCGTGATCGACGCCGAGGCGGAGATCTTCGAGATGAACAACGGCTGCATCTGCTGCACCGTGCGCGGCGATCTCATTCGTATCCTTGGCAACCTCATGCGTCGCCGCGACAAGTTCGACCACATCCTTGTGGAGACGACTGGTCTCGCCGATCCCGCGCCCGTCGCACAGACCTTCTTCGTCGACGACGAGATCAGCGCCCAACTGCGCCTCGATGCCATCGTCACGATGGTCGATGCCAAACACATCGTGCAGCACCTCGACGACGAGAAAGCCGAAGGAACCGAGAACGAAGCCGTCGAGCAGATTGCGTTTGCTGATCGCATCATCATCAACAAGACCGACCTCGTCACGACCGAGGAACTCGACAACGTCGTAAAGCGAGTTCGGGCCATCAATGGCGCCGTCGACATCACCTATGCCACCAACGCCAAGGTCGATCTCGATTCGATCCTCAATGTCGGCGCCTTCGACCTGTCACGAGTGCTCGAACAAGAACCGCAATTCCTCGACGACACGGAACATCAACACGACGTCACGGTCACCAGCGTCGGCATCGAAATCGAAGGCACGTTCAACGCGGACAAGCTCAACGAATGGCTGTCCACCCTGCTGCGAACCAAGGGTGTCGACATCTTCCGGTCCAAGGGCATCCTGTCGATCGCCGGAAACGACAAGCGATTCGTCTTCCAAGGTGTCCACATGCTTCTCGACGGCGAACACGATCGTCCGTGGGGTCCCGATGAGCGTCGGGTGAACCGTGCGGTGTTCATCGGCCGCAACCTCGATCGTGCTGCGCTCGACCGGGGACTACGCGAATGCCTCGTCTGAACAAGAAGGTTGCCGAGACACCCACGCCAACGGCGCAGTGGCGCTGGCAGACCCAGTTCTGTGAGCACGTCGCCCGACTCGCCCTCTCCCCCGACGGGTCGCTCGTCGCGGTCGCCACGTTGGCCGGAGAGGTGGCAGTCGTTGCGACGGCCGACGGCCGCCGAGTCCGTGACCTCCCCCGTCACGGGTTCGGCGCGCTCGACGTCGCGTGGTCATCCGACGGAGCGGTCCTGGCGACTGCGGGTCAGGACGGCATCGTCCGACTCATCGACGCCGGATCAGGCGCGGTCTTGGGTGAGCATCGCGCTTCGGGTTGGGCATCGCGTCTGGCGTGGAGCAAGGACGGCACACGACTCGCCGCCGCAATCGGCAAAGACACGCTGCTGATTCATCGTGACGGTACCGAAATCGGCCGCTTCGGCCAGATGGCCCACACCGTCAGCGATGTCGTGTGGAGCACCGACGACCGCAAACTCGGCGTGCTGACCTACGGCGGTGTTCGTTGGTTCGGCAGCGGCACACCGAAGCCGACGCCGGACCGGGTTTTTGCGTGGAAGGGGGCGCCGTTGCGGGCGGCCATGTCTCCAACCGGGAAGTTCCTCGTGCACGGGAACCAGGACAACTCGGTGCATGTGTGGCGGATGAGTTCCGCCGAAGAAATGGAGATGTCGGGCTATCCGGCCAAGGTCGAGGTTCTCTCGTGGGACCGAACTGGGGAGTGGTTAGCCGTCGGCACCATCGGATTCACGACGGTGTGGGACTGCTCCGGCAAGGGACCCTCGGGCCGACGCGCCGTCGTCTGTAACGGCCCCGACCGGAGGGTAACCGCGCTGTCTTGGCAGCAGCGCGGCCACGCCCTGATCGTTGGGTCCGCTGATGGCACCGTCAGCTGGTATCTACCGACCAAGGCCAAGGCTGCGGCCAACCTGCAACCGCTCGGTGGTGTCGACGTCGGCTCGGAAGTCTCCGATCTCGCGTTCCTGTCCGACGATCGGCTCTTCGTCGTTGGGTGTAGCGATGGCACGTTCGGCGTCGTCGCAACCGACCTTCCCTCAGCGCGCTGAGCATGCCCACGGTGAAACGCCGTCTCAGATCTACGGTCTGTACCTGGCGTGCGTCGCAGGTGCCACACGACATGCTCGACCGTGCCCGCGTGTTCGGGCCCATGCGCGGCGACGAGATCTTCACCGAGGCGATGCGCTCGGCCCTCGCCCGTCGTGACGATCGATGTGCGGCCTTCGTGATGGGACAGGATCACAAAGAGGTCGCGGTCGGTGTTGTGCTCGACGACGGCCGCACGGGATGGATGGTCGAGACGGCCGCGCCTCGTGAAGATCCGCAGGCGCACCATGAACTGCTCGAAGCAATCACCTCCACGGCGTCGACGTCGACTGTCGTTCGTTGGCGGCCACCAACGACGCTGCCTGGCACGCGATACCCCGCGCCGGCACGTGCCGTTCTCGAACGCACGATCGTGCAGATGCGCGGCAAACTCCCGCTTGTCGGTGACTTCGCTACGCCCGCCGCGGCCACCTTCGATTCCTTCGCGTCTGCCGGACCCGAACACCAACGACAGGACTTCATCGATACCGTCGTGGGGATCAACAACGTCGCGTTCGACGGCCACCCCGAGCAGGGTGCGATGACGCCTGCATCGATCGCGGCGCTGTTCTCCTCGCCGTGGTTCGACCCCGCGGGACTCATCGTCGCTCGCATCGACGCGGTGGCGTCGGGATTCGTGTGGATGAAGTGCGACCACGGGCGACCCGCGGAGCTCTACGTCGTGGCCGTGGATCCGCTGCGCAACACTCGGGGTCTGGGACGGGCCCTGGTCCATGCAGGCTTCGCGCATGCCGTCGACGCCCACGGTGCGACCGAGGCGATGTTGTTCGTCGACGCGACGAATCAGCGAGCCGTCGGACTGTACGAGAGCCTCGGTTTCACCGCCGTCAGCCGACAAGACGTGTTGCGCATCACTCCCGGCGGGGCCTGAGCGATGTTCACCGTCCTCGTGTGTCGCGGCTGCTGCTGTGGGCGAGCGTCGAAGCATCCCGAGATCGACCACGACTGGCAGCTGCGCGTGCTCAGTGAAGGGGCCGTCGGAGCCGACACCGGAAATCCTTCGCCGGCACCGCTTCGCTGGACCGTCGTTCGACGTGCCCGCCGACCTGCGCGACGAAGACTGCGACCGCCGCAAATACCTTCCCATCGCGGGCTCCTAGGAGGGCGTCCCAACAAAGGGTCGAAGCACCACTAGCTTCGATCCTTGTGCCTGAAGGACATACGATCCACCGGTTGGCGAAAGACCACACCGCCCAGCTTGCTCGCCAACGTCTTGCGGTTTCGTCGCCGCAGGGCCGCATGGCCGATGGGGCAGCGATCCTCGACGGCATGGTTCTTGCCGCCGTCGAACCCTATGGAAAGCACCTCTTCTACCGGTTTGGCGATCGGCGCCGCGAGCGGGCAACGACCATGCATATCCACCTGGGACTCTTCGGGAAGTTTCGTCATCAGGCCAGCCCGGCTGCGGACCCCGTCGGGGCGGTGCGTCTGCGCATGGTCGGCGAACGCTGGACCGTGGATCTCAGCGGTCCCACCGACTGTCGAATCATCGAGCCCGACGAAGAAGCGAGCATTCGCGCCCGGCTCGGACCCGATCCGCTCCACCTCGACGCCGACCCTGACCTCGCATGGACGCGCATCGCCCGCCGCCGATCGTCGATCGGTGAGGCCCTCATGGACCAAAAGGTGATGGCCGGCGTCGGCAATGTCTACCGGGCCGAGAGCCTCTTTGTGCAGGGAATTCACCCACTCACCCCGTGTAGCGCCATCGACCGAGCGACGTTCGACTCCCTCTGGCAGACCTTGGTCGACCAGCTGCGCCAGGGCGTCACCGACCAGCGGATCATCACCGTTTCGCGCGCAGAGATCGCCGAGCATTTTGGCAAGGCACGTTCACGAATTGCGGGCAAAGAGGCGGTGTATGTCTACAAACGCAACCACTGCCTGCGTTGCCACAGCGAGATTCATCGATGGGATCTGGCGGGTCGGTGGGCGTACGCGTGCCCAACATGTCAGCCCCTCCGACCGTAAACCTACTCAGTGCACTGATCTTCAGCGCACAGAACTTCAGCGCACAGAACTTCAGCTCACAGAACTTCAGCGCACATAGGTTGCGGTACATCTCGTCGGGCGTCTGAGCCGGACGACCCATTCATTGCTGATCGATCGATCACTCTTGATCGTATGCACACCAATCACTACTCTCAGTGGTCGTGAGGCGTGAATCATCTCAGCACCTGGCGGGCTCATTACGAAGAGCCGCTCGCGAGGCAACCGATCCGTGGGCCCACCTCCTTGATGAGGCTGCCCTTCAGGAGGCGAAAGCGAGCCGTGATCACGCGAACTGGGAGCACGTCGTCGACGGCGAATCGGCGACCTGGACCGGACTGCTCGTCGACCTGATCGAGGGTTCCCACACCGTTTCGATACGAACCGTGCACGACCAGACGCTCGTCGGACAGATCCGAGCCGTCGGGACAGACGCCATCGCACTGGTTCAGAAATCGGAGTTGGTCATCATCTCCCTCGACGCACTGGCGACCGTCGAATCCATGCACGACGACGTTGACGCAGCCAGTGAGCGAGCGCCCATGACGTTTTCGCTTCTCTCCTGTCTTCAGCGCGCGGCAGAGGCCCGCGCCGACGTCGTCATCGGGTTCTACGGGACCGGCCACACCATCGGCGGTCGGCTGAGGTCGTGCGGCGCCGATGTCTGCACCTTGGCCGCCGGAGCACACGCACGGCGACGAACCCATGTTGCGGTGCGGACGATCTCAATGATTCGGATTCTTCCGTGAGCCGAACCGTCATCGCCGTGAGAACCGCCGCCGTGGTAGCGACGACGTCAGTCGATCTCGAGCGCTTTCGTGTCGGGATAGAGGTGCTCGAGAGTGCCTGGTTCGATACGTGCGCCGGAGATGAACGAGTCGACCTCGTGCTCCTGCAGCCGAATGACGCGACCGAACTTGTAGGCCGGAAGCGACCCTTCGTCGATGAACTTGTAGAGCGTTCGCAGCGACACACCCAGGCGTTGCGCAGCATCGCCCGTGCTCAGCCAGCGGATCCCCGAGGAACTCATCGCGACACAGTACCGCCTGTCCACGACACACTTCTTCGACGTCGCCCTCCAAGTCACATATCCGGCGCCACAGAGAGCAGGAGGGACGACACATGAACGGCATCACCGAGACGGCCTATGAGGTTGAGCGAACACCCGAAAGCATGCGCAGCCTTGGGCCGTCGTCGTCGAAACGCCGTTTCCTCGCCGGGCGGCCAGGCATTATGCCCAGTAGCCGAGCGGTTCTCGGCTCGCTGCTCTGCATGATCGCCGCGCTCCTCACGTTTGCGGCATTTCAGGAGGCAAAGCGACCGCCTCGTACGACGTTTGCCGTCGCCACCCGAGACCTCGCACCGGGCGACGTACTCGGCGCAGGCGACGTCGAAATGGTGTCGATCACGCTGCCCTCGAATCAACGCACGCAAGCCATCGAGGACATGTCCGCCCTCGAGAACACCGCAGTCCTCGGACCCGTCGCGAAAGGCGAACTCCTCCAGCGAGGCATGCTGATCCGACGAGCGAGCCCCGACCGTATGGTGAGCTTCCCCGTGCGGAGCGCATACGCCATGGCAGGACGCCTCCGAGCCGGCACCAGAATTTCGCTCTACGCAACCTCCGACACCGGCGACGAACCCGTCGCCCTGGTCGCCAGCAACGTCTTGGTGACACGCGTCGATAGTCCCGAGCAATCGGCTGACACGACAATCGTGATCACGGTGGCGATTCCCGCGACCGCCGACGAGCCCCTCATCGTTGCCGCTGCGGCGACCTCGAAACTGGTGATCGTCGAGGAGAGTTCACGACCTCCGGTGACCAACGCCGTTACGTCACTTCCGTCAGAAGCGCAAACCAACTCGCCAGCAGAGACGACACCATGAGCGCACGATATGTGGTCTTATCAGCTGCTCGCCCACGTTCGGCCTGGTTCGGCGACGTCGCACAATGGGCAAACACCGGCGCGCTCGCGTTGGAGTTCTTGAAGTGTCTGAGCGCCGACGATGTGGTCGCGAAAGCGAACGGACCCCGAGCATGGAGCGCGGCGCTACTCGATGGAGGCATGAGCGGGCTCGACCGCGATCTCTTCGCGCGCCTGCGTGAACGCGGGCTTGCCGTCATCATCGTTCACGATCCCCGCGTGACGCGCGACTGGCGCAGTCTTGGGGCGCACGCCGTGCTCGGACCAGACCTGAGCAAAGCTGAACTTCTCGACGCGCTCGCCGACCACTGCGAACTGGTAACCGACGGCACGTCACCGATCGACGCCTTCGCGCAGATCGACACCGCAACGTCACCAATTCGCGGAACCGTCGTCACCGTCGTCGGATCCGGTGGTGCTGGTACGACGACCGTGGCCATGGCACTCGCCGAAAGCTTCGGAACCAAGCACGCGACGAAGGGCCACACGGTGCTCGCCGACTTCTGTCTCGACGCCGAGTTGGCCATGTTGCACGACACTCAACACATCTCCCCCGGACTCCAAGAGCTCACCGACGCTCATCGCCTGTCGACACCGAACCCCGAACAAGTCCGTGACATGTGTTTTCAGGTCGCCGGTCGCTCCTACGACCTTCTCATCGGCCTTCGACGACGACGGCTCTGGTCGACGATACGTCCGGCGTCGTGCGTCCAGGCGGTGCTGAGTCTGTCGGCCACGTACGCCGCCGTGATCATCGACACCGACGCCGACCTTGAAGGTGAAGCCGAAACCGGATCCCATGATGTCGAAGAACGAAATCTCCTGTCGCGCACCGCAGTCGCACATGCCGATCACGTCGTTGCCGTCGGTCATGCATCGCTGAAGGGTCTGCACGGGTTGTGCCGGGTGATCGGTGAGTTGTGCGAGTTCGGTGTGTCCCCGTCACAGATCCATCCGGTTCTGAACTTCGCCCCCAAGTCCGCGCGCTCGCGTGCCGGCTACACCCGGGCGCTTGCTGACCTGATCGGCGCCGATACGCCGGTGGGACCGCCCACGTTCATCTCGTTTCAACCCGTCGATGACAGCGTGCGGGCGGTTGCCGCTCTCCCCGACGGCGTCGTTCGCCCGATCACGACCCTCCTGAGCCAGTTCGGCCCTCGTGAGCAGTCGACCCCCACCCGTCGATTCCGACGGGTCACTCCCGGATTTCTTCGGCGGGCCGTAGGGGAATCATGAGCGCGCATACGACCGTCTCGGAAGGATCGCCTCTCGTCGAGATCGAAATGCTCGTACAGGACCGAGCGAAAGACATGCAGCTCGACCTCGACGCCAGCGGCCTGTTGACGCTTCGCCGTTTGATCGACGCAGAGATCCAGAACTGGACGATTGAGTTTCAACGCGGCACTCGAACACAAAACATCACCGACGCAGAAGCGCTGGCCGAACGAGCAATGCGCAATCTTGCCGGATACGGGCCGTTGGACGCGTTGCTCGAAGACGACGACGTGTACGAAATCATGATCAACTCGCCATCGTCGATCTTTGTGAAACGTCATGGCGGCGTTGGCGGCTACCACGACGAAGTGTTTCACGACGACGAACACGTCACCCGGACGATCACGAAGATCCTCGACGATGCCGGAGGGGCTCACCGCAAGCTCGATCCGTCCGAAGGGCTCCAAGATGCCCAGCTCGAATCCGGCGCCCGAATGCACATCGTCCACGCCGACATCGGCCGCGACGCCCACATGCTCGTCAACATTCGTAAGTTCACTGGGGTTTCGGTCACGTCACTCGATGAGCTCGTCGAACGAGAGATGCTCGACAACCCCGTAGCTACATTCTTGAAAGCGTGTGTAAAGGCGAAGACCACCATCGTGTTCGCCGGAGCACCGGGGAGCGGCAAGACCACAATGCTCTCGTGCTGCGCAGCCGAGCTCGACCCCTCACTGCGCGTCGTTGTCGCCGAAGAAGTATTCGAGGCCGACATACCACTGGCCAATGTCGCGTCGATGCAGACCCGACCGGCACGAAGCGATCGTCGCGAAGCTGACCTCCGACGTCTGGTGGCCGGGTTCTTGCGCATGGCACCCGACATTGCAATCGTCGGCGAGGTACGCGATCGCGAGGCACTCCCCCTTCTCCTGACGCTGTCGTCTGGCATCAAGGGATTCACCACGCTTCATGCCGGGTCAGCGCGCCAGGCATTGACTCGTCTGCGATTCATCGCGCAGTTGTCGGACGTGTCGAACGAGTTGCCGATGAGCGCTCTGAATGCACTGATTGCCGAAGCAGTCGACATCGTCGTGCATTGCGCGCGAACCCCACACGGTCTGCGTGTCACCGAGATCATCGCGGTCGAAGAACAACACACCGGCCCCGACGCGACCGCCTTCACCGTCACTGACCTGTTTCGTCGAGCAACGCCCTACGCCCCACTGATGTGGACCGGTGTCATTCCTCAACGTCTGACCCGAATGCTGGAGGTCGCGGGCTACGACGCCACGACGCTGCTGTCGAACGCCGACCGAGGCGGGCGTGACCCGTGGACTGCACCGGAGCCGACTCGAATGGTTGGTGCGCGATGACCAGTCTTGCGATCGCCATTCTCTGTTCGGTCAGCGGCTCGTACCTACTCTTCAGCGCATGTGCACTCGGGCGACGATCGATTCTGTCGCGCAGTTCGGAGAAGCGCGCACGCCTGTCGGCCACCGAATGGCTGGCGCAGGCCGGAATGGTCGATGTTCGTCCGATCGAGTTCGTGCTGGTCGAAATCGTGGTCTTCCTCGGTTCGGCGATCGGTTTCTGGTTGGTGTTCGGGGGCATCGCTGCTCCGGTCCTCGGTGGATTGTGCGTCTCGACCGGGCCGATCGCTACGTATCGGGCGCGCCGGGTCGCGTTGCGCGAAAAGGCCAGTGAGGCGTGGCCTGCGTTGCTCGAAGAGATTCGTCTTCGTGCCGGTGCCGTAGGACGCTCGCTTCCTGTAGCCACGTTCGAGGCCGGCCGGACTGCCCCGACGGTGCCCATGAGAAACGCCTTCGAAGCGGCAAACCGGGAGTGGTTGCTCACGACCGACTTCGTCCGGGCCACCACGGTACTGAAACGCCGACTGGCCGATCCCACAGCCGACGCGATCTGCGAGACGTTGCTTGTCGCTCACGAGCTCGGCGGCAACGACGTGGAAGCGCGACTGGCCGCGTTGATCGAGGACCGCCGAACCGATCTGCGTCATCGCCAAGAAGCGAAGAGCCGTCAGGCCGGAGTGCGCTTCGCCCGATGGTTCGTGCTGATCGTACCGTTTGGCATGGCCCTGGTTGGACTCGGGATCGGCGACGGTCGCGCCGCGTATAACACCACGGGCGGTCAGCTTGCGGTTGGCGCGAGCATCGCGTTGACGTTTCTCTGTTGGATCTGGGCCAGCCAGATCATGAGGCTGCCCAACGACGAAAGGGTGTTTCGCTCATGACCCGACTCCTCGCGCTTGGCGCCGGGTTGGGATGGGTCGGTCTGGCACTCCTGTTCTCCCTGGTGCCGTCCCTGCAGCGACAGTCCCTCGCGGATCGATTGCGGGCGTACACACCGACCGCCCCGGCCCGCAGCCCCAGAATTCGAACAGCCCGATCGCTACGCGACGTGATCGGTCCACTTGCCGTGCTCCTCGGCGGAACGATCGCAAAGGCATTCGGGGTGAACGAAGATCTTCGCGACCGACTGCGAAGGGTCCATGCGAGCGAAACGGTGACGGAGTTCCGTGTCCGTCAGGTCGTTGCTGCGCTGTGGGCAACGCTTGGCGCGAGCGTCGTTCTCGGCGTGCTTCGGGTTCCGCTCATCCTAGGCATACTTACTGTCTGGATCGCTCCCCTACTCGGACTGTTGGTCGTGGAGCAGACGCTCGCCCTTCGTTCGGATCGATGGAAGAAGGCTTTGGAGGCGGAGATCCCGGTGGTGGCCGAGCAGCTCGCCATGCTCCTTTCTGCTGGCTTCAGCCTGAGCAGCGCGCTGAACCGACTCGCCCGCCGAGGAAACGGATCTGCCGCCGCCGACTTCGGACGAGTGATGCAACGCATCCGACAGGGAGTCAGCGAAGCCGAAGCACTTCGGGAGTGGGCCGACCTCGCCAACGTGCCATCGGTAACTCGCCTCGTCGGCGTGCTGCGGATGAGCACCGAAGCAGCAGACCTCGGGAGGCTCGTGAGCGCCGAAGCAAAGGTCTCCCGGGAAGAATCGCACCGGCGCTTGCTCGCAACGATGGAACGAAAGGCTCAGGCGGTCTGGATTCCCGTGACCGTCGCTGCACTGGTTCCGGGCGTCATCGTCATGGCCATTCCTTTTCTCCAAGCCCTTTCCGTCTTCTCGGACTCGTGAACGCCTTTCACCTCGCCACCTCGCCACCTCGCCGTCTCCGCTTGTCAACCTTCTCAAACCAAAGCAAAACCAAAGACAACCAACATACGAACAAGGAATTCACATGAACTCACTACTGCAGGCCACCGTACGTACGCAGATCACTCTCAACCGGGCCGGACAGGCGGTTCGCCAGAAGCTGTCGGCACAACAGACCAACGAACGCGGCGAAGGTGTTATCTCCGCAGCGATTGCCGTGATGATCATGGCAGTGATCGGCGGACTGATGTTCGTGGCCTATCGAGCCCTGTTCAAGGACTCCGAGACCAAGGTCAAGGAAGTCATCGACGGCATCAACTAGGTCGGTTTCGACGGACCCTTATCCGAAGGCACCCGTGAGACGCTCTAAGCCCAGGAGGACTAGCGCTCGCTTGTCGCGCGAGTCAGGCGTCGCGTACCTCACGACATCGCTAGGTGCGCTTATCATGCTGCTCACCCTCCTCACGGCGACGCATGTGATCGTCAACCTGCAGCGGCGGTCCGTCGTTCGGGCAGTCGCCGTCGGGGCAGTGACCAACGCGGCGAAGGATGGCGGTTCGCGAGCGGATCAAGATGCCCGCCTTCGTCGTCTCCTCGGCAGCACCGCGAATTGGCGGTGGTCGAGCAGTGGCGCGGACGTGGTGTTGCAAGTCACGGCCAAGGGCGTACCCATCGTGGGCGTGGGGCCTCTGCGCGACCTCTCGAAGATCGACGTTGAGGTCAGAGCACGTCAAGAAGGGTTGTCATGACGCGCTTCTCGACCCGCTTGTCGACCCGCTTCTCGACCCGACCACGATGCGAATCCGGTCAGGCCGGCGCCGAGATCCTCTTCTTCGCGCTCATCGTGTTCAGCGCGATGATTCTCGTGGTCGTGAATGCGTGGGGGACGGTCGACACCAAGTTTATGGTGACGACCGTTGCGCGAGAGGCGACACGGGCGTATGTCGAGCAGTCCGATGGTGCGTCGGCGTCGTCAGCGGCACGAACGGCGTCTGACAACGTGTTCGCCAGCTACGAAGCGAAACGATTTCGCGATCATCCGATCGAGATCGACGCCACGTTTGGGCGCTGTGAGCGGGTGACCATCCGTGCGTCGTATTCGATCCCGGCGCTTCGGCTGCCGTTCGGAGTTTCCATAGGTACACGCACCGTTTCAAGCGCACACAGCGAACTCGTAGATACGTATCGATCCGGGCTCGACACGGAGGTTGGGGGCGACTGTGTGGCGTAAAGGAAGCGAGAAAGGTTCGGCGCTGCTCCTGGTACCGGTCACCTTTCTGATCGTGGTGATCCTTGCCATATTCGCTCTCAACAGCGCGCTTACCTTTTTGGCAGCGCAGGAGTTGGAGCGTCGCGCGTCGAGTGCTGCCAACGATGCCGTGTCAGGACTCGAACGCAACGGGTACTTCGACGGGGGCGGCTACGAACTCGACGCCGCAGCGTCAGAGTCCTTCGCCTCGAAGTCCGGTCAGGCGCGAACACAAGACTCCACAAACACCCGCGGCGTTACCGTCGTCGTAGAGCGAACCGGTCCGACGTCCGTCCGAGCCACAGCAACAGGCCATTCCGTAAGCTTCTTCAGCAAGCTGCTTCCGTGGTCGGACGATTCACTATCCATCTCCGTAGAAGCCGAG
>JANOWU010000087.1:0-31153 GCA_031418035.1 Acidimicrobiia bacterium
AAAACGGAACAGGGCCTGGTTCCTCATCACCAGCGCCGTGTACAACATCATCCGCATCACAGACCTCGACACCACCACCGCCTGAGCCACACAGCCGAACCCGCCGCGGCCCCACACCAGGGCCAGCGGCCAACCGACAACGACCTCACCCAGCAGTCATCCTCAAGACCCCCATTTTTCAGCACCCTGCTAACGACCGATCAACGCCGAGCGAACGGAACGACGACGACGGACCGGTTCTTCTCTGCGACGTACGTCTTGAATGCGTCGGGACGAAGAGGCCGAGCATAGAGATATCCCTGGTGGAGTCGGCAGCCGAGCGACGTGAGAAGCTTCGCCTGTTCGGTGGTCTCGACGCCCTCGGCAAGGATGTTGAGGCCGAGGGTTCCGGCGACGCCGATCATCATGCGCACGAGGGATTGATCATCAGGATCGTGAATTCGTTCCACGAAGCTGCGGTCGATCTTCAATATGTCGACCGGGAAGTCGCGCAGTTGACGAATCGAGGTGAATCCGGTGCCGAAGTCGTCCAGCGCGACGCGAAGACCCAATCCGCGTGCGGCCTCCAAGTGATTCACCGCCACCGCGACGTTGTCGACGAGCGAGGTTTCTGTGATTTCGAGAACGACCCGCCGTGGGTCGATACCGCTTTGGTCCAGGGCGGTCTGCAGATCACTGAGAAACGTCGACGCAACGAGATGGCGGGCCGACACGTTTATGGCAACCGGCATGCCGGCAGCCGCGCCGACCCAGTGACTGGCGTCGCGCAGAACAGATTTCATGACCCATCGCCCGAGATCGACGATTCGTGGACTCGACTCCAACAGCGGAACAAAGTCGGCGGGCGATATCGGGCCGTGCCCTGGCCGGTCCCACCGCAGCAGTGCTTCGGCCGAGGCCACCGACGAGCCGCTGGCGTTGCTTCGAAGAATCGGTTGGTATTCGAGACGAAGCTCGTCTTTTCGGATTGCGTCGACGATGGCGCGTTCGAGGTCGTCGCGCCGCTCGATCTGGGATCGCAACGCCAGGTCACAGATTTCTGCTCGACCGCCCCCGTTGGCTTTGGCCCGGTAGACGGCGAGGTCGGCATCGCGGAGGAGGATCGTCGCGTCTGCTTCGTTCTGAAAATCGAGTGCAATGCCGATGCTTGCGCCGATGTTGGCTGACTTGTTGTCGATCGAAACCGGCTCCGACAACACGGAGATGTAGCGATTCGCGATGCTGAGTGCTTCGTAGCTGTCGGCAATGTTCTCCGACACAATGACAAACTCGTCGCCTCCGATTCGAGCGATGAAGTCTCCCTGTCGGCGGTGCCCGACAAGGCGATCGGCGCACAGCACGAGGACTTGGTCGCCGAAGCGATGACCGTAGGTATCGTTCGCTCGTTTGAAACCGTCGAGGTCGATGAAGGACACGGCAATTCCTGTTTGCTGGCGACGCGACCGGCCCAGTGCCGCGTGAATTGCCTCGACCAAGGACTTTCGATTGGGCAGACCGGTGAGGTCGTCGTGGGTGGCTTGATGCGCGAGACGTGACCGCAGCTCTTCGCGGTTTTGTATCGAGGCACGGAGTCGAGAGACGGTTTCCTGCATCGATCGTCCGAGGGCGCCCGGTAGTGCGTCGTCGAAGATCGAATGCTCCAGGTCCCCCGCAGCGAGCGCCGACGCTTGTCGATCGAGAACGACAAGGTTGGCAACGAGCTCGTTCAGCGCCTTTCCGACTTGAACAACTTCCTGCGGCCCGGTTTCGGGAAGCGGATCCCCGCTGAGATCACCGCCGCCAATTCGTGCGGCGCGTCGAGCGAGGGAACGAAGCGGGGACGACACCGATCGCGCGAGCACCGAGGCAAAGGCGATCGAGACAAGCGCGATGGTTGCCGCAAGCAGGAACGTGAGCAGCAATTCGTTGCGCGCTGAACGTTGCACCTGTAACGAGCGTTCACGAGTTTCTGCCTGCGCGAAGGTCAGCACCTTGCGCGCACCTTCACCACGCTGCAACATCGTGTTGAACAGCCCAGCTTCCCTCTGGAGGTTCGCGAAGTCGATGGTTTGGAACCCTGATTCGTCATCCTCACTGAAAACCGATTCGGTGATCTTCTTCGCGTCGATGGAGCTCTGTTCGCTTACGAACTTCGCGAAGTCGCTTCGGGTCAGCTCTCCCGCGTGTGTGCGAATGACTTCCATGTCGCGGTCGGCCAGTGCCGATGAACTTGCGAGCTCGGCGAGCGCTTGGTTCCGGGCCTTCTTGCTGCTGCGGATCTCGAAGACGAGTGACGTTTGGTTCTGGTACTGGTTGGCAAGATCCTCAACGGCGATGACGACTTCGACAGAGCGCCAGAGATCTCGTTCACCATCGAGGTTTCCAACCGCGGCCCCAATCAACTCGTACTCGGTCTTCGAACGCTCGCGAAGCTCTTCTTGGATCGCATCGAACTCCCGAAACGTTTGATCGAAACGAACAGAGGACGGGGCATCGGTGTCAGCAATGCTGCGGAGCCGGCGAAGTG
The DNA here is from genome assembly GCA_031418035.1 of Acidimicrobiia bacterium. Taxonomy (GTDB): domain Bacteria; phylum Actinomycetota; class Acidimicrobiia; order Acidimicrobiales; family JANYDT01; genus JANOYY01. The sequence goes on from JANOWU010000087.1 coordinate 2,507, forward strand.
CAGGAAGAAGGTCGGCTGCCTCGTCTTGAAACGCCCGCTCGGTTACCGGCCGAACTTCCTTCATCCGCTGGTCGGGATCGAAACCCAGAATCATCGACGAAAATGATGCTGGAACACCGAAGACCGAAATGGCAAGCTTGGCCTGCGTCGGTACTTGTTCTGCGGTGAGCGCTGTTCGGGCGTTGAGATATGCGCTCAACCGGCCCACCCGGTCGCGAACGGTCGCCGCACGTTCGGTCTGGCGAAGCCGGGATTCGGTCACCGCGCCGAACCACAACGAGAATCCGAGGATCGGGAGGAGGGTGATGGCCAAGAGGCGTGAGCGAAGATTCCATCGAGACGTCGTTCCCAATTTCAATGCGGGGCGTCTTTTCGTCGGTGGCCGTTGAGGAGCAGTCATGAGAGATCGACGGTCCTACTCCGTCACGTTAACTTCGACGGTGGAGCCCGAAAACTTGATACCAAGAAGACGCCCGAGCGCTGATTTGGTCCGTCCGGCCTATTCAGTTGGACGGATCGGTGACAACGCTCCTACGGTGAGATTCCGATGAACCGAAAACCGCCCAACTTTGCGATTGCTGGCGTCGGAATCACGGAAATGGGACGCGTCTACGGGAAGACAGCGTCGTCATTCGCTCGAGACGCAGTCCAGTTGGCGGTCAGCGACGCTGGACTACGGGTCAGCGACATCGACGGGCTGCTCATCAACTCACCGGGCGATCTCAACGTGTTCCTCCAACGAGGACTCGGCCTACGCAACACGAAGTTGTTGGCCGAGTACCAGGCGTTCGGATCCTCGGCCGGAGCGATGATCCAATACGCCGGCATGGCCATCGATGCCGGTATGGCTGACGTTGTTGCCTGCGTGTTTGCCGACGCACCGCTCAAGGAAGGGGTCAGTGCCGGCGCCGCATATGGTGCTCGGCGCCCGACCCTCAAAGGGTTTCCCGCGATCGCGATGTCCGGCGGATACGGGGGCGCGAACCCCCGTTACGCAATGGCGGCGCGCCGTCACATGCTCAAGTACGGCACGACCACGGAGCAGTTTGGCGCCGTCGCCGTGCAGCAGCGCCAGTGGGCCACGATGAACCCCATGGCCCAGTTCCGCGATCCGATCACCCTCGACGACCACCAATCGTCGCGTTGGATTGCCGATCCGCTTCGGCTTCTCGACTGCTGCCTCGTCTCCAACGGCGGCATCGCGGTTATCGTCACCTCGGCCGATCGAGCGGCATCCCTACGCCAACCTCCGGTGTACGTTCTCGGATGGGGCCAGGCCCATCCCGGCATGGTGCAGGAGCGAGGGTGTCGCTTCGGCGAAGTGTCCGGTGCCGTGGAATCCGGGCGACGCGCGTTCGATATGGCCGGGCTCAGTGTCGCCGACGTCGACATCTGCCAGCTCTACGACTGCTACACCTACACCGTGATCGTCTCGCTCGAAGACTACGGGTTCTGCGAAAAAGGTGAGGGCGGGCCATTTGTGGCATCGGGGGCGTTAGGGCCGGGTGGGTCCCTCCCGACCAACACCGGCGGCGGCGAGCTCTCGGCGTATTACATGTGGGGGATGACACCGATATCGGAAGCGATCCTTCAAGCTCGAGGCACGGCCGGCGAACGTCAGGTTGCTACCCACGACGTCGTCCTCTCGAGCGGCAACGGCGGCATCCTCGACTATCACTCGACCCTTCTCCTGAGCCCCCACCCGCACGCATGAACCAGCCTCTTGCCCCCGTTCACCGCGATGATGCATCTGCGCAGTTCTTCGACGCCACAGCGCAGGGGCGTTTGCTCCTTCGACGCTGCAATGACTGTGACCATGTGCGCGGTCCCGAGGTTCCAATGTGCACCGAGTGCCTCAGCGAATCATTCGGGTGGTTCGACGCCGTCGGGACCGGTCATGTCGAGTCATGGGTCGTCCTGCCCGGACGGAGCGGCACCGATGCTGCGTCGATGCCTCGAATCGTCGCAACGGTCGAATTGACGGAAGGTCCCTGGATGATAAGCACACTTCTCGATATTGTTTCGAGTGAAGTTCGATATCAAATGCCAGTACACGTATCTTTCGAACGCCCAGACGACAGTGAGTCCATCCCCGTGTTCCGACCTATCGACCACCGAGCGTGACGAACTTGACTCCCCGTTCGGACCCACGTCCGAACGTCGTGCTGATCAATTGCGATGATCTCGGCTACGGCGACCTGGGATGCTACGGCTCGACGTTGCACAAGACGCCAGCGATCGATGAACTGGCGGCGAACGGGTTGCGCTTCGATTCGTTCTACGCCGCTTCGCCGGTCTGTTCGCCATCTCGGGGGGCGCTCCTCACGGGCTGCTATCCCCCACGTTTCGGTTTCGGTTCCTTCGGCGGCCTACCCGTCCTGTTCCCCGGACACGCCGTCGGGCTCGATCCCAGCGAGGTGAGTCTCGCCACGCTGTTGTCCGGTGTGGGATACCGCACCCAGATGATCGGGAAATGGCACTGTGGTGACCAGCCCGCGTTTCAGCCGACGAATCACGGATTCGATCATTACCTCGGGTTGCCTTACAGCAACGACATGGGACGTCAGGCTGACACCCCATCCTTCTTCCCGGACATGGCGCCGCTCCCGCTGATTCAAGACGGCGAGGTCATCGAGCAACAGCCCGACCAAGCCTCACTCACCGAGCGCTACATCGTCGAGGCCGTTCGATTCATGCGCTCAGCACAGCACGAGCCGTTCTTTCTCTACCTCGCACATATGTACGTACACCTACCAATTTACGTTCAAGCTCGATTCGCTATGCAGTCACAGAACGGAGCCTACGGTGCCGCCGTGGAGTCGATCGATTGGGCGACATCGGTGCTTCTCCATGAGTTGAAATCGCTGGGGCTTGACGAGAACACGATCGTGATCTTCACCAGTGACAACGGCTCACTCGGCAACAACACCGTGCCGAGCGGCGGCGACGGGCAACCTCTCGGGGGAAGCAACGGGCCTCTTCGTGGAACAAAGGCGACGACGTGGGAGGGGGGTCAGCGTGTTCCGGCAATCATTCGCTGGCCCAACCGAATGTCCCCGGGGCGTGTCACCAAAGAGGTCACAACCGCCATGGACCTCTTTCCGACGCTTGCGGCGGTCTGCGGCGCTTCGCTACCCGTCGATCGGACACTTGACGGTCGCGACGTGCGAACGCTGTGGTTCGACGAGTTCGCCTCGTCACCTCACGACGCGTTTTACTACTACTGGATGAACGACCTCGAGGCAATCCGAGTTGGCCCGTGGAAGCTGCACTTTTCGAAGAAGGGCGCCGAGATCTGCGAGCTCTACAACCTCGAAGCCGACGTCGGGGAAACGACCAACCTTGCCAGTGCGCACCCCGACATCGTCGCCGAGCTGACGAAACACGCCGAAACACCACGCACCTCGCTCGGCGACGCCCGCCTCCAACGAAGCGGGAACGACGTCCGTCCGATTGGTCGGGTGGAGAACGCTGCACCGCTCACCAAATACGACCCCGACCACCCGTACTACATGGCTGAGTATGACCTCAGCGCGAGAGGTTAGCTATGTCCACAACGATTTACACCGCACGTCGAATCATCACGATGAACCGAGCTCTTCCCTTTGCCGAAGCGGTCGCGGTGCGCGATGGTCGGGTGCTGGCGGTCGGCTCCGTTGAGGAACTGTTGTCGTGGGGGCCAGCCGAGGTCGATGAACAGTTTCATGACAAAGTGCTCACGCCGGGATTCATCGAGGCGCATACACACGTCATGTCAGGAGGCGTGTGGCAACTCCCCTACGTCGGCTTCTTCGATCGCAAAGATCCGCGAGGCCGAGTATGGACCGGATGCGCATCGATCGAAGACGTCGTCGAACGTCTGATCGAGGTTGAGTCCGCAATGGAGGATCCGAACGAGATACTCGTCGCCTGGGGACTCGATCCGATTTACTTCACCGGGGAGCGCTTGGTCGCGAAGCATCTCGATCGCGTGTCGACCACGCGGCGCATATTCGTGTATCACGCAAACGGCCACCTCGCGTCGGTGAACACCGCACTGATGAACGCATCGGAAATCACGGCGAGCTCAACGTCGCCCGGCGTCGCGCGTGATGCAGAGGGTCAGCCCAACGGTGAGCTGCAAGAGTCGGCAATGGGCCTCGCGGTCGCCGCGTTTACCAAGATCATGGGTGCGTGGAGCTCTCCGGAGGCGAAGTGGAACTATGCGCTGGAGGCACGAAATGCCGGCCACACGCTGATCACCGACCTCGGAACCACCCGATTGTCCACACCGGGGCAGGCCGAAGCGTGGATGGATGTGGTGGAGGATCCCTCCTACCCGGCGCGAGTGATGGTCGCCGCCGGCACCGGATTGGGTGGGCCGGTCGACGTCGACGAGCTTGCGGTCATCGCACAACGCCTGCAGTCTGAAAGCACCGACAAGTTGTACTTCGGCATCATCAAGCTCGTACTCGACGGTTCGATCCAAGGGTTTACCGCTCGCGTTTCGTGGCCCTATTACTACCGACCGCCGGAAGGCCACGAGGGCAATGGTCTATGGCTCATTGCCCCCGAGCAGGTGCGAGAAATGGTCAGCGTCTTCCATCGCGCCGGACTCACGATCCATGCCCACTGCAATGGCGACCAGGCCACGGAAGTCTTTGTCGAGGCAGTCGAGGCCGCGCTCGCAGCCCATCCCCGCTGGGACCATCGACACACAGTGCAACACTGCCAAATGACTACGGCCGCCCAATACCGTCGTATGGCGGCACTCGGTATGTGCGCGAACATTTTTAGTAACCACATATACTACTGGGGTGATCAGCACCGAGATCGCAGCATTGGGCCAGAACGAGCTGCGAAAATGGATGCCTGCGCAACTGCGCTCCACGAAGGCGTGACGATCTCCATCCACTCCGATGCGCCGGTGACGCCGATGGGCCACCTCCGCACGATGTGGTGCGCAGTGAATCGGTTGACTTCGACCGGCAAAGTCCTCGGGCCCGATGAGCGGATTTCCGTGGAAGACGCTCTTTTCGCGGCGACGCTCGGTGCTGCGTATCAACTCAAGCTCGACCACCTCGTCGGCAGCATTGAAGTGGGGAAGTTCGCAGACTTCGCGGTGCTCGACGACGATCCGCTCACCGTCGACCCGGTCGCGCTGAAAGACATCGGTGTGTGGGGCACGATGGTGGGCGGCGTCGCCTTCGCGGCGGGGGGCAGTTCCGCGTGACGGACGCGATCAGCGAAGCCACGATCGAGGTGACCGTCCTTGGTGGATATCTCGGCGCGGGAAAGACCACCCTGCTCAACCACATTCTCCGGTCAACGGAGGAACCGGTGGTGGTGCTGGTCAACGACTTCGGGTCCATCAACATCGATGCGTCATTGATCACGGCTGTCGACGAGCACATGATCGCCCTTGCCAATGGCTGCATCTGTTGCAGCCTTGTCGACGGTCTTGCTGCTGCCCTGGAACAAGTCCGCGCTCTCGAGCCACGGCCCGCACGGCTTGTCGTCGAGGCCAGCGGGGTGGCGAATCCGGCGGCCATAGCGGCATACGCTCATGGCCGCGGCTTACGCCTCGATGGAGTGATAACTGTTGTGGATGCAGAGACCATACGTGTACATGCGAAAGACCGCTTCGTCGGCGACACTATCCTTCGCCAGATCAGATCCGCCGACCTTCTCCTGCTCAACAAGTTAGACCTCGTGGATCCCGACGCGATCGCCGGGCTTCGCAGCTGGCTCACGAGCGAAAGCAACGCCGTCCCGATACTCGAAGCACAGCATGGCGAGGTCGCTCTGCACGCACTCCTCGGGCACACGGGCCCTCGCCGTTCAGCGCCCGAACTCGGACCCTCCGCCGACGACATCTTCAGCACCTGGAGCACAACGACACAGCAACGATTCGATCGCGAGAAGCTCATCCACATGCTCACGTCGTGGTCGAAGGACCTCATCCGAGTAAAGGGGGTCGTTGCGGTTGCGGCTCCATCGAGTACGACGGTGCGTGTCGCTGTACAACAAGTCGGGCGCCGTTGCATCTTGACCGACACCGGACCGTGGGCCGGGGGACCATCGACGCTAGTGGCGATCGGAATTCGCAGCTCGATAAACGCCGATGAACTCGATCGGGATCTCGCATCGGCGCTTCTCCCACAGGACATCGAAGCACGCCCAGTTCTCCACACATACGCCGATCACCGGTGAACAAAGCGTTGGAGGTGCATGCCGGTCGCTTCGTCGGACGCGGCCCGGAAATGCGCCAACTGTCGGCGATCATGTCGCACGTGGACGAAGGGACAACGGAGTTTGTCGTCGTCGATGGAGAAGCGGGGATCGGCACGAGTCGACTTCTCCTCGAGGCGGCAAAGATGGCGAGCGGCTTCGGTTGGGCGGTGGTCGACGCGAGGGCCATTCCGAGCCATCTTCTCAGCGACGAGGTGACACGATTGACGTCCACGATGCCGACAGCAATCGTGGTGGACGACGCCGGCGATCTCCACGACGACTACCTCGACGTCCTTCGCACACTGGGCACGCAACGACGTATCCCTCGTCTGCTCATCATCTGCGCGCTTCGCTTTACCACTCGCGAGTCCGTCCTCAGCCTTCGTCGAGCAGCAACTACCTCTGGGGGCCCCACGATCTCACTGAAGCCGCTGCTCGAATCGGGCGCCGCCGAACTGGCCACGGAAATACTCGGTCGCCCGTTGAGCCCGGCCGAACTTGGGCTCCTGAGCCACGCCCGAGGCGTGCCACTGCGAATACGCCAGGCTTTCGAAGCGCCGAGTTCCCCGCACGTCACCGGTCGTGCGTTACCAAAGCCCCTCACGCCGTTGATCGGACGTAAACCAGAACTTGCGGAGCTGACTGGACTGCTCAGATCGGAGCGCCTGATCACCCTTGCCGGTCCAGGCGGGTGCGGCAAAACACGGCTGGCGCAGGAGATGGCGCAACTGTTGGAGTCTGACCTCGACGGCGGTGCTGTGTGGGTCGAGCTTGCTCCGCGAACTGACGAACCGGGTGTGGTGAGCGCTGTCGCCTCCGCGTTAGGTGTTCTCGAATTGGAGAGCACGTCCATCGAGGGGATCATCACCACGCTGAATCGCTACTCCCGGGTAGTCGTGGTCCTCGACAACGCCGAACACCTTCTCGCCGAAACAGGTCGGCTCGTGCACACTCTCCTCACGGGTGCCCCTGGGCTCATCGTGCTTTGCACAAGCCGCGAGCCGCTCAGCATCCGCGGCGAGCTGATTTGGCGGGTCCCTCCTCTTTCTGCGCCGAAGACGGGCACCGCGCAGCCTCTGTCTCTCGAGTCGATGGCTCAATTCGCCGCGGTTCAGCTTTTTGTGGAACGAGCCGGTCGTGTTCGCCGTGGGTTCGCGCTCACGGAACGAAATGCGCCGGCCGTCGCGCAGATCTGCGAGCGTCTCGACGGACTTCCGCTCGCCATCGAGCTGGCGGCTGCCCGAGTCCGGTCGATGTCTCCGGAACGTATCGCCGCCCAACTCGGTGTTCGGATCAGGTCGAGGTCAGAGACGCGAACATCCGGCGAGCGCCAGGGAACGATCGAGGACTCCATTGCCTGGAGCGAAGAGCTGCTCGACGACACGGAGAGGCAGGTGTTTCGAAGGCTCGGGGTCTTCACCGGCGGTTTCACCATGGAGGCGGCAGAAGCCGTGGTGGCAAGTGCCGGTGACATCGACGCCTACGAAATCGGTGACGTCATCACCCGCCTCGTCGACAAGAGCCTTCTCGTGTTCGATGAATTTCAGGATCGATTCATCATGTTGGAGACGATCCGATCGTTCGCCCTTGACCGGCTCACGGAATACGACGAGGTGACGTGGCTGCGTGATTCGCATGCCAAGTGGTACGCCCAATGGCTCCGCATTCTCGATGACATTGCCTACGCAAACGACGCGCAACAGTTCATCGATCAGACACCCATATGGATGCGTACAATTTCCCCGGATATCGCAAACTGCCACGCCGCATTCGAGTGGGTCGACACCGGTGGGCCGACGTCCCTGCGGCTCACGGCCGGGCTCGGCTACTACTGGCTGTTGACGGCAGCCTATGAGGAAGCGATCCGGTTTGGCCTGGCCGCCGTACTCGCTGGCGACACCAAATCGCCCGAATGGGGAGACGCCGCAATGTGGCTTCTCGGCGTGTTGCGCAACGCCAGTATGGAGGCAATGACGATGCTCGAGAAGGCTGCCGAGAGCGGAGCCACGTTGTTCAGTCCCCGTGCCCGCTTGGTGTTGGAAGGCGCGTTGATGACCAATCAGCTCGATTTCGATGGGCCGACCGACGCGCAGCTCGCCTTGTTCGCCGAAACCCGAGAACATGCGTACCGCGAACGCGACTGGTACACCTTCACCAACTGTACGTACATCCCGGCCAGTGTTTGCGCGGAGTACGGATTTCTTCGTCGGGCTGATTCCATGCTCGGCGGTTTCGTAAACCACCGCACAAAGCTGGTCGAGGCGCTCTGCGCAACACGGCGCGGCGAGTTACAACTGGCGCAGCGCCATGTCGCGTCGGCGGCGAAAACTGTGGAGGAGGACCTGTCGAACGTCATCGTCGAGGTGTTCGAAGTTGCCTTTGTCGAAGCTGAGCTCGAATTGTTCCGAGGTGGCTCGGGCGAGCGCCTTCTCCATTTGAGGCCTGCAGTCACCTCAGTCGCGTTGGGCCTCTACGGCAACCTGAGCTGGGTTGTGCAGGGCATGTGTCACCTCTTTCTTGGCGATCTGATGCAAGCTCGAGCCTCGTTTGAGGCCGGCAGCGGCACGGCGTATCAAAATTATCGGCTAAACGCCATGCTGTGGCTCGCACAGGTCGAGATCGCACTTGGCAGAACCCAAGCCGCGCACGCGTCAGCGACAGCGCTGTTCACCACCTGCGAGCTCGTCGGGCCAGCGTTTGCTACGACCGGGCACCTCGTGTTGGCGGAATGTCTTCTGCAGGAACAGCCCGGAGATGCGCTCGACCGAGCACACCAAGCGCTTGTGGTCGCCGCCGACAATGAGCTGTGGGTCGCTGCGGTCAACGCGCTCGAAGCGATCGGCACGATGCTCCTGAACCACGGACGCGCCGCCGACGGTGCCCGGCTACTCGCTGCGTCGCAGGCCGAACGAGACCGCATGGGATATCAGCACCGATTTGCGCATCGCGATGCATACGTAACAACTGCACATCACAGCGCCCGCTCGACACTTGCGTGGGCCGAAGGCACCACCCTCGGACTGAACGAAGCGATCGAATTTGCCCAGAGAACACGCAGCGAGCGGACGCGCCCGAAGACCGGATGGGAGAGCCTGACTCCCATGGAGATCCAGGTCGCCGATGCAGTCGTACGTGGACTTACAAATCCGCAGGTGGCCGAGACACTCTTCATCTCGCGTTCCACGGTGAAGACGCACCTGGTCCACATCTTCGAAAAACTGGGCGTACGGAATCGAACCGAGCTCGCCGCTCTTTCACGCCCGGCACGCTTCGATCGTTGAGCGGATCACCTTCGCGAATGGCAACGAGGTGACGCCCCACTACCCGTCGGTCGCGTCGGTCGCGTCGGTCGCGTCGGTCGCGTCGGTCGCGAGGTTGCGTCGGTCGAGCCTGTCGGTTCGGAACCGTGGCTTCTGCGGCAATGGTTTCTCTGGCCAAATCAGTGGCGGACGTACGTTCATCGGAACCTGTCAAGGTGTTGTTGCCGCTGATTCATGCGGTTTGAATGGTCGGCTGGTTGATCCAGGCGATGGTCGGGACTTGGGGTGGTGATGGTGGCCGGCGGAACCGGTTGGGGTGTTGTTCGTATGCGCGCTGAAGGGTTTCGGCGCGGCGTTCGGTGATGGTGTGGTGGGTGCCGTCGTGGAGGTCGGCGGGTCGGTGGTAGCCGATGCCGGAGTGGTAGTGCGCGTGGTTGTACCAGCGCTCATAGCGGCGCATCCACGCTCTCGCGACGGCGATTTCAGCGAAGCGGTCCGGGAAATCGGGCCGGTACTTCATGGTCTTGAACTGGGCTTCGATGAACGGGTTGTCGTTCGACACCCGCGGTCGACTGTGAGACTTCGTGACGCCCATCGACGAGAGGAGATCAGCGACGGAGTTCGCGATCATCGGCGAGCCACGATCGGCATGGATGGTGAGCTGGTCACGATCGATCCCGTAACGCTTGCAGGTGGTCGCGATCAGGCGTCGGGCGATGGTCTCGGACTCACGCTCGGCGATGGTCCAGCCGACCAGCTTTCGGGAGTAGATGTCGATGATCGCGTACAGGAAGAACCACCTTCGGGGGACCGGGCCGCGGAGTTTGGTGATGTCCCAGGTCCAGCACTGGTTCGGGCCCGTCGCGACGAGACGAGGTACGCCGTAGGCACCGGCACGTTGATGCCCGCCGCGGCGACGCTCCTTGACCAGGCCCCGCTCCGCCAAGACCCGGTACATCGTGCGCTCCGAGCACAGATAGGTGCCTTCGTCGAGCAACGCCGCGTACACCTGGGCGGGGGCGAGATCCGCGAAGCGCGGCTCGCACAACACGGCAACGACGGCGGTCTTCTCGTTGTCGGAGAGCGTCGAGGGTGGCATGCGGCGTGGCAGGGGCGGCCGGGACCGGTCACGGCCGCGACCATCGTGTTGCTGGCGGCGGTGGCGATACGTGCGCGGATGCACGCCGAACGCCTGGGCAGCGCGGGCGATGCCGACCTTTGGTGCGAACTCTTCAATCTGGCCGGCGAGAAATTCGTTCAGGTCGGCGCCGCGCTCTTGCGGGACATGTCCTGCAAGAGCGCCGAGACTTTTCCCTGCGCCTCGATCAACTCGTTCGCGGTCGACAACTTGTCCTCGAGGTCGGCGACGCGGCGACGCAGATCAGCGAGCTCACGAGCGGCCTGGTCGACCTTGCGCCCGGGCCGGCGGCCGGCCAGACCAGTCATCGTGTCGCGGGCACGCTGCTTGCGCCACGCGTCGATCAGCGACGAATACAAGCCCTCGCGACGCAAGATCTCACCAACCTGGCCACGCTCACGACACCGGTCAATCTCATCGAGAATCCGGGCCTTGTACTCGGCCGTGTACAAGCGTCGACCGCGTACCTCTCCGGACTCCGAGCTGCTCACACGAGCAACAATAGAAGCAGACATCAATCCTTCTCACGATCCCGCCCTGCTCAACGAGTACTAACTACCAGGCGGCAACAACCATCTTGACAGAGAGGGATCAGTGGAACACGCCCCGGCCGAAACCAAAGCACCATGCTCAGCACAATGCTTCGACAGCCCGGCACAATGCTTCGACGGCTCACAGTTGTACTCGTTCGTCGCCACCGAGCAACGCGGCAAACTGATAAGACGGTTGACCCCGCTGAGCGTCGACCGTCACCGATGTCCCGTCCAGGAATCGAAACACGAGCCTTCGGCCCAAGCCCGTTGGGGAATTCTCGGCGACGACAAGATCGCGACGATCGTACGTCGCAGAGATCTCTTTCATGCTGAGTCCGTTGGACGGCACAATGGCCACGCGTTTGTCGGTCACCACGACCAAACACGATGTCGCAGAGAACGACGCCGCGAGCCCACCGGAGGACTCGTGTTCCGTCTGGGCCTTCGACGCCAAGCGCCGGACCGTTGTTCGGGGCAACGCGGCCAGAGCGAGCGAGGCGACCCCATCGGTACCCTTCGGCTCGACGAGGAGCGCCGATTGGACAATCTCACCCTCGTCGAGCAGATGACTCATCTTCTTCTGTACACGCTTGGTCACGTCGGCCACCCGTCGTTTGTAGCAGCGACGAGGAGACCTGCATATCCCGTATTCACGGGGGACTCGCAACTCCCACCTCACCCTCACGCACGGCGACATGCGGTTGGTGTCCCTCTTTCTCGGTCGGACGTATGACCTTGGCGTCGTCGATTACGGTCGCTGGGCAGGACTCATTCGCAAGAAGGACAGACATGATTCGTTGGGCTGTAGTTGGGACGAGCTTCATCTCCGACACGATGGTGCGAGCCATTCAGGCAAGCCCCGAATCCGACGTCGCCGTTGTGATCGGCCGAGACGAAGGTCGTCTGTCGGTATTCCGCGAGCGCCACGGCATCGCGCACCACTCCACCTCGTTGCAACAGGCCCTCGATGACCACGACGTCGATGTCGTCTATGTGGGAACACCAAATCATGTGCATCACAACGCGACGGTGATCGCAGCTCGCGCCGGCAAAGCCGTACTCTCAGAGAAATCCCTCGCCGTTTCGATGGAGCAAACCGACGAACTCCTTGCCGCGGTGCGCGATCAGGTCTTCTTCGTCGAAGGTCTGATGTACCTCGCACATCCGATCATCCAACGCTTCGTGGACGTGCTCACCGACGCCAGACTCGGCCGACTCGTCCATATCAACGCAAGCTATGCCGCCAACATCGCCCACCTCGTAAACCCCGAGGGAAGAGGAGCGATCTACAACCTGGGCTGCTATCCGGCATCGCTGCTCCAACTCGTCGTCGATACGTTGGGCGGGTCCACATTCGCGCAGCGCGTCATGCACGCAACAGGAATCATCTCACCCGTCGACGGAAACGTCTGCGAGGCAGCTGCCGTGGTGCGATTCGAGTCGGGAGTTCTCGCCACGATCCATACTGCAGAAACGTATGGGAACGTATCGAGTTTTGAAGTGTTGGGAACGAACGGCCGATTCCGTTTCCTTTCCAATCCATGGCTCCCCCAGCGCGGTGTCAATCGATTCTCATGGTTGGGCTACGACGGGTCGACCGAAGAGTTCGACGTCGACGATCCTCTTGACGCCTTCGATCACCAGGTTCGAATGGTAGAGAGGAACGTGAGTGCGCAACGCCTGGAGGCGCAGCGCCCCAGCCCCCGTCTCGACGACTCCGAAGCGCTGATGGTGTTCCTGACGCAGTGGGAGTCGCTCATCCGGGATTGAGCCATGCAGTAAAGGCCGCGGCCGTTTGCAGCAGATCAGCAATGGCGACGCACTCCGTCGGACGATGCGCGTCTTCGATGTTTCCCGGTCCAAAGATGACCTTTTGTCGAGCGAAGCCGTCATAGCGAAGCGCATTCGTTCCAAACGGAGCTGTTGCCGGGGCCACGCCAACGGTGTCGGACAACAGACGAACCAACGATGTGTCCGGCGTTTGGTAGAAGGCTGAGCTGCCCGGCAGCCCATCGGGAGTCACGTAGATCGGTTCGATTTCGACGGGTAACGGGCAGGCGTCGCGCACCAGATCGACCAGCTCGTCGTAGACCTGCTGCACCTTTTCACCGGGGGCGACTCGACGTCCAACCGTCAACACGCAGCGGTCCGGCACCACGTTGCCAGCGATTCCTCCATTGATCATGGAGACGAGCAGCGTCGCCGGGCCAACTTCCGTCGTCGGCGGAATCGCCACCAAATCTTTACTGTGCGCTTCGAGCGCAGTTATGAGCTGACCGGCCGCGAAGATCGCGTTTCGTCCGCGCTCCGGGGTCGCGCTGTGCGCCGACTCGCCGATCACCGTGACTCGAATTCCGATGGCACCCTTGTGACCGTGAATTGGCGCGAGCTGGGTCGGTTCACAAACAATGAGCTGATCGATGTCGTAATTGCGGTGCTCTGCCCACCTACGGAAGCGATACGCCCCCTGCAGACCCCCGGCCTCCTCCCCCACCGTTCCGACGACCAAAAGGGTCGGCTCAGGCTGCAGGTTGCTCGCCTTCCACGTTTCGAGAAGTGCACATATGACCCCGAGCGAAGCTTTCGTGTCGAGGGCCCCTCTCCCCCAGACGAAGCCGTCTTCGATCCGACCGTCGAATGGGGGATCGGTCATGTTCTCGACGGTCACGGTATCGGTGTGCACATCGAGGACCACAAGCCGATCCGACCGCCCGGGGAATGTTGCGTAGACGTTCGGGCGCCTGTCGACGACCTCATCGAGCACCACGTCGGAGGCACCCAATCGATGAAAGGTCTCGGCGAGGTACTCGGCCAGCGCCCGCTCGCCGATTACGCCGCTGGAGGGTCCCTGATGAATCGGGTTGACACTCGGAATCTGTACCAGCCGAGACACCCACGAGGCCAGATGCTCGGCAGTCGGGCTCATCAACTGCTCCTTTTAGGGCCCGACTTGATCGTCGTCATCGTTTGGGACGACGAGCACGGGAATCGTCGACCGGTGCACGATCTCATAGGTCACGTTGCCAAGAAGCGCGGCCCGTAGAGGTCCCTGTCCGCCGTGACCGATGGCGATAACGGCGGCTGAACGGGCGTCGGCAACCGCGATAAGCGCATCGGCAGGACGTTGGGGAACCATTTCCACTTCAACGCTCAAACCCGGGTAATCGACGGCCAGCTCGGACTTGATCTGTGCAACGGCTTCCTCGCCGATCTCGGCTATTCGCTCTTCGAGCGGGCCGCCTCGTGGTGCGAGCGGCGACGTCTCGAAACCGAAAACGATGATGATGGGAACCCCAAGCGCAGTGGCCATCTTTGCTGCCTCGCGAGCGGCTTCGAACCCGCTCCCGTTTCCGCCCACTCCAACGACGAATTCTCCGGCCATCGCTACTTTCCTTTCCCTGGGGAAACGAGTTCCTTTGTGTACGTACCAAGTGGCGCTGCAAGGGTGTCGGTGCTGTTTGGATCCTTCACGAGATCAACTGGATCAGGACGGTACGTGAAGAACTTCGGGTACCGTTTCGAACACCACAGCATCACCGGCACACCGATCACAAGGAGGAGTGTCCCGATGACCAGCACTGTACCGACCCCGAAAACAGTCCCGTACCCGTAGTCGGCACTCCTCGCGTCCCACACTGTTTTCGCGAAGACGTACAGAAGCACGATTCCACCAAACCCCGGCAACACGCCGATCAGGAAGAAGTTCTTGATCGATTTCGTGAGGAACTTGCGGTAGTACACGATGCACGAAACCCCCGTCAGGCCGTAGTACACCGCAATCGCCATACCCACGGCGGCAATCGAGGCGCTATACGCGTCGGTGTCGGTGTTGTGGCTCACGACCACCAGCAACACGTACCAGACGATGGCCACGAATCCGAACAGGAACGTACTGAAGTCCGGAGTGAGGCGCGAGCGGTCGATGCGAGCCAACTTTTCAGGCGCCGCCCCGTGCGATCCCATGGAGAGCATGGTTCGCGTGGCCGGAAGAATCGTTGTTTGACACGACGCAGCGGCAGACGTCAGGACCGCGATCACCAGCAGTTTCACCATGATCGTCGGCAGGGCAACCTTGCCCAACGCGTAAATCGCTTCGTCTTGATTGTCGGTGACGAACTCCGGACCGAGCAGGGCCACGGACCCGTAGGCCGTGACGAGGTAGATGCCGAGGAGGATCACCGTGGACAACACCGCCGCACGCCCTGGTGTCGTAGCCGAATCTTTGGCCTCTTCGTTCACCGACACGCATGTATCCCACCCCCAGTAGATGAAAACGGCGACGACAAGCCCGGCGATCATCGACTTCGTGGTGATCCCGCTAGGCGACATCCATGACAGACTCGGTTTGAGCGACTCGTACGTCTTCAGTTTGCCTTCGACCGTCAGGGTGCGGGTGGTACCGGCGAACGCCTTTACGAGCGCAATGATCGCAAAGGCGCCAAGTACCAGCATCTCCGTTCCCAGCAGCAACACCTGTGAACGAGCAGACAACTCGATACCGCGCCAGCAGATCCACGTCATCGCCGCGATGAAAAGCACACCTATCATTGTTGTCAGCCAGATGTTCGTTGCCAATTTCTCGCTGAACAGCAACATGAGGTACTGGCCCGATACACCAGCAAGGTTCGGCATGATGACGAGATCGGCAACGATGCATCCCCATCCGGCAATCCACCCGGCCTTGGGCCCGAAGGCTCTCACCCCCCACGTGAAGTTCGTCCCGCAGTCGGGGTCCGCCCGATTGAGATAGTAGAACGCCGCAGCGATGCAGCCCATCGGCACGAAGGCAAAGAGCATGATGAACGGTGCCTTCTTGCCCACCTCCCCCGTAACGAACCCGATACTTGCGGCGAGGCTGTAGCCCGGCGCAGTCGACGCCACACCGATGACAATCACGGCGAGCAACCCGAGCGAACCTCCCTTCAAGCCCTTCGTGCCCGACGACTCCGAAAGCAGGACCTCACTCGTCGCCATGCGGCGTTACCTCGCGTTTCTCGATTTGTTGATATTCCCGGCCACTCTGCCACGTTTGCGATCTTCGCGTCGCCCCGAGCTTGAGTCCCCGACCCGAAGCCTGCGAAGCCCGCGATGCACCCGTCGCGCCAGTGGCGCCGTATGTGCCTATACGAGTTTGCCGCGCGACAGCAGTTCGCTCGTCTCCATCAAATCGAATTGTTCTCGTGCGAACTTCACGAGACCCTTGTGGGTGAAGATCCAGAATCGGTCGTTGAGCATGGCGTCGAGGACGATCTTGCCGACCTGGTACGGATCCATCCCCGACGTCAGCGCGTTGCTCATCTTGTCGCCGAGCTTTTGTCCCTTCTCCGAGCCCGAGGCGCGGTCGGGTTGTCGGGCGGCGGCCGGCGTGGATTGCGGGTCCGCTGTCGGGATCGGACCGGCCGAGGCTCGCCGAGACCGGACGCTGTTTCGTCCGATACCCGTGTTGATCGGGCCGGGGCACAGGACCGACGCCCGATGCACAGATTTAGCCGACCGCAACTCGCGTTCCAGCGTCGCCATCAGCGCAACCACCCCATGTTTGGTCACGTTGTACGGAGCGACGGTGCCTCCGGCCACGAGCCCGGAGATCGACGCCGTCGAGTTGATGTGCCCCGGCTCGGGATTGCGTTGAATGAGCGGCAGGAAGGTCTTCACGCCGTAAATAGGGCCCCACATGTTGATGGCCATCGTCCATTCCCAATCCTCGATCGTCGTCTCCGCAATCGTGGAGAACATCGCTACTCCTGCGTTGTTACACAAGACGTCGACTCGCCCGAAGGTGTCCATGGTGGCGTCGGCAAGCTCGCGAACACTGGCTAACTTGGTGACATCGGTGGCGACGCCGACGACATCGAGCCCCTCTGATCGGAGGAGCGCCGCGGACTCTTCGAGTCGATCCGCATCGATGTCGGCGAGGACCACCCTCATCCCGACCTCGGCGAACGCCCGAGCCATGCCGAGGCCGATCCCACCGGCCGCGCCGGTGATCACGCCAACCTTGCCCTGCGGTTCGAATCCCATCGATGTCTCCCTACTAAGAAATGACGAATTGGCGAGACCCTATCGGGATGCCTAACCTCCGCCAAGTCAAAGTGTTTGGACAACCGACGCCAGTGTGCGGGCGCCGAAACGAGCAAGGAAATGATCATGGACATTGCTGACCGCGTTGAGCTCCACGAGTTGCCGGGTCGCTACGGCGATGCCATCGACGACCGCAACTGGGACGGTCTCGATGCGATCTTTACCGAAGACGCAACGTTCGACTTGACCGACCTTGGTGTGTCGTTGCTCGTGGGGCTGCCGGCGATCAAGCACTTCATGGATGTGGACGCCCAGCACCCCCGTACCCACATGATGACCAACGTCTACGTCGACGACACGCCCACGGGCGTGAAGATGTACTTCCGGATCGTTGCATTGCGATCCGGGGGCCTCGTCGGAACGGCGTCGTATTACGACGACGTTGTCAAGACACCACAGGGCTGGCGCGTCAAAGACCGAGTGGTCACACTTCGCCGCCGCGGTCCCACACGCGAGTAGCTGGCCGCCCGTCGGCGACTCGACGTGCGCCGACCGGAGCGTCCATGTCAGAATCCGATCCATGTCAAGACTCCGAGACAAGATCATCCTCATCACCGGTGGAGCACGAGGCCAGGGGGCCGACGAAGGCGAGCTGTTTGCCGAGGAGGGTGCAACGGTCATCCTCGCCGACATACTCGACGACGTCGGGGCAAAAGCGGCAACGGCCATTCCCGGTGCCGAGTACGTCCATCTCGACGTCCGCGACGAGTTGGAATGGGAGGCCGTCGTCGGGGGAATCGTGCAGCGACACGGCCGCATCGACGTGTTGGTCAACAATGCTGCAATCGACATGACGAAGCGTCTGGACCAGACGACGCTGGCCGAGTGGAACAACATCATCGCAATCAATCAAACCGGCGTGTTCCTCGGTATGAAGACGGTGGCGGGAGCAATGGTCAAAACCGAGACTCACGGCTCGATCATCAACATCAGCTCCGTTGCCGGTCTGGAAGGCGTGAAGCTGCATGGCGCATATGGCGGCACGAAGTGGGCCGTACGTGGTCTTACAAAGACTGCAGCTCAGGAGTGGGGACGCAACGGGATCCGCGTGAATTCGGTGCACCCCGGCATCATCGAGACCCCCATGACGTCACACTCGCCGATCATCAGCAATGCAGACGTTCGTGGAAAGGTCGAACGGACGGTCTCACTCGGGCGCTTCGGTGTATCTCGCGACATCGCCAACATGGTCCTGTTCCTGGCCAGCGACGAATCGAGTTACTGCACCGGTCAGGAGTTCGTGGTCGACGGCGGCATCCACCACTGACGCCGCTGCCAAAAGTGATCTGGCCACGGGACGTTTACCGTGATGGTCTCCCGTGATGGTCGCACGTGCGGGCCTTGCGGGAAGGTCCTACGTGAAGATGAAGTGCGCTTTCATTTCAGCACGCACATCTTTCATATGCGCGCCGTACTTCGGGAATCCTCCGTTGTAGTTTCCGTCCTGACGGCGATTGAACTCTCCCTCGAAGTTGTAGTACCCGGGAGTGCATTCGGCGTTGCGTGAGGTCTTCCCCCGATGGGCAATGACTTCGTCCACCCACCATTCCTCGGACTCAGAGGTGCAGTCCATCGTGTCGTGACCGTTCGTCCGCGCGTAGTCGATACAGGCCGCGATGTGATCGCCCTGGGCTTGGAGCACGTCGGTCAGGTTGAAGTTGAAGGAGGCCTGGTATCCGCCCATGATGAACATGTTCGGATAGCCGTGCGTGTGAATACCCAACACGGTTCGGACGCCGTCTCGGTACTTGTCCTGCAGGTCTCTTCCTTCTTGACCGACCACCTGGTTGTACGTGCCGGTCTTTTGGACTTCGAACCCCGTGGCGTAGATCAGAAGATCGAGTTTGTATGTCTTGCCCTGAAAGGTCGGACCGTCCGGCGTGATCTGGGTAATACCTTCGCCGTTGGTGTCGACGAGGTGCACGTTCGGCCGATTGAAGGTCGGCAGATATTCGTTGTGAAAACACGGTCGTTTACACATGAACATGTACCAGGGCTTCAAGGCTTCGGCCGTCGTTGGGTCGACCACCGTCTCCTCGATGCGTTTGTGGATGCGCATCATGTAGTCGATGTTGGCCATCTCCTGTCGGCGAACCTTCTCTTCCGCGGTCATGTTGGCGCGCTTGTCGATCTGCATCGCGGAAAGGGGCGGGTTCGTCATCGCCTTCAGTCTGCGCTTGGCCTGCCACCCCGGCTCCAGCGTCGATGCCCACTCGGGGTCGGTCTCCCAGTCCTCTCGAATGTCGATCGACGATGGCGTCCGCTGGAACACGAACAATTCCTTCGCATGCTCACCCAAATGCGGGATCGCCTGAACCGCTGTGGCGCCGGTACCGATAATGCCGACCACTTTGTCGGACAGTTTCGTGAGATCAGACCCCGTGTAGTCGTAATCCCACCGGGACGTATGGAACGAATGACCAGCGAAGGACTCCATCCCGTTGATACGCGCAAGCTTCGGCTTCGTGAGAGTTCCGTTGGCGCAGACAACAAACTTCGCACGCATACGATCACCGCGATCGGTGGTCACGTGCCACAACCGATCGGCCTCGTTCCAGACCGTCGACGTGACGGTCGTTTGAAAGACGGCCAGTTCGTACAGGTTGTATTTCCTCGCGATCGCCTTGCAATGGTTGAAGATCTCGTCGCCGCGGGCATAGTGGCGCGTCGGCACGTAGTTCATCTCATCGAGGAGGGGAAGGTAGTCATACGCCACCACGTCACACGCAACGCCCGGGTATCGGTTCCAGTACCAGGTGCCACCGACATCGGCCCCTCGTTCCACGATGCGGATGGATTCCACACCGACTTCACGGAGACGGGCGGAGGTCAGCAACGCCGAGAATCCGCCTCCGATGAAGAGCACTTCCACCTCGTCATCGATCACTGGCCGCTCGACGATCTCGTCCGAGTACGGGTCAGTCTCGTACTTCGACAAATCGCCAGACAGATCCGTCAGATACTGTGCGGTTCCCTCCGGACGATACGAAAGCCGCAGGTCACGCGCAGCGGCAAACTTCGCCTTGATGCCCTCGTAGTACTCCGCTGGCTTGGGCTCTCGTTCAGGTCTGCTCGACCCCGGTGATTTCGTCATGATTGTTCGCTCCCAACGACAGTGCGTCAGTATGGCATGCGAACTCCCCGAAAGACCAGAATGGGGGTCGAACCAAAACCGTCGCTCAGCTTGGAGTTCTCACCGTGGCAACCAATTCACCGATCGTGGAACTTCTGGGGAAACTGGAGTTCGACCCCGATCACATTCGCGAAAAGTACTCCTTCGAACGAGACAAGCGGATTCGACCTGAGGGGAACGACCAGTACGTCGAAGTCACGGCCGAGTTCTCGCATTACGTCGACGATCCCTACGTCGACCCCGGATTCACCCGTGATCCGGTGTTCGATGAGGTCGAAGTCGCTATCATCGGCGCCGGATTCGGCGGACTGCTCACTGCTGCACGCCTCCGAGAGGTCGGCGTCGAAAGCATCCGAATCGTCGAGCGGGGTGGCGACGTCGGCGGCACCTGGTACTGGAACCGCTATCCCGGCGCGATGTGCGACATCGAGTCATATGTGTACCTACCGTTGCTTGAGGAGATGGGCTACATCCCGAAGCACAAGTACTCCTACGCGCCGGAGATCTTCGAGTACAGCAAGGCAATCGCACGCAAGTTCAACCTCTACGACCAGGGACTCTTCCAGACCGGTGTCACCGAGCTTCGTTGGGACGAAGCCGACTCGCGATGGCTCATCAGCACCGACCGTGGCGATCGATTCCGCGCGAAGTTTGTGGCAATGGCCAACGGATCGCTGAATCGTCCGAAGTTGCCCGGTATCCCAGGCATCAACGAATTCAAGGGATACACGTTCCACACGAGCCGGTGGGATTACGGATACACGGGTGGCGACGCGTCGGGAAACCTATCGGGGCTGGCCGACAAGCGCGTCGGCATCATCGGCACCGGGGCAACCGCGATCCAATGCGTCCCCCACCTCGGCGCAGCAGCAAAACACCTCTACGTGTTCCAGCGAACCCCGTCTTCGGTCGACGTCCGCAACAACCGCGAGACCGATCCCGAATGGGTGAAGTCGCTCGAACCCGGGTGGCAACAACGCCGCATGGACAACTTCAACATCCTCATGACCGGCGGCGATCAGGACGAGGATCTCGTCAACGACGGTTGGACCGACATCTTCCGCAGTCTTACCCGCACGGCGGCGAAGACCGCGAGCAAGAAGCTCGGCCGTCGGCTTACGCCAGCAGAACGCTCTGAGCTCATGGAACTCTCCGACATGCGAAAGATGGAGCAGGTTCGAAATCGGGCAGAGGCCATAGTCGGGGACCGGTCGACCGCCGAAAAGCTCAAACCGTGGTTTCGACAGTTTTGTAAGCGCCCGTGCTTTCACGACGAGTACCTCGATACGTTCAACCGACCCAACGTCACCCTCGTCGACACCGATGGCGAAGGCGTCAGACAGTTGAGCGAATGCGGTGTGATCGTCGACGGCAAGGAGTACGAGGTCGATTGCTTGATCTTCGCCACCGGCTTCGAAATCGGAACGGCCTACACTCGCCGCGCCGGATACGACATCATCGGGACAGGCGGGCAGACCCTTTCGCAGAAGTGGGCGAACGGCTTGCGAACTCTCCACGGCCTGCAAACGAACGGCTTTCCGAACTGCTTCTTTCTTGGCTTCACGCAAACGGCGCTGACGAACAGTGTTCCGCACACCCTCAATGAACAGGCCAAGCACCTCACCTACATGATCGACCAGGTGCGCAGTCGAGGGGCCGACACCGTCGAAGCGACCATCGAAGGTGAAGAGGGGTGGGTCGCCGAAATGAAGGCCAAGTCCGGCATGGGTCGACGCTTCTTTGCCGAGTGCACGCCCGGCTACTACAACGGCGAAGGCAAGATGGATAGTCCGAACGGCTTCTTCTCGTCTGCCTACGGCGGCGGCACCGTGCGGTTCTTCCAGATTCTCGAAGACTGGCGCAATGCGGGCATCCTCGAAGGAGCAGAGATTCGCTGAACAGTCGACGCGTCGCGCATCGTTCGGATACGGTCAGTCATGGTCGAATTCCAGTTTGCCGACGTATTCGAGACCGTCGCCGCGGCGACACCGGACCACCCCGCGATTATCTGCGGCACGAGAGAACTCACCTGGCGCGAGTTCGATCGCCGCGCCAATGCACTGGCCGCCGACCTCCTCGCGGCCGGTCTCGGACACCAGGCCAAGGTTGCCGCGTATCTGTTCAACTCACCTGAGTACCTCGAAACGTACTTTGCGGCCACGAAGGTCGCCATGTGGCCCGTCAACACGAACTATCGCTACGGTGCCGAGGAGATCACCTACCTCTTCGACAATGCCGACGCCGAAGCCGTTGTGTTCGACACCACGTTCACAGAGATCGTGGAGATCGTACGCACTCGGCTGGCCGGTGTGCGCCGGTGGTACGCCGTAGGGCCGAACCCGCCGGCATGGGCGGTGCCCTACGAGTCGGTCGTGGGCGCGGGGGCCGACGCCCCACCGCCGATGTCATGGTCGCGTTCGGGTGCCGATGTCATCATGACCTACACCGGAGGAACCACGGGCATGCCAAAGGGAGTGATGTGGTCGCACCGTGAACTGTTTCGGGTGATGGGCCACGGCGGAAACGCAGTCCTCGGCATTCCCCCATCCCCCACCCTCGAAACCCACGCCGAGTCAGTACGTGCACGTACTGATCGACCAATCGTGATGGAAGCGTGTCCGCTCATGCACGCCACGGCTCTCGGGAACGCTTACGGAATGCTCTCGTTGGGTGCCACCATCGTGTTGCTGGACAAGACCCGATTCGACCCCGAGTATCTCTGGAGCGAGGTTGAGCGTTTAGGCGTCACGTGGATCACGATCGTTGGAGATGCATTCGCCCGCCCTTTGCTCGCCGAATTGGAGGCCAACCCCGGTCGTTGGAACCTTTCGACGCTACGGATTGTGTACTCGGCTGGCGTCATGTGGAGCCGTGAGGTGAAGACCGCAATGATGGCGCACCTTCGTGACGACGTCGTCTTGCTCGACGTGTTCGGTTCGACGGAGGCCGCCGGCATGGGGAGTTCCGCCTCGACGAAGGGTGCAATCGCCGACACCGCGGCCTTTCGGGTGGGCGAGCTCGCACAGGTCATCGCCGAAGACGGCAGCTTCGTGGTCCCCGGGTCGGGCGCCGTGGGTCTGGCCGCCTTTGGGGGCCCGATGCCAGACGGCTACTACAAGGACGAGAAGAAGACAGCGGAAACCTTCCGCGTCATCAACGGGAAACGATGGTCCGTGCCCGGCGACTTCGCGTCCGTCGAGGCCGACGGAACGCTGCGTCTCCTCGGACGCGGTTCGGTATGCATCAACACCGCGGGCGAGAAGGTGTTCGTCGAGGAGGTCGAGGAAGTACTGAAGCGACATCCGCACGTTCGTGATGCCGTCTGTGTCGGTATCCCCGACCCCCGTTTTGGTGAGACCGTTTGTGCCGTCGTCGAGGCTCGAGACGATGTCGAGCGCGTCGACGCCGCGTCGGTCATCGACCATGTGAAGAGTCACCTCGCGGGGTACAAGGCGCCGAAAGATGTCGTGCAGGTTGCGTCGATCAACCGGGCACCCTCGGGCAAGGTCGACTACGCAACGCTCAAGTCGCTGGCGCGCGAACGTCTCGGGCGCTGAGCGCTGTCTGGCCGAGGCTCAGTTGATTCGGTAGACCCGTTCCGCCGTGCCGGCAAAGAGCGAGTCACGATCTGTTGGCGAGTACGACGACGCGACCTTCTTGTAGGCGTTCCACATCACTCGATAGGAGAACGACACTTTGTCGACCGGGAAGTTCGACTCGAACATGCACCGTGATGGGCCGAACGTATCGATGATGAATCGAAGCTCGTCGCCCCAATCGGCAGCGATGCGATCCGAGGTCGGTGGACGTTCGAGCTTGTGGTACCCATTTCCATATGTCTGCATACCAATTCCGCCAACCTTCACGACGACGTTCGGGCACGAAGCCAAGTCGGCAAGATCGGATCGCCATTGCGCATGGATCTCGTCCCATCTCCCTTCGTAGGCACCGATACCAAGGGGTGCGCCGATGTGGTCAAGAATGATCGTGGTACCGGGCACGGCCCGGGCCATCGCGACGAGTTCCGGAAGTTGCATGTGGTATAGCCAGGCGTCGAAGGTGAGCCCCCGAGAGCCGAGCAGAGCCACACCCGAACGAAATTCATCTGTGCCCATAAGGCCTTGGACGTTCGGTTCCGTCGCTCCGGTCCGGGCCGAATCGGTCGGATCGAAGGCAAGGCGATGTCGAATGCCTCGAAACAGCGCGTCGCCGGCCTGTTCGTGGGCATCGAGAACCGCAGCCAGCGTCGGACCCATAGCGAGATCACACGTTGCGACGATTGCGGCAATGCGCGCCGGGCCCGTTCGCTCGCGTGAGCGAGCCGCTTCAGCGGCGACGAACTCGGTCTCGCCGACCTGACGGAACTCCTCGGGTCCTTCGCGGCGATACGCCCAGCCACACTCCACGAAGACCGTCGCCTCGACCCGATGTCCGCTGCCGGTGTCGGCGTGCAGTTCATCGAGGAGGTACACGGGAGCGATTCCGGGGCTGCCGCGGTACTCCCACAAATGATGGTGCGGGTCGACAATCCGTTGTGCGGGGTCAACCACGTCCTCGTCGACGAGGGCAAGCCACGTCTGCGTCCGACCTTGCGCGTTCGATTCGCTCACGGGCCAAGACTCGCAGATCCCCGGTCCGCCACGCCACTTGCGCCCGGCGATCTCCCTTTCCCCTTTTCGCTTGTGGTGCGTTTGGGCAGCTTGTGGTGCGTTTGGGCTGGCCGAACGCACCACAAGCGTCCCGAACGCACCACAAGCTCCGATGGGGAGCTAGGCGGATGCGACCACGACGCCGACCGTTGCGTCGGGTACGGCAGCCTCGCTACGCGAACGGCGTCTTCGGCCGATCGAGGGCCACGCCATCGATTTCGATATCGACCTTCTCGTTGTAGAAGCAGACCAGGCCGGCGATCTTGGCCGCTTCGGGTACCGGGTCGCGATACCCCCACACGAGATCGGTGTGTGTCTCGCCGTTCACCGACACGGACCAGTACTGCGCCGTCCCTTTGTACGGACACACCGTCGAGGTCGACGTCGGCGTCAGGAGGTCCATACGAACATCGACCTTCGGAAGGTAGTACCGGACAGGCAATCCCGTTTCGAACAGCAGGCGAGGTGCTCGCGAGTCGGCCACCGGCACGCCATCCACGGTGACTCGAACGTGTCGCCTGGAGTGGAGAACGTCGACTCGGTGATAGGGATCGCGGGGATGTTTGAACACCTCCTCGTCCTCCTCGAACCACGAGTCGACCGCATTCCAATCGATCCGACAGAAGCCATCGATCTCGATGCCGCTACTGACCGCTTCTTCGGAAACGACACTCCGATCAACGGACCCGACGGGGAAATACCACGTCGGGTAGTACGGGATCTCCCACACGTAGAGCGCCTCGTTGGAGTCGACGACGGATCGCCCGTTCCGGGTCGCCCGTACCCGGCGTTGGCATGGTTCGCGGTGGCCAATCTCCATGGCGGCAGTTTGCCCGGTTCGCCGACAAAACACCAGCACGAGAAGCTCCGTGCCGCTCCTCTTTCGCTTGTGGTGCGTTTGGGCAGCTTGTGGTGCGTTTGGGCTGGGCCAACGCACCACAAGCATGCCGAACGCACCACAAGCTCGGGTGGGGACGTCGCGCTGCGCAAGGGTGCGGGGACGACGCGACGCGTAGGGTGTGGGGTGTGGGGTGTGCGGGTCAGCCGCCGGCGATCGACAGGGCCTGTGAGAGATCGGCCCAGATGTCTGCGAGGTCCTCGATGCCCACGCTCATGCGTATGAGCCCCGGGTCGACGTGGGCGTCGCCGGCGTACTTCTGTCGCCGTTCCAACGTGGTCTCGACGCCCCCGAGGCTCGTGGCCGGCACAAGCAGTTGCACGGACGCACACACCTTGTCAGCCGCCGACGCACCGCCTTTCATGATGAACGACATCATCGGACCGATCTGGCGAACCGATGCCACGTTGGGGTGGCTTCGCAATCGCGTGGCAAGTTCACCGGCCGACGCGCTCCCCGCGTCGTAGCGAAGCGCCATCGTCCGCAGACCGCGCAGAGCGAGGAATGCCTCCAGGGATCCAGGCGTCGCCCCCGCATAGGTACGTGCGTGGAACAGCTTCTCGTACACATCGTCGTCGGCCGTGACGGCGACACCTAAGAGAAGATCGCTATGTCCACCTATGAACTTGGTCGCCGAGTGCAAGACGATCGAAGCTCCAAGGGCGAGCGGCTGTTGACCCAACGGTGTCGCGAAGGTCGAATCGACGACCACCGGAACCTTACGCGCACGTAGGGTCGAGCAGAGCGAGGCGAGGTCACCAACGTCGAGGGTCGGGTTGGTTGGCGACTCCAGCCACACGAGGTCTGCGCCGTCCGCCGCCGCCAACACCGCTGCCGTGTCGGTGATGTCGACCGGTCGCATTTCCATCCGGCCGGCAGTCACGAAATCATCGACGAGCACCCGAACACCCATGTAGCTCACCACCGGGAGCACCAAGACCTTCGGCATGAATGCATGAAGAATCGCCGCGGCAGCAGCCATGCCGCTGGCATAGGACACCGCCCGCCCACCTTCGATGACGCCAATGGCCTCCTCGAAGGCGATCCAACCGGCGAGCCCGTGCGTCCGAGAGTATTCACCACCCTCGCGAAAGTTCGATGCCAACACGATCGGCGTGTTGAGGGTCGAGCCGACGCCGTACGGGCGTCCGGCACTCACCGCAAGTGTGCGGCGCGACCATGCCGGCATTGGTGCTCGTTCTTCAGGAGACATGACGTCGAGGCTAGCGGCCCCGGAGTTGCATCCTCGGCGTCGAACCGGGCAATCTGTGCCAGTGGCGTTGACCGGAGGTCTCCATGAACTACCAACAGATTCTGCTCGAGCGTCGTAAGGCGGTCTTACTCATCTCCCTGAACCGTCCCGAGCGGCTCAATGCGTGGACGCCGCGGATGATGAGCGAAATGCGCCACGCAATCGTCGATGCGAATGACGACGACGCCATTGGCGCGATAGTCGTGACCGGCACCGGGCGCGGTTTCTGCGCCGGGGCCGACATCGGTGGCGAATTCGCGGCGCAACTCGACACCCGCGACAGCACACCACCGACGAGCCCGAAAGAAGCCCCCGAACGCGCCCAGTCCGGTTCGGCCGACTGGGTCGCCCTCGTGCGTTCGTCCAAGCCGCTCATCGCCGCCGTCAACGGCCCGGCGATCGGCGTCGGACTCTCGATGATCCTTCCCTTCGACAGGATCGTGACGTTGGCCTCTGCGAAACTCTCGGTACGCTTCGTGAAACTCGGGCTCGTCCCGGAACTGGCGTCGTCGCATTTCCTCGTCACGAGGTGCGGTTGGGGTGCTGCCTCGTGGATGGCGATGAGCGGGGCGACCATCGATGGGGTCGAGGCTACGCGTATGGGCCTCGCCGACCGTTGTGTCGAGTCCGACGTCGTCGACCACGCGCTCGCCGATGCAGAGATTTTCGCCTCGAACCCGGGGCCACAGCTCCGAATGATCAAGGAGCTGCTCACGGTGAACTCCGCAGGAGTTGACCTGGCCGAGGTGCAGCGACGTGAGTTGGCGTCACTCGAACTTGCGTACCGAACGCCGGAACACCGGGAGGCCGTCTCCGCGTTCTTGGAAAAGCGGCCCCCCGTGTTCGTTCGCGTACCCGACCAGCAGTAGGGCGGGATACGGCGACTCGTTATTTCGAAACGGGCACGATCATTTCGTCCATGGCCCGCAGGCGTCGTGCCATCCGCACCATGATCGCCTTCGAAAGGCCGGGCACAGTCTCGAGCGCGGTGTCGAAGTCGCGAGGCCCGATGATTCCCAGACGGACATCGGTCCGCGCGGTGACGGTTGCTGTCCGTGGGCTCTTGTCGAGCATGGACAGCTCGCCGAACGACGCGCCCGGCCCTGCAACCTCGAGGACGATACCGTCGCGTTCGATGGTCACCGACCCGTCCAACACGACGCACATTTCGAAGGCCGTCGAACCCTGCTTGATGATGACCTTGCCGGCCTCCACAGTCTGCTCATCGACATGGCGCATGAGCGAAGACATCTGCTTCTTGTCGAGGCCGCTGAAGAGCGGAACGGCTGCGAAGTGGGCCTCTTTGGTGTCTTTTTGAAACATATCTTCTTCCCCCTCGGAACAGGAACGGCGTCTGCGCTTTCCTGTTCGTGAGTATTGCGGGGAAATGACGAGTTGTCACAAGAATGTGACGGGTGTCCCGTGTGTCCTCGGTCGCACGACCCGAGACAACAAACGGGTGTCTCGGCTCTGAAGTCAGAGCACGTCGG
>JANOWU010000088.1:0-1816 GCA_031418035.1 Acidimicrobiia bacterium
TAGAGCGCCTGCTTTGCAAGCAGGAGGTCGACGGTTCTATCCCGTTCGTCTCCACGATATAAGCCCTGGTCAGAGCAGGTGCGGCGGTTGTTCTGAGATAGAAAACTTGCCGACGTAGCCAGTCTGGACGTAGCCTTCCGGAAACCAGCTACGTCGGAGGGTGAATGGCACAACGACCAACGGTCAGGTGGAACGAGGGCGCGAAGCGTTGGATGGCGTGGGTGCGCTTCCCGGACGGCACTCGTCGCAAGGTCGAGCGGGTCGACAAGGCCGACGCTCAGCGTGACCTTGATGATCTGGTTTCTCACCGGGCGCAGACGCAAGAACCGCAGGCTCGTCACGTCCGGCAGCCGACGTTCAACGAAGTCATCGACGAGTGGTTTACCGCTGGTTGCCCCAACGTGACCCCGACGAAGGCGTCTCGTCATGCTCGGGTGAAGTCGCCAAACACGCTGGCCAACGCTCGCCAGCTCCTCGGTGCCAGCATCCGTCCGGTGATTGGCGACCAGCGCGTCGACCGCACCACGACCGAAAGGCTGGAGCAACTCTTCCGTGACATGGCTGACCGGGAATACGCCACCAGCACGATCGACCGGACCTGGGGGTACCTGAACCAGGCGTGTCAGATGGCCGTTCGCACTCGCCGCATCAAGACGAACCCGACGGAACGAGTGTTGCTGCCAGCGCGACGGCCGGTAAAGGCGCGCAAGAGCTTCTCGATCGAGCAGGCGGAACGGCTGATGACCGAAGCGATCCCGGCCGATCCCCGGCCGGCAATGTGGCTCACCGGACTCATGTGCGGCCTGCGGCCCGGGGAGCTTGCTGGATTGCGCTGGCCGTTCGTGGACATCGATTCAGCGTCACCGTCAATCAACGTGGTCGAGCGGGCAGCTGCGATCGGTGACGTCTATGTCGGACAAGCGGCGCCGAAGACCGAGCGGGGTCGGCGTCGAATCGGGCTGCACCCGACGTTGGTGGTGGCCCTGGTCCGGCATCGTGACGAGCAGAAGATGCTCGGGCTCTACGAAGCCGAAGGGTTCGTGTTTGGAACGCGGAACGGTACGCCGATGACGATGGCCAACATGCGACGAGCGTTCAAGGCGCTCTGTGAGCGGGCTGGGCTTGGGACAAACTGGACCACCTACGAACTGCGGCACTCTTTCGTGTCGTTGGTGTCGTCGCAGCTCGATGATCTCGTCAAGGTTGCCGACCTCGCTGGTCACGTCGATACCCGCACGACCGAGGGTTACCGCCACCAAGTCCGGCCGACCTTGCCGCACGCCGTCGACGCGTGGAACCGGATGCTTGGCCCCGAAGTCTCGGATGATTCCGCCAAATAGGGACCCGTCGGCCACCTGTGGCCCGGATCTGGAGCATCGTTGCGCCTGCTCCGAGTACGTGGCCGAATGACCTGAGCAAGGCAGTGTGGCGAATCGACTCCGGAGGGCGAACTGAGCCGTCCGTCGAACCCGCTCGTGCGCCCTTCGGTGAGCGCCGGTACGGTTCTGTGTCCGGCTGGTGATGCCTCGTTCTGCCTCGCGCTGCGATCGAAAAGTAGGTCCCGCTGGCTTCTACGGAGTTGGGCGCAAGCCACGCCGCAGCGCGGATCCGTGGCCTTGGAAGGAAGGAAGAAACCCCAAACAAACTCAGTCGCCAGAGTTCTTACGGGGGAGCAACTCACGAAAGCTTTCGGCCAGGCCTACACGACCGTCCCGTTGTCGAACGGCGGCAGGAAATAGAGGACTGCGCCGGGTATCGCTGCCGGCCACCTTTGCGGGCTCCCGTGGACACCCTGAACCCGCTACCTGCTGCGGCT
>JANOWU010000089.1:0-5441 GCA_031418035.1 Acidimicrobiia bacterium
TTTCACGATTGCCGTACCGGTGTCCTGGCAGCCCGGGAGAATGCCACCCGCGGCAATGGCGGCGTTCTTGAGGAGATCGAGGGCGACGAACTTGTCGTTCCCGGTCGCCTCCGGGTCGTCGAGGATCTTGCGGAGCTGGGCAAGATGCCCCGCACGCAGGAGGTGCTGGATGTCGCGCATCGCCTCCTTTGTGAGGAGCGTGATGACCTCCGGCTCGACCTGGAGGAACGTCCGCCCATTCGCTTCGAAGGTCGACACGCCCTCGGTGGTGAGAAGCCGAAATGGCGTGTCGTCGTGACCCAACGGGAGGAGCTCGTTGTACGAAAACGACGTTTCGGCAGGCGTTTGAGGCGAGGACATGCCCCTAGTTTGCCCGACGCTCACGCGAAGACGGAACAGCAGCGATCAGCCGCTTCTGCCTTCAGCTCCGTTTGGGCGGACGCGGAAAGAACGAGCTGGTGTTCTTTCGGTATTCGTCGTAGCCGGGACGCCGTTTGGCGATGGAGTGTTCGAGCATTGGCACGCCGCTGAAGCGCATGAGCAAGAAGCTCATCAACATGGGACCAATGATGCCCACAACGGCAATCGGCGCCGACACGGCCATGACCCAGATTCCCCACCACACGCAGAAGTCACCGAAATAGTTCGGATGGCGGGTGAATCGCCAGAGCCCGCGATTCATCACTTTTCCCGCGTTGTCGGGATTGCCTTTGAACTTGGCGAGCTGGATGTCTCCCACGGTTTCGAAGAACATCCCGATCCCCCAGATGACGAGTCCGACCACGAGGAACCCGTCCACACCTTGGTGATCTATATCGCGAGAGAAGTTCATTTGCGCGATCTGGGCGGGGATCGAAACCAGGAGCATGAGCACCCCCTGAGTGAGAAATACAGTACGTAAACTTACGATCGCGAATCGATCACCGTGCTTCTTTCGCATAAGACGGTACCGGTAGTCCTCGCCCTTCCCGAGGTTTCGCCACGCCAGGTACCCTGCCAGCCGCAAGCCCCACACTGTGGTCGCAAACAACACGAATTCGTGCCGGAGAATCCACTCCCCACCGGCGGCCAAGCGACTGACCCAGACAATCAGGACGAAGCCGAGGCCCCACACAACGTCCACGATGCTGGCGTCTTTAATTCGTACACTTATAATCCAGACGCATAACATCAGCGCCAGCACCGCGGCAGTGCTGGCGACGAACACGGACATATCCATTACGCAAACCTCAGTTCATTTGGATGTGGTCCGTTCGTGCATTTCGTATCAAGCTGCTCCACTACCCACCGATCCATTCGCTCGAACTGATCAAAGAGCCAGTCGTAGCGCAAATCAGGTTCCTTCGGAATGTCGTCAGCACCAACTCGCCAGCAATGGATCGCAACGGGGTCGCGTAACGGGATGTTTCGGACAATCCTCGGAATGGACGTGAACGATTCCAATCCGGCGTGGGCCACGAACAGCACGTCGGCATCGGGAGCCCCGTCGAGCATCGCCAGTGCGCCGCCGGCTCGCGGCGGCAGCGTATGACGCATCCCTTCGGCACGCGAGACCAGGTGCGGCGCGTCGGTCTTCAACCGGCTGATCGCCCGCTCCTTGCGGCGAGGGTTGAAAAATGTTCCTTCTGGAAACAACACCACTGCTTCGTCGCCGACCATGCCCGACGCCAACGTCGTGATAGCAGCCATCTCGCCATCAGTTCGCTTTCCGGTTCGGTCGACGAAGTGAATCGGCAAAAGATGCCCTCCGATATCGAAGGCCGGACCGTAGGCGAGCGTCTTCTTGATGACGTAGCGCATTGCGAATCCCCGAGTGGCCAGCAGCTCAACGGGCAAAGCTGAGTCCAAGAGGCTCGTGTGATGGCCGAAAACCACGACCGGTCCACCTTCGGCCATCGCATCATCGAGACCGGTGACGGCCAGGCGAACACCCAGCGCCTGCTTGGTACATCGAACGAGCCCCAGTGCGTAATACCGCAGCACTCGCTGCATTCGCCGTTGGCCGGACTGGGTCCGCACACGAAGTCCGAATCCACTGCGGACCCACACCGAGGTAACCAGGAGAACGGTCGTGATCTCGTTGATAGCCAGCAGCACCACCACCAAGCCGATTCGAGAAAAGCGCATCCGTTTCGGCGCCGTGACGATGTCCACGAGTGCCGCAATTGGCAGCCATATCGGCAGGAGCGCTATCGATAGAACACCGATCACAACAACGCCCGGCACGGTGATAGCTCGTCGCAAATACTTCGGTGGCACCATGGCAGTATGTCGCACCCGAGTGCATAAGTCCGGTCACTGGACTCTCCGTCATCAGTCACGAATCGCGAAGGGCCGATCACGAAGTCCTGACAACAGCATCGTCGACGGCTTCGTACACGGCCCGACGTTCTCCCCGTGGCTACTCACCGACGGCCGAACCGGTCTCAGGTTCGACAAGACTGGGCGGGTGAATGCCGAACAAACCGACCTGCCCCGGTGGGAGTACGCCAC
The DNA here is from genome assembly GCA_031418035.1 of Acidimicrobiia bacterium. GTDB lineage: Bacteria > Actinomycetota > Acidimicrobiia > Acidimicrobiales > JANYDT01 > JANOYY01. The sequence continues at coordinate 2,494 of JANOWU010000089.1, forward strand.
CCCCGGGCCACTGCGTGAGCGCCTCACGGGACTCACACTCGTCGGCCGAAAGACGACCACCTTCAGTCTCGCCGTGTTCGAGGCGATTGACGATGATCCGATTCCCACGTCGGGTCAGCGATGGACTCTCGTGGGATCCGACGATGCCGAACTTGCCATCGTCGAAGTGGTCGCCCACGAGCGGATTCGCCTGGCCGACGTGCCCTGCGACCTCGTTGAGCGCGAAGGTGAATCATTTGTGTCCGTTCAGGATTGGCGCACGCAGCACGAGCAGTTCTGGGCCCAGTTCCTTCCCGAAATACGGACTTCGTTGAGCGATCCGCAGTGGTCGTTGACCGACGACACGGTGGTCACCTGCACGAGTCTGCGGGTCGTGGAGCACCTCCGAGGTCACCGCAGCGCCCGGTTCGCAGTCGTCGAGTGCGTTGTTGCGTCGTCGGATGTGGAGTGGGTGAGTGGTGAGTTGATCGAGCACGACGCAACCGGCATCGAGGAGGTCGATGGGGGCCCCACCACGTACACCACCAATGGAGACCACGTCGAGGACGGCTTCGTACTCCTTCGTGCCGGGTTCGCCTCCGACGGCGCGGCGGTTGCAGCCGAGGGCGCTCTAGATCGAACGTGGCGCCCTCGGTTCGAGGTGCTTCTCGGCGACGCATGGCTCGACGCATGGCGCGAACACTTCGAACCGCAACGAATCGGTCAGGTCATCGTCGTTGCCGATTGGGAGGGCGCACGATCTGCGCCACTCGCCACCGACGATTCGACGACAGTCATTCGACTTGATCCCGCCCGGTCGTTCGGAACGGGAGCCCACCCATCCACGAGGCTCATGATCGAAGCGCTCCAGCGGATCGACCTCACGAACGCTCGCGTGCTCGACGTCGGGTGCGGAAGTGGGGTACTCAGTGTCTGTGCGGTGTGCCTCGGTGCGGCGTCGGCTCACGGTACCGACATCGACGATGCCGCACTCGACGTCACACTCGAGAACGCAGAGCGCAATGCGGTGGCTGGACGCTGCACGACATCTCGCGACATTCCGGGATCCAACGCGGACAGCGCAGGCCCCAACACGGACGACCTAGATATGCACACATATGATGTGGTTTTGGCCAACATTTTGGCCCCGGTGCTCATCGATCTCGCACCCCAGCTCGCACGGGCGCTTGCGCCGGGTGCGAAGCTACTTCTGGCCGGCATCATCGAAGAGCAGGTCGAGCGCGTCGTGGCCGCATTTCCCTCGTTGACCCGCACCGACGAACTGTCCGACGGCGCGTGGCGCTGCGTGCAACTCGAGGCTCGACCCGCATGACGAAGGCGAGGCTCCACGGAGCCTCACCGTCGACATCGATATCCGGTTGTCATTGAAGGGGTCGTCAACCCGTCAGGTTCACGACGCCGTCTTTCGGGACGGCGATACCGGCTTCTTCATTCGTGGCTGCGCTCGTGTCTGAGCCTTCGTCGACCCCGATCACGAGGGTGATGGTCGAACCCTTCACGAGGTCACCGGTCTTGGGGGTCTGCTCGATGACCTTGCCGACCTCGGCCGGGTTCGACACCGGCTTTTGGTTGATGACGACCAGCAAACCGGCTGATTCGAGCGCCGCTCGTCGTGCCCCTTCGGCCTGCCCGACCACCAACGGAAGGGGCTTGACCGATCCAACGGCGGCCTCCGACGCCTCAGCGGGGCCGCCTCGGTCGTGGGTGAAGCCGCCGTGGTGGCCGATGCTGACGGTGTGGTGGCCGATGCTGCCGTTGCTGCCTCGGTCGTGACCGATGCTGCCGTTGTCGTTCCCAACGCCTTCGATCACCATCAGGTTGTCTGGCTGTGCGGCCGCTTCCGAGAGCTGGGAGGTGAGTCCTCGAATGCTTGTTTGCGTTTCCGTGTGGTTCGCCCCGAGGGTGCGATAGCGAGTCTCGAGGTCGCGGTAGGCGGCGTCTCGCGTGGCCGCAGCATCGCGAGTGGAGGCGAAGTCGGCCTCGAGCTTTGCGTAGCGCGCCTTCCAATCAGCGTCGACCCGGGCAGACACATCGCGAGAGTTCGCCAGTTCCGATTCCAGCTTGGCGACCCGGGCTGACGCGCACCGTACCGGAGCTTCCAATCGGCGTCCGACTTCGTCGTCGTCAGAAGTGAAAGGACCGGGACAATCCCGGTCCTTCCTCACACTAAGTAGTTTTTCGACTCGGGGATTTACCCCATCTTGGCCTGCAGCCGAACGTTGAGCGCCTCGAGAAAATCTTCCGTATGAAGGAACGGGGTGTCCTTGGAAATGAGGAGCGAAAGGTCCTTCGTCATCTGTCCGGACTCCACCGCTTCGACGCACACCTTTTCGAGCGTGTCGGCAAACTCCGTGACCTTGGGCGTGCCATCCATCTTCCCGCGATAGGACAGACCCTGCGTCCACGCGTAGATCGACGCAATGGGATTCGTCGACGTCTTATTGCCCTTCTGGTGCTCGCGATAGTGCCGCGTAACCGTGCCGTGAGCAGCTTCGGCCTCGACGGTCTTGCCATCAGGAGTCATAAGTACGCTTGTCATAAGACCGAGCGAACCGTAACCCTGCGCAACGGTGTCGGACTGGACGTCGCCGTCGTAGTTCTTGCAGGCCCACACATACCCGCCTTCCCACTTCATCGCACAGGCCACCATGTCGTCGATCAGACGGTGTTCGTACGTGAGCCCGGCTTTGTCCATATCGGCTTTGAACTCGGTCTCGTAGATCTCCTCGAACAGATCTAAGAACTGACCGTCGTATGCCTTCAAGATCTTGTACTTTGTATAGAGGTAATCAGGCATGTTGCGATCGAGGCCGTAGCGCAACGATGCACGCTAAAAGTCTCGGATCGATTCGTTGAAGTTGTACATGCCCATCACGACGCCACCGTCGGCGCCGAAATCCGCGATCTTCATTTCCACCGGAGCGCCGCCGTCCTTTGGCACGTACGTC
>JANOWU010000090.1:0-5449 GCA_031418035.1 Acidimicrobiia bacterium
CATAGACGCGCAGCTTGGAGAGCTGGTCGCGGGCGAGCGGGCTTTCTTTCGGCATCATGCGCTCAACGGCCTTTTCGATCACGCGTTCGGGGACGGCGCCCGCCAGACTCGCATGCGGTAGATGAAGAACAATGCAATGGCCAGGTGCAGTCCGACAAGTGCCCAGTAGAAGCCGAAATCGCCGAACGCGTCCATCGACGCCGCAGCGGCTAGCGGTCCGATCACGGCGCCGATTCCGTAGAGCGTGACCAGCTGCGAGGCCGCGGCATTCACGTGCTCGGGTTCGATCCAATCGTTGGTGTAGGCACCGGCAACCGAATAGAGCGGATAACTGCACGCGCCGACGCAACCGATCAGAAAAATCGCCATGATCGAGGTGGCCGGGCCTAGCAACAGCAGGGCGGAGCAAACCATCGCGCCAATCGCGGCGAGCGCGCCAACCGCTCGTCTATCCACGTCGTCGGACGCCGCAGATATGGGCCATTGCAGCACCACACCGCCGATGCTCGGTGCGGCGAGAAACAACCCGACCTGACCTCGTGGCAGGCCGACGCGCGTCGCGAAGACCGCGGCCATTCCTGACAGCGCACCGTGGGCCACACCCACGAGAAAGCAACTGCCGACACCGGTCGGCACGATCTTCGCGAGCTCTCGAAGCGAAACGTGCGAGCGGTCGGCGGCGGACGGCACGACCGCGTGCTCCGAGAGCGCAACCGGTGCGATGGCGAGCGACGTCACGATGCTGGCGATCGCGAAACCGGTGATGAGTCGGGCATCCAACGCGAAGAGGATCACCTGGCCGGTGCCGAAGGCTGCAATGGTGACGACGTTGTAGATCGCGAGTATTCGCCCGCGAGTGGAGTTGTCGGCAAGGTCGTTGAGCCACGACTCCGCAACCACGTATTGACCAGCCAGGCAGAGGCCGGTAAGAAACCGCAGAGCGCCCCATGCCGCAGAGGACTGGGTCATGCCAACGCCCAGCATCGCTACGGCGAGCCAAGATGCCAGCGCCGTGTACGCACGAATGTGGCCAACCTTAGTAAGTGCACTTAGCGCGAAGCGAGAGCCGACGAGAAAGCCGAGGTAGTACGCCGCACTGATGACGCTGCTGACCAGTGTGGGTAGCCCCGCCAACTCCGATCGCACACCGAGGAGAGCGCCGAACAGTCCGGCGGCAAAGAGAAGCAGCGCCAAACCAACGAACAGGCCCCATGTGGCGAGGGCCAGGTTCTTCCCGATCGGTGCGCCGTCGTCGAGAAGTTCGGGGTGCTTCCCCGTTGGGGTCTCGGACACCTACTTCTTTGGGCGAGTCACGGCTGGGTTTCCTTCTGTCCACATGTGCACGAGGCTCCTCTTCGCAATGCGCCAGCCATCAGAGGTGCGAACGAGTTCATCCTCGTAACGGCCGGCGAAGATGTAGTTCGGGCCTCCATCGGCCGCGTTGCGAACGTGCTGGGCTTGGAGATAGCACCGCGAGGTCGCCGTGTCGCCGTCGATGCGAATCTGGTGGTTGGAGATGATGTGCTGGCTGTCGTCGAGCGGGGAGAGCGAGCCCGAAACCTTTTCGATGATCGCGTCGATGCCGCTGAGCGGGACTCCTGCGACGTTGAATGTTGCGTCGGGAAGAAACACCTCGCGAAGCCGCTCGAACTCGTGTTGATCGAGGGCCCACGTGTAGGAAATGGTGAGATCGGTGATCGCCATTCGATCAGCGAACGTATCGTAGGTGCTCATATCAATCCCCATCCTCCTTCGACGCCGATCGTCTGCCCCGTAATGTACGACGCAGCGCCGGACACAAGGAACAATACGGCGTTCCCGATATCTTCCGGCGTACCTGGGCGACCCAACGGCACATTCGACGATCGCTTCTGCATGAGCGGTCCCATGAGCCCCGTCTTCGAGCCGGGTGACCAGACCGGAGGAAGCTCCCCGGAGCGCTTCTTCTGAAGCGTCGGCACCGGCACCACACCGGGGTTGACCCCGTTGACGCGAATGCCATGAGGGCTCAGGTCAACGGCAAGGGATCGAGTGAAGTGAATGACCGCGGCCTTGGCCGTGTCGTATCCCACACCGAGGCACGGGAGCAGGCCGTCGACCGACGCAATGTTGACGATCGACCCGCCACGTTCCTGCGCAACCATCTGCGTCGCAACGGTTTTCGAGCAGTTGAAAACGCTGACCAGATTGAGGTCGATCGAGCGATGCCAAGACTCGTGGGTCTGATCCAAGATGCTGCCCGACTCGTGGTAGCTGCCCGCATTATTCACCAAGATGTCGACGCCATCGCGTGCGGAGAGCATCTCCACGAACGACGCGATCGCCGTCGTGTCGGTCACGTCGACCCGATGCGCCTCACCCCCGACCTCGCCGGCTACACGTTGTGCTCCGTCCATCTCGACGTCGAGAACATGGATGTGCGCGCCCGCCGCAGCCAGTACCTTCGCGATTCCCTCCCCGATTCCGGTGGCGGCTCCGGTGACAACGGCGACCTTCCCGTCGAGGTTGAACAAGTCCGAGATCTTCTGGTCCATACAGGGTCTTTCGTCGAATCGGCAAAGAATTGATCGTCCAGTTAGTATGCCCGGCGTCAGTCTCGCGAACCCATTCGGTTCGTCCAAGAAGGGAAGTCCATGGGAGTTCTAGAAGGCAAGGTCGCATGTGTGACCGGAGGTACTCGAGGTATCGGACGTGCGATTGCCGATGCGTTCGCCAAGGAAGGGGCCAAGGTCGTCATCAATGGGCGCGACCAGGCGAAGGGTCGCGCGACGCTCGATGAACTCAACCACGGCACGCGCGTGCACTTCGTGCAGGGCGACGTGACGCTTCGCGACGATTGTGAGCGGATCATCGACGAGACCGTCAAGCACTTCGGACGTATCGACATTCTCGTCTCGAACGCCGGTGGTGCAGAGAACCATGCGCCCGTTGCCGAACTTACCGACGAGGCCATGCAGGGCGCGCTGGTCTGGAACTTCTGGCACACCTTCTGGACTATGCGTCGTGCGCTGTCGTACATGATCCCGCAGGGATCCGGACGCATCATGACGATGTCGTCGGTGGAGGGGAAGGCGGGCAAGCCGGGTATCTCCACGTATGTCGCGTCGAAACATGCGATCAACGGACTCACCAAGTCTGCTGCCAAGGAGGTCGGCCCGCTCGGGATCACCGTGAACGCGCTGTGCCCTGGCGCGATCGAGACCGACGTCATGGTGGCGCAAGGTCCGAGTGCTGCGATCGCGATGGGCATCACGTATGAGGAGTTGCTGGGTGCATTTGCGAGCGAGGCGGCGATCAAACGCTTGAACGAGGTCGAAGATGTGGCCAACGTTGCGGTGCTGCTTGCCTCCGACGCCGGCGCCGGGATCACCGGGTCGATGATCTCGATCGATGGCGGAACGTCGCCCTACTGAGGATTGTCGCGCCCTACCAGACACCCCGCCTGAATCAAGTACGACACGAACGAATAAGGAAACAAGAGGAATCATGGGAAAGCTAGAAGGAAAAGTCGCCTGTATCACGGGAGGGACACGAAGCATCGGTCGTGCCATCGCCGATGCGTTCCTCGCTGAAGGGGCGACGGTCGTGGTGAACGGCCGTGACGAAGCGAAAGGGCAGCAATGTCTCGAGGAGATGAACGCGGGAGACCGTGCCGCGTTCTACGCGGGCGACGTGTCCAAGCAAGGGGCCGTGGAGGGACTCATCGATTTCACCATCGAGAAGTACGGCAAGCTCGACATCTGTTGTCTCAACTCCGGCGGCGTACAGAACACTGCGCCGGTGATGATGATGACCGACGAGGAATGGAACCTCGAGATCGACTGGAACCTGAACCACGTTTTCTGGGGCATGCGACGCGCACTGAACCATATGGTGCCCCGGGGCAGCGGTCGCATCATCGTGACCTCGTCGGTCGAGGGCAAGCTCGGGAAGCCAGGTATCTCGGGATATGTGGCAACGAAGCATGCGGTGAACGGGCTCGTAAAGGCTGCGGCACACGAAACCGGAACGACGGGTGTCACCGTGAATGCGATTCTCCCCGGTCTCATCGAGACCGATATCGTGCGAGCGACGGGACCGGCGTCGGCCACCGCGATGGGTCTGCCCTCGTACGAGGCCCTCATCGACCTGTTCGCCGGAGAGTCGGCGATCAAGCGTCCGAACCGCGTGGAGGAAGTCGCGGCGGTCGCTGTGCTCATGGCCTCCGACGGGGCGAAGAACATGACGGGTTGCCTCTTCCCCGTTGATGGTGGAACCATGCCCTACTAGTGCTCGATTTCGTAAGTTCATGGGACACCAAAGACCCATCGAGGGCCGAGCGCCAGCGAGGTCCGAAGCGGGTCGATGTCACAGGAACTTACGCGAGGGTGTACTAGGGCGCAGCGCTGTGGTGGTGTGATGTCGCGACTCGCGGGGTTCGGTGCTCCTGTCCAGATCGCGTATGCCGTAGACGACGTCGAGGCGGCGGCGTCGTTGTGGCGGGAGCGTTTCGGCGCCGGACCGTTCGTCATTCGGTCCCACATCGAACTCGACAGCGTACGGATCGCGGGCGAGAGCGCGACGTTCGATCACTCGTCGGCGTATGGACAATGGGGCGACGTGATGGTCGAATTGGTGCAGCAGCACACCCCGTCGATCGGCGCAGCACGAGGACTTCATCATTGCGCGTACTTCGTGGATGACGTGGAGGTCGCGCAACTCGCGCTCGCTGATGCCGGATACCCCGAGCTTCTCTGGGCGAAGGTGGCGGGCTCATCGACGACCTTTGCGTATCACGACGCTCGGCCCACGCTCGGTCATCTCATCGAGATCTACGAAGGCACGCTTCGTCTTCGCGAGTTCTACGCATACATACGTTCTCTGGCGCTAGGGTAGGCCACATGACGCATCTCGACACCCAATTGCTGCTCGACGTTTGCGCGATCGACTCGATCTGGGGTCGGGAGAAAGCCCTCGCTGAATACCTCGCCGGCCAGCTCAAGTCCTGGGGCTGTGACGTCGTGAAGCTCGTTGATGCTCGCCCCGATCGACCCTCTGTCGGAGCGCGTCTCAAGGGAACTGGAGGCGGGAAGTCGCTGGTCCTCAACGGACACATCGACATTTACGAACTGAGTCAGGACTGGACCCGAGATCCGTTCGCTCCCGTCGTCGAGGACGGCAAGGTGTACGGTGCCGGCATCGCGGACATGAAAGCGGGAACGGCTGCGGCTCTCGCCGCGCTGCGTCGAGTCGCCGGCCACAAACGCCTTCGGGGCGATGTGATCTTTCAGGGAGTGTCGTGTCACTTCGAAGGGGGGATGGGCACCCGAGCGCTCTGCGAGGCAGGTTTCGTGGGTGACGCTGCCATCGACTGCGAGCCGTCGAGCAACACGATCGGCATCGCGCACCGAGGTGCGGCGTATCTCAAGATCACCACACGCGGCCGTCAGGCCCACACGACGTACAAGCA
>JANOWU010000091.1:0-4837 GCA_031418035.1 Acidimicrobiia bacterium
GTCGACCAATGCCCGTGCAGCCGCTACGTTCGCCGCTGTGACGACCGCGCCGTTTTGCAGGCAGGAGACAGCCGACAGTGCCGCAGACTCGGCAAGAGCTAGGTAGTGGTCAATAGACGATTCCACGTACACATCGTATCATGGAACATCGAACGTATGTTCGAAAATTTCGGCGAAACCGCCGAAGAGCCCATCTCACCCGACAGAAAGCCGCAATGGAGACCGCTCCTTTCGGAGCGGTGAAGTCCCTGCACTTTGAATCTCTTGCAGGTGGTTTAACTGTGCCGCAATGGAGACCGCTCCTTTAGGAGCGGTGAAGATCGCCGACGCGCTCGCAGGCGTGTGTCTGTCATCGAAGCCGCAATGGAGACCGCTCCTTTCGGAGCGGTGAAGGTCCACCCCGGCTGTTCGGTTTCGGCGTGCTCGCCGGTCGAGACAACGGCTTTGATGCCCATGTTCGTTCCCAACGCAAACAAGGTGAGCAGGAGGCGGCGTTGAAGGGTTTCTCGGTCAATGATTTCTCGTTGCGCGGTGGACACAAATTCGTCGGTGAAATCGCACAGAACGTCGGAGTCCTTGAGCACATCGAGAAGATCGATGGTGCCCCTCGTGCGTTGGACTTCTGCCTTGATTTGTTCCAAACGCACCGGCTCGGGTAGCGGTTCCATTCGTGGCACGGAGATCCACTGGTCGCCGTGACGCGTTGCGATCCGCACACGACCGCACGTGTCGTCAGTTATGGCCTGATCGAATGCTGTGAGCGCGGTGGTCATTCGGGCCAGACAACCGCAGCCTCTAGTTGGCTGGTCGGAAAAGTCTGGTTAGACCGATTACCGACCAGCCAACTAGGCACGCGCTGGGTTGGCAGCGTCGGCACGAATCGACGTGGTCGCTCGAAGGTACAGAGCTCCCCACAGCAACGAGACGATGGCAAGAACCGTAAAGGCAGTGGTTGCCCCAAACGCTCGATCAAGCCATCCGCCAACGAGGAAGCTGATGCTCATGGAGAGCGAAACCAGTGCGAAATCCGCAGACCCGATCCGACCCCGATACTCATCGGGCGTGTTTGCGTTGAGTCCGTAGGTCGACAGGGTCCACTGCGTTCCGCCGCCAAGGTGGGCGACCGCCGTCAACACGATGACCAACCACAGAAATCCGGCGTGGCCCACGGCAAAATAGGCGATCCCGTACACAACGCACGACCACCCGCACGTACGAAGGATTCCGGCCACGTCCTTCTTTGCGCCCAGCCGACCGGCCACAACTGGTCCGAGCACAACGCCAACCCCTCGCGCTGCGAGAAGCAAACCAATCGTGCGGTCACCGCCCCCGAATCGGTGGTCGGCGAGAGACGTAAGTACACCTACAACACCGCTGGACAGGCCGAAGCCTCCTTTCGAAAACAAGAGGAAGAACAACGGCCGATTGGTGCGAGCGTACGAGAGAGCTTCTCGTGTGTCGACGATCGGACGCATACGTGCCCGTACCGTGGCGCTCGGAGCGCGGGTTGCACCTTTGATTCGAGTGATGAAGAAGACCGCGATCAGAAAGCTCACCGCGTCGGCAATGAAGGCGGCATCTCGCCCGAACTGCGTACTGAACCAGGCGCCGAGCGACGACCCGAGGGCCAACATCGCACCCCAGGTTGTCCCGAGCAGCGAGGCCGCCTTCGGCAGGTCGGCCGGCGTCACGAGGTTGGCCAGGGAAGCCTGCGACGCAGGCGAGAAGAACCCCGCAAGGGTCGAAACGGCGGCCTGAGCGGCGAACGCGAGCCAAAGAGTATTGCGATCCGAAACGAGAAACAACAACGCCGCTCCGGATTGCAGCAGGGAGGCGACAATCATTATTCGCTTGCGGTCGAAACGATCGGCGAGGGGACCAGCGATCGGCGTGATGAGAAAGGACGGCAGCATTTGGCATACGAACACGAACGATGCGGCCAGGGCGGGCGTGAGCCAGGTGCCTTTGCCGAGGTCGGTCACCTTTCCGATGATCGCTACCGTGGCGAACCAATCGCCGCCGAGGCTCACCACACTCGCTAGCCACAGCATTTTGAAATCGCGGTTGCGGCGAAGTAACTCGATCACTGACCCTGGCTATCACGAGATTCGTCGATGTCACAACACATCGACGTCAGAACGCAGAAGACAAGTAAAAAACGTTCCCGGTCTGGCGACGGAAGACAGACCGGGAACGCTGAAGACAGTAAAAAACGTTCCCGGTCTGGCGACGGAAGACAGACCGGGAACGCTGAAGACATAGTAGAGGTTTGTTGAAGCTTTGCAACTGATTCATGTTCAATCGGTTGGGACTATTCATTATCTTGTTGTTTCATACGAGCGTGGGGCGACCTATTCGAACCTCCACGCCGGGTGACCACAGCACGATCGGGGTGCCCGTCGGCGCTGGAAGTCCGGCCGCGACGACCATCGTTTCGTCACAACGCAGCAACTCGGCGTCGAAGAGCTCCCACTCGGGATGCTCAACGTCCGCCCACAGCAAGCGACCGCCAAATCGCGACCCCAGCGCCCACCGGGCCGACAGGAATGCTGCGAGATCGTTCGGCCTGACCATCCGGCGGCCACCGACGCGAACGTCCGCTGCGCTGCGCGCCGGCTGGCTCGACGTTGCCCTCGGCCAGCGACGGTTCGACTCGTAGGAAACCACAAACTCGCCGTCCCCAGCTTCGCCACGTTGCGTGATGGACATGGTTGCGGTGCAATACGGGAGCCCGTAACAGGCGCGTGCAATCAGCGTCGGGGCCAGTCGCGTGATATCGAGGCTGAAGAACCAGACCGCTCGACGACCATGGCGATCGATAATGTATGTACGCACATTAGTTTCTGGAAAGGTGCCGAACCGACCGGGTGCGATGCCGCCGTTGCGGCCGAACGGGAGTCGGATGCGTCGCATCTCGAAGGGGATGAGTCCGACCCATGCACTGTTGTCATACTCATCGACAACAAATCCCTTCGGCAGAAGACGCTGAACGACCGCCGGATCGAACTGCCAGTGGATCGACGTCAGGTTGTACCAGCCCTGAAGCATCACCGGTCGTCGCACGGGACGGGTGGTTTCGAGCGTGATGGGCTCAGCGTCGTTCACGCGGGTCTGGCTCGTGTGGTTTTCGCTCATATGGGTTCTGCATTGGTCATCGCTATCAGTCTCGCCCCGCCACTAGACGTAGTGCTAAACAAAGAGCCTCTCGACGACATCGATCGTTCCATAGAGCACCTCGATCAGGATCAACACGATCACAATGAGTTCAAGGCGATGGGACGTGTTTGCGTCGGCCTCATCGGAAAGCATCGAGTAGGTCCGGTACATCACTTCGAGCTTGTGCTGCGTCGCCTCAGCCACCTCGTTCGCTCGAAACACTCGCATTGCCCCGCGGTAAATGGCCGCATAGTAGAGATCCTCGGTGACCTTCACGGCGGCCCCGACCTTTTCGATGACTTCGGAGAAGGCGAGGTGCTCGGTCAGCAGATCGCGTCGCAACTCGTCGTAGTTCTTGTTGCTCTTGCGGCCTGTCGTGCGGCGCTGCGACAACTGACGATGCATACGATCGATTCGAGCGTCGAGTTGACTGTCGTAATACGCAAGTTCGAGCATCTGCGCCAACGCGAACTCCAACAGGTTCGTTGCGTCTTCGGTTCCGTCGGGGTCAAAGACGAGAGCCTGGTCGTAACCGATCACGACGAGGTCGTTGGTCGAGTACGAATACGACGAGCGGAGAAGTTCCGTTCTCAATTGTTCGGAGAACTCGTCGTGTTCTCCCAGGAGGAGGGTTGGGAGAAGCGGATGAGCTGCCACCCTCGCCGCGTCGATTTGATCCGGCGACGAAAACCCTTGAATCGCATACACGGTAAGGGTTTCCTGGGACTCGTGAATATTTTTCCCGACGAGGCCCGCGTGCATGGCTTCGACGGCGTGCTCTGCGTCTTCACCCATGAGTCGTTGGAGGGCAATGCGCATGGGCTCGCTTTCGAGCTCCACCGAAAGATCGGCAAGCTCGTCGAACGGCGTCCCGAACGGAATCGCCAACGACCACAGAATGGTCATTGCCCCAAAGTCATACATGCGCGCGACAACTCGCACCGCGAACTCCGTCGAACCAACGAGGAGCGAACGGTCGGCAAGTCGTGCCGAGACGGGTGGATTGGTGAACACGACCCCGTCGCGTTGACGCTGCAGTCGCAATCGCCCGACCCCTTCTCGCGACGAGGCATCCGCGCGGAGCTGGCGTTCCACCGCCGCCAAGTCCGCTCGATCGGCGACGTCGAAGAGACGGAACAGAAGGATCTGGCCGGACTCGACGATCAGGAGCGGTGCGGTGGTATCCGCTTCGAGAACCGGGATCGTATCCACGTCAGCCCAACGCAATCGTCTGCGTCGAGACTGTGAATTCCTTCAGGGCCGCTGGGTCGGGAACCATCCCGATACCAGGACCGGTCGGGACTCGAAGACAGCCGCCTTCGAGGACGAACGCCGCCGTCACGTCGCGATGAAAGTATCTCGCCGAGGCGGACGTGTCGTTGGGAAGGGTGAAGCCCGGCAACGCCGCCAATGCAACATTTGCTGCACGGCCGATGCCCGTTTCCAACATCCCCCCGCACCACACCCCAATACCCGCGGCGACACACATGTCATGAATCTTCACCGCTTCGAGAAACCCGCCGACGCGGCCCGGCTTGATGTTGATGATTCGACACGCGCCCATCTGGATGGCGTGTAGCGCTGCCCGCGGTGAGCTGATCGACTCGTCAAGACAGATTGGCGTGGCGATCAATCGGGCAAGCTGGGCATGTCCGGCCACGTCGTCTTCGGGGAGTGGTTG
>JANOWU010000092.1:0-15532 GCA_031418035.1 Acidimicrobiia bacterium
CCTGGCCGACGGCGACGATCCATGTCTACGTTGCGCAGCACGGCTTCAACTGCGACCAACGGGGGAGCTTTGACCCCGCGTCACGCGACCTTGCGTTGACGCGCACGTTGGAGTTCTTCGCCGCGCACGTCGGGTAGCAAAGGCCCGACTGGTCCACGGATTGGCGCCACAGCGCCAGGATGTGGTCAACGTGCGGTGCTGTGGCGCCCACCCTGGCACGCTGGCGCCAACCTTGCCGCGTCGAGCGGTGTCGCGCGTCAGCCGAATGTCTTGGCGGCGTCTCGCCCATCGGCGGCGAGGTCACGGTAGCTGATGCCGTACTTCTTGCGCAACGGCCGCAAGATCTTCAGCGCACCGCGCTTGGGCTTCGGATTCTCGACCGTGAACAGCTGCTCCATGAGATCGCAGGCGAGGCGCGAAAGAGGAAGGCCCGGCAATCCACGCCGAAACCCACGCCGAGACCCACGCCAAAACCCACAGCGCGCAGACGAACGCCGCGGGCGACTCGCAACGTCCTCGGGCTCGGAAGCTGCGGAATGCACCGGCCCTATACTCGGCCGCAGAATGCACCGGCCCCAGTGAGGAACCGCGTTGAAGACGCCGACCAACCGTCATGAACTCTGAAGCATCGAACCGGTCCAGTTCGTCGTGATGACCAAGCCTGACGCGTCGGTAGGTTCACCCGATCTGGAGGCGATTGAATCGATGATCCGAGTGGCCATCGACCAACGAAAGCCCGAGACGATTGCGTCGATCGGAAGCGGTGAGTTCAGCATTGCGATTCGTTGGGAACTCGGCGAGGGACCGTGTGTCGTCAAGCGGGTCCCACCGTTCGCGACCCGTTCGACCGCAGATCACTACGTTGCCCTGGTGGACGAACACGTGGCGGATCTGCGAACACAATCGGTGCACTGCGTGACGACCGATCTTCACACACTCGACCGCGCCGATGGGTCAGCGGTTGTCTTCCACTGCCAGCCTCTCCTCGATGCAGACCTGCTCGCTGATCAGGTGCTACGACGCAGCGAGCCCCGCGAGGATCATCCGCTAGTACACGAGGTGATCGACACGATCGTGCGCGTCGTCGGCGGCGGAACCCCCTTGGATGCACAGTTTGCGAACTGGTACTGGCACGATGCAAAGATCTGGCAACTCGATTTTTCCACGCCCTTGGTCCTCGACCCAGGCGGCAACATTCGGTTCGACACGTCGGGTTTCCTCCGCGAATACCCAGCCGTGGTTCGACCATTGGTGCGGAAGGAACTTCTGAAGATCGCGCCTCGGTTCAGCGACGTTGACTACGTGCTCACCGACGCGATCGTGCAGTTCTATCGCCAGGGTTTCACGGATTGGATAACACCGTATGTACGCGCAGTTCGTGAGCGTCATGGCATTGAGCTGTCGCCCGCGATCGCGAAAGAACGATTCGATGCCGACGCCAAGTTCTACCCGACGCTGCTTCGCATGAAGAAGCTTCAACGTGCATGGCTTCAGCGAACGGGGCGTTCCTACGACTCGCTGCTTCCGGCCACGACCAGCTTCAGCAGCCACCACCGACCCTCCCCATAATCTATGGGCACATATCACCGTGAAAGTCGTTTCCCGAGTCAAAGACATCCCACGGGTTCGGCATGCGGTCTGCGGTGAGATAGGCAAAGCCCGGTTGGTGGCGTTTGAGCGTTCGTTCGACCCGGACCCGAAGCGACGAAGGAATTGAGTGCACGAGATGGCAGTCGCGTGGGTGCGGTGCCATGGCGGCCAGCTCGCCCGCACGGTCGAGATACTGACGGGCCGTTCCTTCGAAGGTCACCCACATCGCCGACGACAGGGCCTGGCGGAACTCCTCGGGCACCGTGCGGCCGGGATTGAAACCGACGTGCTCGAAGCCGTGGGCCAGGCTCGACACGCGTCGAAGCGACGACAGCTCCACGTTGATCTCGTCGAAGAAGACGCCGGACGTGCCGTAGCTCGCGAGGTAGCGGTCGGCGTCGGCCCGGCACTCGTCGATCGGGCGCTGACCAAACGTCGTTGGCACGTACCCCAGCACCGTCGTGCCACCACGCAACATCTGCGAAATCAGGGATCGATAGCCACTGTGGATCCGAGACCCGGGGCCCGTGTCCGGATTGATCACCACGACACGCGGGCGATTCGTTAGAAGCTGCGCCCAATGGGCTCGTTCCCAAGGACCGAAATAGGCGGGAACAGCAACGTGCACCGCAACACGGTGCCACATTGTGCATACGTACAATGCCGAAACAAATGCCGAAACAAACGAACTTTGGAGCCCGAGGCCGGATTTGAACCGGCGACCTGCTCATTACGAGTGAGCTGCTCTACCCCTGAGCTACCCGGGCGGGCGGAAAAAAGAGCATATCGGGCCCGATAGGCCCCGGTGCGCGTATTGCGGATCCAGTTCGGGTTTTCTGGCGTGGTTCGACCGCTCCTACGAAACAGCTCGGACCTATCGGCTCAGACGAGGAAGCTTCAGAAACAACGCGCTCAACAGCAGCGTGACGTTGGGATTGCGGATCAATTCGTCGACCGCGCGGCCGAGCGTCGTAATGGCCTCGATCGCTGCGGCTGTTGGACCGGGATCGTGAAGCGACTTTCGATACGTCTGCTGAAGTACCCCGAGCCCGAAGCGAAGCTCGTCGTCGCGAAGTCGTTTGAGCTCGCGTTTCTGGCGTTCCAGCAGATCCTTCTTCGGTCCTGCACCGCCGCGAGCGCCGGTCCTCTCCAGCCTCTCCTCCAGAGCGGCCTGCTCCTGGAGATGACGTGCCTCAATGGGTTCGTTCGCGGCCCCGTCGATCATGGACAACGCTTCGCTCACGAGCACCGAACTCGCCGCCCCGGTGCCGTCGACGCGTCGAGCAACGCTTTCCCAGAACTCGAGGCGGCTCTGAAAATGCGGGTCGAGCGCGAGGAGTCGAGCCCTGTCCAACCGGCCACCCGATGCCTTTGCGACACGAACGGCGAGGTCTCGTTCGACACCGGTTCCCGACACCAACGCGTCGGTGATCGTTGCGAGGGACAGCGTCGAAAATCTGACTTCCATGCACCGACTCGCAATGGTGACCAATTCGTTCGTCAATTGATCGGCGAGGACGACGAACACGGTGGAGGGTGGCGGTTCTTCGATGACCTTCAACAACGTGGGCGCCGCGTTGGCCACGAGATGAAAGTCCACGAGGACGATCACTTTGCGGTTGCTCTCCAGCGGCGAGCGCATGGCCAGGCGAATGATCTCCCGTGCCTGGTCCACGGAGATCGACGCGCCGTCTCGTTCGACTTCCACGAGATCGGGGTGCTGGCCGGCAACACTTCGGACGCATGTGCTGCATACGCCACAACCTCCGCGTGGGCACAGCAGCGCAGACGCAAAGGAACGAGCAGCGACGCGGCGACCCGATCCCGGGGGCCCCACAAAGAGATATGCATGAACCGGCGCCAGTGCCGCCGATCGCAGTAGGTCGACTGCTGCCGGTTGACCGATGACGCCATCCCACAGCGAGTCTACGGACGGTCCTCGCTCCAGCGACTCGTCGATATCGAGTGGTGGTTCCCAGTTCGGATCGTTGAGGACGTCGCCGGGGTCGACTTCCGGGTCTTCGACAGCATCGAGGATGCCCGAGGCATCGCTGGGTTGTTCGTCCTCGACCTCGAGATCCTCTGCGACCGCAGCGATCTCCTCCCCCGAATCGTTCGTATCGGCCGTTACGGCCCCGTCGACCGGGGCCGGGCTTTCGACCACGTTGCCGAAAATATCGAGTTGACCCTCGCCTACCGTGGGCACGGCAATCGGTTCGGGCGTCGCGTCGAAAAGGCTGGCGTCGAAGAGCGAATCCACCCCATCACGATGGCACGAGATCAGACGTCGGCGTTACCGGTCAGCCGAGAGCTCCGGGAATCGCGCAATGATTCCCATCCGGACGCGGGTTGCCACGTCGTCGATGGAGCCGACCCCGTCGACAATGAGCCAACGCTGCGACTCCGCCGCAGCCTGTTGGTCGAACCCTGCGATCACCCGCTCGAAGAAATCGGCACCTTCGGACTCAAGGCGGTCACGTTCCCCGGCCGCCGCCATCCGTTGGAGAACAACCTCGACGGGGACCCTGAGGAGCACGGTGAGATCGGGAACCCGACCGTTCGTCGCCCACAACGACAGGTCACGAATCTCGTTCGGCACAAGACCGCGGGCGTACCCCTGATACGCGACCGACGAGGCGAGGTATCGGTCGCTCACGACGTGTCGTCCGGTTGCCAGCGTCGGCTCGATGAGTTCTGCAACGTGTTGCGCCCTATCCGCAGCCATCAGCAGCGCTTCGGTACGCGCGTCGAGCGAAGCCCCTTCGGGCGAATGATCGAGAAGCAGTGAACGGATCCGCTGGCCTGCCGGTGTGTCCCCCGGTTCGCGCGTGAAAAGCGCCTCTATGGACGTCGCAAACCGAGCCGCCTGCGTGGTCTTCCCACTTGCATCGCTGCCCTCAAACGCAAAAAACAATGCGCGCATAGTACATCTCAACCGATGGGTCGTGGACTGGGCGAGCGCCTAGGCGCGCTTCGCCGAAGCCTTCTTCTTGGTAGCGGTCTTCGCCGGCTTCGCTTTCGCGACCGCCTTCACGGTTGACTTCTTCGCGACACCGCGCTTGATGGTCTTCGCCGGTGCGGTGGCGTCTTTGATACGACGCTCGGCCAACAGCTCGTGAACACGATCGGCATTTATGGTTTCTGGATCATCGCCGCGACGCAGCGACGCGTTCGTCGTACCGTCGGTGACGTAGAGACCGAACCGTCCCTCCTTCATGACGATCGGCTTCCCGGATATCGGGTCGTCGCCGAAGGTCGCCAACGGCGGTTTGGGTGCGGCTGATCGACGACCGAATGTCTTCGGCTGGCGGTAGATCTCCAATGCCTCTTCGAGCGTTATCGAGAGGAGTTGTTCCTCGCTCGCAATGCTGCGACTGTCGACACCCTTCTTCAGGTACGGGCCGAACTTTCCGTTGGACGCAACGATCTCCTCGCCGCCCTCAGGGTCGACTCCCACAGTCCGCGGAAGCGTCAGCAGGCGAAGTGCCTCCTCGAGCGTGATCGTGTCGACGGCCATGGACTGGAACAGCGATGCGGTCCGCGGCTTGGGCGTCTCCACCTTCTTCGCTCGTCCCTTCTTCACGCCCGGAGCCTTCGGGGCTTCGCCGACCGAGTCGAGTGCCGCCAACGCGGCAGCGCGTTCAGCCAACAGATCAACGGAACCCAGCTGGACATAGGGACCGAAACGACCCGCTTTCGCAAACACCGGGAGTCCCGTTGCGGGATCGTCGCCGATGATCCGGTCGCCCTTCGGCGCGGCCAACAACTCCAGTGCTCGCTCGGGCGTGAGCTCATCGGGAGCGAGGTCTTCGGGGACCGACGCGGTGTCCTCTCCGCGCTTCACGTAGGGTCCAAACTTTCCGGGGCGAACGACGATGTCGCATCCGTCCGCGTCCTGGCCCAGCATGATGGTGTTGATTTCCGCGGCGTCGATGTCACCGAGACGCTCGGAAACCATCGACTTGAGTCCGGGCAGTCCGGGGGAACCCGGTGTCGGTCCGGCTGGAACCGACGCACCCGGCGCGCCGTCACCGAAGTAGAAACGGGTCAACCATGGCAGCGAACGGGTTTCTCCCTTGGCAATGGAGTCGAGGTCGTCTTCCATACGAGCCGTGAACTCGTAGTCCACGAGATCACCGAAGTGCTGCTCCAACAGCCCAACGACGGCGAAGGCGGTAAACGACGGCACGAGGGCCGACCCTTTCTTCCACACGTATCCGCGATTTTGAATGGTGCCGATGATGGACGCGTACGTACTGGGCCGCCCGATCGATCGGTCTTCCATCGCCTTGACGAGTGACGCTTCCGTGTAGCGCGGAGGTGGCTGGGTCGTGTGTCCGTCAGCGTGCATATCATCGACTCGGAGGGAATCGCCGACAGCAACCGGTGGGAGCCGGACCTCGCGGTCCTCGAGCTCGGCATCGGGATCGTCGGTCCCTTCCACGTACGCGCGAAGGAATCCTGGGAACGTTATGACCTTGCCCGACGCGGAGAACTCCACGTCTTCGTTCTCGGAGGAAACCGCACCCAGACGGACCTGCGCAGAGGTACCACGGGCGTCGTTCATTTGCGACGCAATCGTACGCATCCATATCAATTCATAGAGCTTATGCTCGTCGGAGTTCAGCTCCTTGGCGACCTGCGCCGGCGTACGAAACACCTCGCCCGCTGGCCGAATGGCTTCGTGAGCCTCCTGCGCGTTCTTCACCTTTTTGTTATAGAGACGGGGAGCGTCGGGAAGATAGTCACGGCCGTACAGCTCGACAACTTGCGCACGCGCCGCAGTGAGCGCCGTCTCCGAAAGCGCCGTCGAGTCGGTACGCATGTACGTGATGTAGCCGTTCTCGTACAGACGCTGCGCCACGCTCATCGCTCGCTGTGAGGAGAAGCGAAGTTTGCGTCCGGCTTCCTGTTGGAGGGTTGAGGTCATGAACGGCGCGTAGGGCGAACGGCGATAGGGCTTCTCCTCCACGGATCGGACGGAGAACGCCGAAGATGACAACCGTTCGACAAGCGCCCGAGCCCTCGCCTCGTCGAGTGCAACCACTTGATCCTTGGACTTCATGAGCCCGTCTTCGCCAAAGTCTTTCCCGGTGGCGAGGCGAACACCGTCGAGGGAGATCATCGTCGCGGAGAACGTCTCCGAACCGGTCGTCGCGCCGAATATGCCCGTCAGGTCCCAATAGTTCGCAGAATGGAACCGCATGCGAGCTCGCTCGCGCTCGACTATCAATCGCGTCGCAACACTCTGCACGCGCCCGGCGGAGAGCCCAGGAAGGACCTTCTTCCAGAGCACCGGCGAAACTTCGTATCCATACAGACGGTCGAGAATGCGTCGCGCTTCTTGGGCCTCGACGAGATTGGTATCGAGATCACGTGACTCATCGACGGCACGACGGATTGCCTGGGCCGTCACCTCGTGAAAGACCATCCGTTTGACCGGGACCTTGGGCTTGAGGACCTCGAGAAGGTGCCAGGCAATGGACTCGCCCTCGCGATCCTCGTCGGTGGCCAGATACAGCTCACTCGCGTCCTTCATCAGCCCTTTGAGCTTGGTGATGTGCGCCTTCTTCTCCGCAGCAACGACGTACAGGGGTGTGAACCCGTTGTCGACGTCGACCCCGAGTTTCGCCCATGCCGTCCCTCGGTGAGATTCCGGGATATCAGCCGCACTCCGTGGCAGATCGCGAATGTGCCCGATCGAGGACTCAACGACAAACTCACCGCCGAGGAACCCCGCAATGGTCTTGGCTTTCGCAGGAGATTCGACGATCACGAGCGGTTTTGCACCGGATCTATTGGGGGAAGAAGTTGAGGCCACGGTGTTCCACTGTTTCATGAAGCGGTCGGTGCTGCGGGTGATCCGTACATATTCATCGGTCGTGCCAAACAAAACTAAAGAAGATTCAGCACTGAACCATCCCCCAGTTCCGCTTCACCGTCAACGAAAATGTGAATTGGGATTGAGACTTTCGCTCTTGGGAACGCCGTGAACTTTTTCCCAGAAATGACTCAACTTTCACTTTCGCTGTACCGACATGTAGTCACGAACACGTTTTTTCGAAAGGATCCATCGTGCGGATCGCAAAGCTCATCGCAGCTTCAGCACTTGTAGCAGCCTCAGTTGGAATCGCTGTTTCTCCCGCTGCGGCGCAAGAAGAGGCAAAGATTCGAGTCGGTCACTTCTCGCCCGACGCTCCGGCCGTGGACATCTACATCGACGGTCGCAAGACATTCGCACAGGTGCGATTCCCACTCATGTCGGCATACACCCCCGTCGCAGCAGGGAAGCACACGGTCGACGTGCGAGCGGCGGGCTCCGCGTCCACGGACCCGGCGTTGATCTCGGTGGCCGCTGATCTCAAGGCTGGCAAGCCCTACCTCGTCGGTGCGCTCGGGCCGGCCGCCGCGCTCCAAGGCGCGCTTATCGAAGACGACATCACCCCGCCCGCCGCAGGCAAGGCAAAGGTTCGTGTCATTCACGCTGCGGTCGGCGGACCAGCGGTCGACGTTATCGTCGCCGGAAGCACGAAGCTGTTCGAAGGCATTCAGTTCGGTAAGGCCTCGGCCTACTCCGAAGTCGACGCCACGAAGTACGACCTGTCCGTTCGCGAGGCCGGCAAGTTGACGCAGATCGTCGGAAAGGTCGTGTCGCTCCAGAGCGGTGGCGTCTACACGATCGTTGCGATCGGCGATGCTGCTGGAACGATCGGTCTTCGCGGGTTCGCAGACTTGGCCCCGAACGGGTCGTCCGTAACCACGCCGGCCGATCCGACCAGTTCCGGCGACAGCACAACAGCGGGCGCCTCCGAAGCCAAGCCACCATCGTCCGACGCTGCAGCGGAGACCGAGGTTGCGCCGACCGAAACGACCGAGGCGGTTGCGGCGACCACAGCGCCAGAGTCGAGCGAGACCACGACCACGGTTGCAGATGCAGCGGCGACCGAAGCACCGACCAGTGAGGCAGGTTCGGACAATCCCGACCAGCCCACCGGTGGCGTCGATTCCGGATTCGGTGGAATGTCGAATACCGAGAGCGCCGCGTCGATTCTGGTTCTGGGCGCCATGGCCGGATCCTTTGCGCTGCTCGCCGCTCGTCGCCGTCGCAGCGCTCGCTAGCCAGCGGTACCGCACAGCCACCGCACAGGGACACGGCTCGAAACACGCGACTCACGAAACTTCAACAGCTCAAAACGGGGGAGGCTTTCGAGCCTCCCTCGTTTTCGTTGCCGGTGGCCGACGCCGCAACCGACCTCGGGTAGATTGCTCAAATGCCGCGCTACATTCCCAAGCATCGACGTGCTTCGTATCGTCGAGATCGCCGACGCATGCTCAGCGGCGTTGCGTTTGGAGCGTCGGCGTTTCTCGGGCTGTCGGGCACCTACGGGTTCGTTCCCGGCATTGCGGCGCCGGCGGTCAGGATTGCCGCTGTACAACCCCCACCGGTTGGGCGGCCGAACTACGAGCGGCCGAACTACGAGAGGCCGCTGTCGACGACAACAACCCAGGCCTTCGATCTCAAGCCAGCCTTCGTGGAGATAGACCGGGTCGCCGTCACCAGTTCGCTGATTCCGCTCGGCCTGCGTGACGACGGCTCGCTGCAAGTGCCCACCGTCGCCAGTCAGGCCGGATGGTTCGCTGATGGTGTTGTCCCTGGACAGCCCGGTCCAGCGGTCCTGGTGGGTCATGTTGACAGCTACCTCGGCGCAGCAGTGTTCGCCCGCCTGAAGGAGCTCAAACCCGATGACCGCATTCGCGTCGTCATGAACGACGGCTCGATGCTCGTGTTCGCGGTGAGTCGGGTCGACCAGTACCCAAAGACGCTGTTTCCGACCGACCTCGTCTACGGAAAAACCACCCGACCCGAGATTCGACTCGTGACCTGCGCCGGGCAGTTCGACCGGGCCGCACGGTCCTACGAAGACAACATCGTTGTCTACGCCAATTTGGTTTCGGCCTGAGCGACGCCAACCCAGGCACCCTTCGCAGGCACCCCTCGCAGACTTTGCAGGCGTTGCGCCCGTGAACACAAATGGGACCCGGCGAACCGGGTCCCATTCTCTGTTCGATCGCTGGCGCGAGCGGTGGTCTTAGAGTTCGATCACGCTCTTTTGCCGATTCGTCTTGATGATCGATGCGGCAAGGACGACAAGTGCTACGCCGGCAATGCCGAGACGTGTACCGGTGTTGTCCTGGGTGCTGATGATCGCCGGAAGCACGAGAAGCGAAACGAGGTTCATCACCTTGATCAGCGGGTTGAGTGCCGGACCAGCGGTGTCTTTGAACGGGTCGCCGACGGTGTCGCCGATGACGGCTGCCTTGTGGGCCTCGGATCCCTTGCCGCCCTCATGGCCATCTTCGATGTACTTCTTGGCGTTGTCCCAGGCACCACCGGCATTGCTGAGGTAGTTCGCCATGAGCTGGCCGGTCAAGATCACTGCGGCCGAGAATGCACCAAGCGCCGCGAACCCGAGCCCGAAGCCCACAACGAGCGGCGTGAGAACGGCAAGGAGCGCCGGGGTCGTCAGCTCACGCAAAGACGCCGTGGTGCAGATGTCGATGACGGCGCTGGAATCGGGCTCCTTAGTGCCAGCCATGATCTTTCCGTCGGCGAACTGCTTGCGAACCTCTTGGACCACGACCCCTGCGGTACGGCTCACCGCGCGAACAGCGAGGGCCGAGAACAGGAAGGGCACGGCGCCACCGATGAGAAGGCCGATGAAGACCTTCGGGTCGGCAACGTTGATGGGGAGAAGGTCGAAGAGTCCTCGTGGAAGCTTTTCCGCCTCTTCGATCGTTGCCTTCAACTCCTCGGCTGACAGCTTCGACAGATAGCCGGCACCGCCCTTGACCGCACCCTCGATGAACGAGGCGAAGATGGCCACGGCACCGATGACCGCAGAACCGATGGCGAAGCCTTTCGTGACTGCCTTCGTGGTGTTGCCCACTGCGTCGAGCGACACCATGATGCGCTCGGCTTCGCCGTGAAACTCGCCCGACATCTCTGCGATACCGGCAGCGTTGTCCGACACGGGACCGAAGGTGTCTTCGGACACGATCACACCGGTCGTGGCCAACATGCCCATGCCGCAGAGGGCGACGAGGTAGAAGCTGACCTGAAGGTTGCCGTCTCCGAGTGCGAGCGCCGTGCCGATGGCAAGAGCGATGGAGAGCACGGCATAGACCGATGATTCGAGACCAATGGCGGTTCCGGAAAGAACGACCGTCGCCGGGCCGGTGCGTGCTGATTCGGCAATATCCTTCACCGGCTTGTAGTGGGTTGCGGTGTAGTACTCGGTAAGTCTGCTTACGACCTGAGCCAACACGAGACCGATCACGACGGCAAGCCAGCAGCGCAGGCCGATGTTGCTCACCACTCCGTCGTCGTTGCCGACGTAGCCCATAGCGACAGCGCCTACACCGATGACCGTAAGTACACCTGCGACCAGGAAGCCGCGGTTGATCGGCTTGAGTGCGTCTGTTTCGTCGTCCTTCGCCTTCACGGCGAAGATGCCGGCGATCGATGCGATAACGCCTACCGCACGAGCGGCGAGTGGGAACACGAGACCGAGCGCCCACTTCTTGGGGTCGTCCGGATACACGGCCTTGAACGCCGATACGCCGAGGATGATCGACGCGACGAGTGTGACCTCGTAGGACTCGAAGAGGTCGGCGGCCATACCGGCACAGTCGCCGACGTTGTCGCCCACGTTGTCGGCGATCGTCGCAGGGTTGCGGGGATCATCTTCGGGGATGCCCGCTTCGACCTTACCGACGAGGTCAGCGCCGACGTCGGCCGCCTTCGTGAAGATGCCACCGCCGACTCGAAGGAACAGCGCAAGGAGCGAGCCACCGAATCCGAAACCGACCAGGATCACCGAGCTGGAGTTCTGGAACACCCAGATGATGAGCGTCGCACCGAGCAAGCCGAGTCCGACGGTGAACATGCCGGCGACGCCGCCCGTTTTGAACGCTGCGTCGAGAGCCTTCGGCATCGCTCGCTCCTTGCTCAACGCTGCAGCAGCGGTGCGGACGTTGCCACGCGTGGCCAACGACATGCCGATGTAGCCGGTGAGTCCAGAAGCGACGCACCCAAGCAGGAAGGCAACGGTGCGTGCGATTCCCGCCGCGGCGAAGCCCAGCGCCTCAGTTCCGTCGGGCCTCTTTATCGCCGAGGAGGTGGCGAACACGACGACGGCGAGTGGCACGACGATCATGCCGATGGTCCGGAACTGGCGCTTCAGGTACGCGATCGCACCGTCGTGGATCTGCTTGGCGATCGCCTGCATCTTCGGCGAACCGGTGTCCATGGCGAGGACCTGTTTCTGCAGGAAGAAGCCCACGCCGATCGCAAGGAGCGCCGAGAGACCCGAAAGCAGTAGGACCAACTTTTCGCCACCTCCAAGGGTGAATTCCTGGTACCCCCCTTCGGCAGCGAGGATGGAGAGGTTCATGCTGGTTCTTCCTTTCGTTTGGTGGTGTCGCCACCGCGTTGAGTTTTCGATGGGGGTTCGCGTAGCTCGCGTACCTCGCGAGCTTCGAGAAACCGTTCTGCATTGCGAGCGTCGACCGGTTGGGTCTCCGCACGACCTGGGCTTTCGACGGCGACGAGGTTGCGCGCCTTGACGAAGATGTTCTCTGCGAGGCGCTCACCGACCGTTCGGTCACGGCCCTCCACTTTGACGACAATGGGTCCGTCGAAGGGATGTTTTTCGATGACTTCGATGGTCGCACCCGGGCGGATGCCGATGGAATCCAGAAACACGACGATCTCGGGTTCGGTGGAACCCGACAGGGCGACCACACCGGCGTCGCCGACGTTCAGTTGATCGAGCGAGGGCACCTGTTGGATACGGTCCGTTTCTGCATCGGGAATCGGGAAGCCGTGCGGACACGTGGTGGGACGGCCCAGCTTTTCGAAAAGGCGGTCTTCGACCTCTTGAGGAAGGTCTGGCTCGAAGGCCCCCGCCAGGCGGTCGGCTTCGTTCCAGGCATAGCCCAGCATGTCGGAGAGAAACCGCTCGACGATTCGGTGACGCCGAATCGCCGCTACGGCCGCGTGGCGGCCTTCTACGGTGAGTTCCACCCCTCGGTAGGGGCGGTGGTCGAGAAATCCTCGTTCGGCAAGACGTTTGACGGTCGCCGTCGCCGTTCCGGGCGAGATTCCGAGGTGCTCCGCTAAGGCGCCGGTTTGGCCATCTGACCCACCCTTGGTGAGTCGATAGACCGCTTTCAGCATTTCGCGTTCAGACTTCGAAAGAGAGGAATCCATAAGGGCCGTCCAACAAACTAAAGTTTTGCCCCACCAAAATTCAAATCGGGCGACGCCGATCCTGGTTTCATGAACCAGAAATACTACGGGTCGTGGTCGAAATGTCGCAGCCTGTGACGAAGCCTACGAGCCACTACTCTGCGGGTTTAGTTGACTCGTCGGGTGTACCCCTCCCAGTACGGTTCGCGGAGGTCCTTCTTCAGGACTTTGCCGCTGGGATTGCGCGGGAGGACGTCGGCGAAGTCCACCGATGTCGGGCATTTGTAGCCAGCGAGCTGGGTCTTCGCGAACGCAATGATTTCGGGGGCAGTTGCCGACGCACCCGAACGCAGCACGACAACGGCCTTCACCGACTCGCCCCACCGCTCGTGCGGCACACCGATCACGGCCACCTCGGCGATGCCAGGAAAGGAGGCCAGAGCGTTTTCCACTTCAGCGGGATACACGTTCTCGCCGCCCGACACGATCATGTCCTTCACGCGGTCGGTGAGGAATAAGAAGCCCTCCGCGTCGAGATACCCGGCGTCGCCGGTTCGGAGCCACCCCTCGTCGACGATCGTCTTGAGCGTCTCTTCCGGCTTGTTCCAGTATCCGAGCATGTTCTGACGCGAACGCGTCCACACTTCGCCGACCTCCCCGCCCGTACAGTCAGCGCCCGTCTCCATGTCGACGATTCGAACCTCGACCCACGGGTACGGCCGACCCGCCGAGCGCAGCAGGTGCGCCCGTGGGCCGGAGGGGTCGTGGTCCTTGGCATCGAGTTGGGTGACGGCGCCCGTGGTCTCGGTCATTCCGTAGACCTGGATGAACGGACACTTGAAGGTGTTCATCGCGGCGATGAGCGTCTCGTTGGTGATCGGTGCCGCCCCATAGGTGATGCTGCGCATCGACGTGTAATCGCGGTCGCTGGCACCCGGAACCATGGAGAGGAATTGCAGCATCGCGGGGACGAAGAGGGCGTTCGTCGTGCGGTGTTGCACCATGAGGTCCAAGACGACGTTCGGGACGAACTCACGGACGATGATCGACTGACCACCGAAATACATGCCGACCATCGCCCAGCCGCATCCACCGATGTGAAACAGCGGCATGGCAACGAGGTTTATCGACGCCTGATCGAAGTTCCAGTACGTCGCGACCTCTTCGTAGAGGGTGAACATGTTGGAGTTCATCAACATGACGCCCTTCGGCAGCCCGGTGGTGCCGCTCGTGTAGAGCTGCATGGAAACGTCGGTGAGCGCGGACCCGGTTCCGGGGTCCGTGGCCGATGCCCCGGCCACGAAGTCCTCGTACGACTCCCACTTGGGGTGATCGCCAACGACGACGATCTTGAGCACTGTCGTGAGCTGCGACGCAATCTCTTCGATGACGGGGATGAAGTCCGGTCCGACGATGACGACCTTCGCAGTGGCGTCGTTGATCGTATAGACGAGTTCAGGCGCGGCGAGACGCCAGTTTGCCGCAACCAGGACGGCGTTGAGCTTCGCGACGCCGAAGGCCACCTCGAAATAGGTGGGCCCGTTCTTGTCGAGGAACACGACTCGTTCCTGGTTGCCGACGCCCGCTTCCTTCAGCGCGTTGGCAACCCTGCTCGAGCGGGCGTCGAGTTGACCCCAGGTGGTCACATTGCCTTCGAACACCATGGAGGTGGCATCGGGCGTTTCGCTCGCCCATCGTCGGATGATGTCTGCTGTGCATAGTGGTTTCGCGGCCATGTGACCAAAGTAACCGGCGCCCTCGGGCCCTGCACAGGGATCCGGCGCTTTGGTCGGCACTTTTGGATCGCCACGTTGGATGAGAGGCGTTTCGAGCAACGCCGGTCGCCATGTCGCTCAATACGGATCTGGGTGCTGTCGGCGTAGTCGTCTCCACTAACGTGTCAGCCCATGCCGACCGCTACAAAGCAACCGTTCACGACGAAAGACCGAGTGACCGCAGCTGTCGACCTCCCGCGGGTGCCCGTCGGCACGGGCGGCAGCGTCATCCAGGTGCAGGGTTTGAGTTGGATCCGGTACTGGGTCTGGTTCGACAACGGCGAGCGGGTCGGCACGATTCATCGCGACAAGTTGATGTCGGCGCAGGAATGGGAGCGCCGCAACGATGCACCGGTCGCTGCCCTCGCCACGATTGCGGACCCGACCGGCGAAAGCGGTGGGGATGCGGGTGGGACCAGCGGTTTTGCCAATGTAGGACCTGTTCCCGGTCTCCTCATCGAACGCTCCCGGCTCGCCCGCGAGCGCTGGGCCGCCAAGAAAGGCTGATCCTCCACGACCTTTGTTGGGCACGATTTCACGCCCGACGTCGGGGGAGATTCCTTAACTACTTCCGTCTATCTTCCGAAGATCTGAAGATATGTGCGGAATAGTTGCCTACACCGGATCCAAACCAGCGCTTCCCGTGCTGCTCAATGGCCTTTCACGGCTCGAGTACCGCGGGTACGACTCCGCTGGTGTGGTGCTGCAAATGCCCGAATCCGGTCTCTGGTTGGAGAAGAGGGCTGGAAAGCTGCAGGCATTGATCGATGTCGTCGGTGATGCGCCCACGACGCCCGTCGCAGGGATAGGCCACACCCGTTGGGCCACGCACGGCAAGCCCGTCGACCACAATGCACACCCCCACCTCGACCACACGGGCGATCTCTCGCTGGTGCACAACGGGATCATCGAAAAC
>JANOWU010000093.1:0-2899 GCA_031418035.1 Acidimicrobiia bacterium
CCGATGTCTATGAGGTCCTCGTTCGTGATTTTGGTGTCGGTATGTCGGCAAGCGGGTCGGCCCGCGCCGGCGGCCGAGGCCTGACGAGTCTCGAGACTCGGGCCCAACGACTCGGCGGTTCCCTGCACATCGCCGATGCGCACCCTGGCACGACCGTAGCTATCACCTTTTCGACCACGATTGAGGCCAGCGAAGGCGTCCCTGCGCGGAGATCTCGACGAGTGAAAATGAGAGCATGAGCACCATCGACGACACGACTCGCAAGGCTTGGCACATTCACGGGTTCGACGGCTCTCCTGCTGATTTGCTGGTCGACCAAACGCTCATCGGCGCGTGGGAAGGGTGGGTTCGATCCGACCCGGACCACCTGGTGTTCTCCGAAGATGGTGGCATCTGGATAACGGCATCGGAACTCCATCGTCAGGTGACCCGGGTCGCTTCCTCTCTGGAGGGACGAGGACTCGCGGTCGGTGATCGGGTCCTGATGTCGTGCCTTCCGAGCGTTGGGCTGATCGTCGTCCACCTCGCGGCGCTGTCCGCAGGGTTGGTCGTGGTGCCCGTGAACACGACGTTCACCGCGGCCGAGTTGGCAAACATTGCTGCGGAAGCAACCCCCCGACTCGTCGTCCTCGATGATCCTTCGAGGTTCCCGAATTGCCCTGTTGACGTCGTCACCGCAGAGCAGGTCGTGACGACCGCAAAGCCGGTCGTGGTGATCTCGAACGACACTGCCGTTCATCGGTCCTCAACCAATAGGCGCGCAGACAATCTGCGCGCCGAGGACCCCGCTCTGCTCGTCTTCACGTCTGGAACCACCGGGAAACCGAAAGGCGCCCTGCTCACCCATGGCAACCTCCTCTCCAGCGCCAAGGCACTGACGATTGCGTGGCAGTGGACACCGAGGGATCGCCTTGTTCTCTGCCTTCCGCTTTTTCACATGCATGGTCTCGGCGTCGGCGTGCACGGCACCCTCGTGGCGGGAGCGAGTGCGGTGATCGTTGCGAAGTTCTCGCCCGACGCAGTTCTCGATGCAGCGCACCGCGAAACGGCCACGATGCTGTTCGGTGTTCCAACGATGTGGGTACGGCTCCTCGATTCGCCCCGCGTGGCGGAGATGGCCGAACTACGGCTTTGCGTTTCCGGCTCCGCGGCGTTGAGCCCCGAAGTGTGGGAGGGCCTACGCGATCGTGCCGGTCAAGAGATCGTCGAACGATATGGAATGACCGAAACGGTGATGAACATTTCCAATCCCCTCAACGGCGAACGCAAACCCGGCTCCGTCGGCCTCGCGTTGCCCGGCGTCGAAGTTCGACTCGACCATCAGGGCGACGATGGCGTCGGCGAGATCGTGTTGCGTGGACCGAACGTGTTCGGAGGGTACTGGAATCGACCCGACGCCAATGAGGAGGCCCTTACTGATGACGGGTGGTTCCGCAGCGGCGATCTCGGCCGCTTCGACGCCGATGGATACGTCACGATCGTGGGCCGCTCGAAAGACCTCATCATCAGCGGCGGATACAACGTCTATCCACGCGACGTCGAGGACGTGTTACGGGCCCACCCCGCCATCGCTGATGCATCAGTGATCGGTGAGCCATCGGCGGAGTGGGGCGAAACCGTGACGGCGTGCGTCGTGGTCCGTGATGGCCACACCATTACTGGCGAAGATGTGCTTGCCTTCTGTTCGACGCACCTCGCCGGCTATCAACGTCCACGGCGAATCGTGTTCGTCGAAGAGTTTCCCCGCAACGCACTCGGCAAGGTCGTCAAGACCGAACTCACGAGGGCGATCTCGTCGTCACCGCCACTTGGGTGACGGCGGCGGGAGTGGCAGAAGAAGCTGTTCGAGCGCGTCGTAGGCTGTGACGCCCTGGCGCAGCAGCTCTCCGTGGTGCGGGTGCACGAACCCGACGTTCGTGGCGTGCTCGACGTGTTGGAGCAGGAAGTCCCAGTAGCCGTCGACGTTGAGGAGCGCGATCGGTTTGTGGTGAATCCCCAGTTGGGTCCAGGTCAACACTTCGAACAACTCGTCGAAGGTGCCAAAGCCACCGGGCAGGGCGAGGAACGCATCAGCGAGTTCGGCCATTCGCGCCTTGCGATCGTGCATCGTGGCGAGCACTTCCAACGTCGTCAGCTCACCGTGACCCACTTCAGCGTTTAACAAGGCTGTCGTGATGACCCCGTGAACCGTCCCACCCGCTTTCAATGCGGCGTTCGCCACGGCACCCATGAGGCCGACTCGCCCGCCTCCGTACACGAGCTCCAAACCACGGCGGGCGAGCTCTCGTCCCGTGGCCGTGGCGGCGTTCACGAACGATGGATTGGTACCCGACGACGATCCGCAATAGACGGCGACACGTCGAATTGGTGCTGATTCCATGCCGCAACCCTACCGACGCCCGTGACGATAGCGGCACCGGACGCTCGGGGTGGCGACGTGAAATCGGTCAGCGAAGATCTCGACGAATGCGACCCGTCGACAGGAACTGCTTGCGCAGGGTCAGGTCCGACAAACGAAACGTGCGGTACAGCCACGCCGCAACAACGAGTCCAATCAGTTCCTGAACGGCCACAACTCCGAATCCCCGGGCGATGAACGGGAGCTCGCGCTCGCCGACGTGACCGGCGAGCGGCCACCAAAACGTCGCCGTCGTCGACCAGGCATTGTCGAGCACCAGATGTGCGAACACACCGATGGGGATCGCCAACGCACGACGCCGTATGTTTCGCCTCCCGATGGTGAGCAGCATGACGGCGAACAACAATCCCACTGCGGTCACGACGGAATGGGCCGGACCGGTACCGCGGCGAATCACCGCGTCGATCGGGTCCGGGAGCAATGCGCCAACAGCAATCAGGCGGTAGTCGATCGCGGGATCTCGAAAGACCACGAACACAC
>JANOWU010000094.1:0-5766 GCA_031418035.1 Acidimicrobiia bacterium
GGTCCGCTGGTCCGCTGGTCCGCTCAGTCGCTTAGGCGGGCGACGTCAGCACCCGGAGTAGTTCCTCGGCATAGGCGCGCGTGGCCGACGTCGACGTACGGGTCGTGGTGGGCGCGTCGGCCGAGGTCTGCGTCGTATCGAGCAGGAGACGCAGGTGGCCCAGGTATGCGGCATATGCGATTCGCGCCCGTTTGGCCGCGGTGGCGCGCCCGAAGCCCAGACCCCGGAAGAGCGACGTCAGAAACTCGATGCGCAGCGCTGTTACCCGCTCGACGGTGGGGCTGACCCGGACGTCGAACGGGGCCAGCACGATCCGGGCCTCGATGCGATCCTCGCGCGCGTGTCCGAACACGACCCGAAG
Organism: Acidimicrobiia bacterium; assembly: GCA_031418035.1. Classification (GTDB taxonomy): domain Bacteria; phylum Actinomycetota; class Acidimicrobiia; order Acidimicrobiales; family JANYDT01; genus JANOYY01. The sequence continues at coordinate 362 of JANOWU010000094.1, forward strand.
GAGTTGACGCAATCGATCCATCGGATCGGCCACCTCACTAACGCTGGCAATCACCGCACCCGTGGCCAACTCCTCCCAGCGTTGCATCGTTGCGGCAATGAGTTCGTCTCGGTTCGTGAAGTGCCAGTAGAAGCTCCCCTTGGTGGTGCCGAGCCCCGCGGCCAAGGGCTCGACCGCTATTGCGGCAATGCCTCCGTGTTCGATCGCGTCGATAGCGGCAGCGATCCAATCGTCTTTGCTGAGTCGGGTGGCCGACGTCACAGACTTTTCCACTTCCCGTTTCGGCACAACATACGGTACCGTACAGTTGCAACCATACGCCACCGTATGGTTGGTACAGGAGATCCGATGATCAGGAATGTGCACGAGCGTCGACTCCGAGCACGCGCGGCCGACGTTGCCCCGCTGCTCCGTGAGTTGGCGTCGGACAACGATCGCGTCTGGCCACGAGATCGCTGGCCGGCCATGAAGTTGTCGAACGGCGTCACGCCAGGATCGACCGGTGGTCACGGGTTCGTCCGATACACGGTGGAAGGCGTCGACGGCCACAGCGTGATCTTCCGCTTTGACGAGACCATCGGGCTCCGGGGCACGCATAGTTTCGAACTGGAGAACACCGCCGACGGCGGGTGCGTGCTTCGGCACGTGTTGGAAGGTGAGAGCCTCGGTGCGATGAAGCTCGGGTGGCCGCTCGTCGTTCGCCCGTTGCACGACGCACTCGTGGAGGACGGTCTCGATAACGCCGCTCGCGAAGTTGACGGTGAACGGCTCGAGAAGCGTCCGCTGTCGCTCTACGTCCGCATACTCCGACACGGACTGAACCTCGTACGGCAGCCGCCGAAGGTGACTCCCCGGGGCCAACGCGCCGTCGGGGACCTCGTGGCATCGGCCGTGGCCGGGATCGGCGTCATGCATGTGCTGTGGGGCGCAGGCGTCACGACGTGGCCTGGAACCGACACCCGCTCGCTCGCAGAACGGGTCGTTGGTGGTTCCACGTTCCCGTCGCCGGGCGCGTGTTACGTCGTCGCGGGTCTGCTCGGCACGGCATCAGCACTGATGACGATGCGTAGCCGTGTGGTCGATCCGAAGACGTTTGCGCTGTCGCATCTCGGGACCAAGACCGTCGGGTCCGTGTTGCTGGTGCGCGGGCTGGGCGGAATGGTGGTGTCGACGCTCGGCCTTCTCGACGAAACGGCGGCGTTTCGTCGAGCAAATCTCGCGCTCTACTCGCCGCTGTGCATCGCCCTTGGTGCAGGGGCGTTCTGGTCATCGCGTCGCACGGGTGAGCGCGCATAGCGACGCTTGCGTGCGCCAGTGGCCGCATACGCGCCCGCGGCGGGTGCGCCCGCCTTCGAGGCTTGTGGTGCGTTTGCCACCCTTGTGGTGCGTTTGGGCAGCCCGAACGCACCACAAGCTACCCAAACGCACCACAAGCTCGGACGGGACGGCGCACACACGCGAACGAAACAGGCGAAGCAGCGTGGGAACACCATGGGAAACGTGCTTCGGAGAGGTTGCCGTTGTAGGGTCCCGACATGGCTGATCGATCCCTTGCGACGTTGCTCACCGGTGGCAGTTTCTTCGAGGGCCCCCGGTGGCACGAGGGCGCGTGGTGGGTATCGGACTTCTACCGACACCGCGTCATCCGCGTGACGCCCGACGGCACGGAGTCGTTGGTGGTGACCGTCGACGCCCAACCGTCGGGGCTCGGGTGGTTGCCTGATGGGTCGCTCGTGATTTCGTCGATGACCGATCAAAAAATTCTCCGCTTCGCGGGTGGCGAGTTGTCGGTCCTGGCCGACATCTCCGAGCACTGCGGTGGGTGGGTCAACGACCTGATCGTCGACGTTTCGGGCCACATCTACGCCGGAAACTTCGGGTTCGATTTCATGAACGGCGCGCCGCCCGCGCCGGCGAATCTGGTGCGTGTCGACCCCGACGGCTCGTCGTGCGTCGCCGCCGAAGGGTTTGACTTCCCGAACGGCTGCGTCATCCTCCAAGACGACACGACGCTCCTCGTCGGGGAAACGATGGGCCGTCGCTACACCGCATTTACGATCGCTCCCGACGGCACACTCACGGATCGCCGGGTCTGGGCGCAGTTCGGGTCGACGTCGGGTGACGATGCGACGGTGTGGCCCGACGGGTGCACGCTCGACGCCGAGGGTCACGTGTGGTGCGCCGACGCGCGAGGGGGACGCGTCGTACGGATCTCCCCGGAAGGAACGATCGTGGATCGTGTTGCGATGCCGACAGGCCTGGGTGTGTTTGCGTGCGCGCTCGGCGGCGAGGATGGCCGAACGCTTCTGATGTGCTGCGCTCCCGATTCGTCACCGAAGAATCGCTCCGCATCGCACGAAGCGGTGCTGCTCACCACGACGGTAGGCGTCGGGCACGCCGGACGTCCGTAAGTGCACGTACCGTTCGAGGCTTAGTCGAATCCGACGAACGAGACAACCTTCTCGTTCGGAGCGCGCCGTGACTTGACGTCGTTGGCGACGAACTCCTCGTTCGGAAAGCCCATCGCGACACACGTCATGATCACTTCGTCTTCGGGGATATTCGCATGTTCACGTACGACTGATGACTGCATGATGCCCTGACCGTTGATCACGGAGCCGAGGCCCTTTGACCACGCCGCCAACACGAGGCCATAGGTGGCCGCGCCGAGATCGAAGTGGGCGACCGTATCGTGTTCCAAGGCACGGTCGAGCGTGACGACGATGGACACTGGAGCGTCGAATTGGCGAAAGCCGCGCATCACCCAATCCTGGCGACGCTCCTTGTCGTTGCGTTCGATGCCCATGGCTTCGAAGAGCTGCACGGCGATCTCCACCTGACGGTCGCGATGCACGCCCTGGTATCCGTGGTCGGCCATCTTGATCTCGCGATCGACCCGTGCGCCGGCCATCATTCGCTCGGTGTTCCCGTGCCGAATTCGCTCAAGCGGCTCGCCGGTGATGGCGTGGAAGTGCCACGGCTGAGTGTTCATCGACGACGGCGCGCGCTTCGCGATATCGATGATCTCGCTGATCAGCTCCCGCGGAACCGGATCCGGCTTGTATCCCCGAATGCTGCGCCGTTCGTGCACCAGTGTTTCGTAATCCATCAGCTCAGCTCACCACAGGTAGCAGGGACCGCGACAATTCCGGCGGCCGGGCCGGTCAGGACGGGTCGATCGCTTCAGTCTCTTCGCTCTCTTCGCTGACGAGGTCCGTGTCGTCGGCAAACAGGGCTGGGCGTTCCTGGACGATGTGGGCATCGCATCGGACGGCGAGCGGGTTATCGACCAGTGCCTGTTTGGCGATCGGGGTGGCACAGTGCTCACAGAGGCCATAGGTGCCGGCGTCGAGGGCTTCGATGGACCGGGCGACGCCCGACATGATGCCCTCGATCTCCTCCAGGGTCCGAAGGGTAAACGGCTCCGACTGCGGGATCGGCATGGTCTGCATGGTGTGCATGGTCTGCTGGTCAAAACTCACGGGAACGAGGGTACTACCGCCTCGCCGGCACCCGCGAAGGTGGTCACAAAGTCGCTCCCGGAGCGACAAAGTGACCAAGAACGCTTTCCTACGGCTGGCAGGTCGGGCACCAATACGCTCGGCGGGCCTGGGTCCCCTGCACTTGTGACTCGATCGGCGTGGAACACACGTGGCATGGCCGCCCGGTTCGTCTGTACACATTTGATTTGTTCTGACCCTGCCCGAAGTCACGGCCGACGTCGGCGCCGAGGTTCGCCCGCATGAGCGTTTGCGCGGCCATGATCAGATCCCGACGCTGCAACTCAGTAAGTGTACGTATTGCCTTCCAGGGGTTGTGGCGGCACAAGAACAGTGATTCACATCGGTAGATGTTGCCGATTCCGGCGACGATGGTTTGGTCGAGCAAGATCTCCCCAATCGCCCGTTCGTCGGGTTGCGTCGCAAGGCGACGAACAACGTCGTCGAGGTCGAATGTCGACGACAGGATGTCGGAGCCGAGGAGCCGCAGCGATGGCGTCGAACGCATCCAGGTCTCAAAGTCCAGCGACACGATCGGGATGTTGAAGCCCACGGCTACTCGTTCGCCGGCTTCCACCACCAGCGTCGCCTGGTGTCGGGGACGCTTCCAGGCAGCGCCGGTTTCGTACACGTGCCACGAGCCCGACATTCGCATGTGGGTTTGGAGCACCAGGGCTTGCTCGGCGTCGGGTCTCACGAAATGCATGAGCAGGTGCTTGCCGTTGGGCTCGACGCGTTCGATCGTGCGTCCGACAAGGCGCTCGATGCCGATGGGCGCCTTGGACCGGGCGGCCGTGACGACACGCCCGCCGATCCAGGTCCGCAGATTGCTAGCCGCTCGGAAAATGGTATCGCCTTCGGGCACCACTCGACCTTATGCGATCCGTTGCGCTGGGGAGCATGACTCAACAAGGGACACACGGTCAACGGGAATTGCTACTCAGCATCAACGTGATTTGTAACATCGATGAGAATGATCCTGAGCACGAACAACAAATGGGACACCCGATGGCTCAAATCGGGTGACACGTTCACCATCAATTTTGACGTGAAGCAACTTGTTGTCGACTGGTGGCCAGACAATGGATACGTCGATCTCGGTGACGGGCTCTACGTTCGCGCGGAGCCACAATCCGACGGGTCCTACGCCTATTTCAAGACCGTGTGGGCTCGGACGGAGCAACACCTCCGATTTTTCTGTGTCTCCAACGCAGGCCACCCCGCCCCGTTGCCCGACACGAATCTCGAGCAGTTCCCGGATCCCCCAGGCATGCCAAAACCGTTGGATTTCGGGACGATCACGGACAATGAAACATCGAACGGGCGAAGCTGGTACATGGACGGCATCATCCAAGGCACAGACTTCCACCACAAGATCTTGCAGACCAAGACCGACACCCGACAACAAACCGGCTACTACCTCCTCGGAAGACGCGACAAACGCACAGACCCCGTCCTCGCCATCGATTGGCGCTACCGGAACTGAGGCCTGTGCACGCGGACCAGTATCGCCTCGCAAAGCGAAGCCGATACTGGCCCGACTACCGGACAAACAAGACTTGCGGTGGAGGTGGGCTGTTTGCCGTGCGACCGTTGGGCCACTCGAAGATCAGGCTCGCGTGATCGCGGTCCCACAAGATCTTGAGCCTGTGCTTGTGCACGTAGCGGTGATGGAATTTGCAAAGCGCGCAGAGGTTCGCGAGCTCATGCGTGCCTTTGTTGGCGCGTTCTTTGATGTGATGAACATCAGTCCACCGAGCGGGGCGGTCACACCCCGGGAACCGACACGACTGATCGCGCACCATGACCGCACGACGATTGCGTGCCGGAACCTCTGACGTCGGTGTACCCACATCGAACGGGGTTCCGTCCGCACTCAACCACACGCTCGTAGTCACGCAGTCA
>JANOWU010000095.1:0-9303 GCA_031418035.1 Acidimicrobiia bacterium
GTGGCGATCACGTTCACGATCTCCGGACGATCGCGGATCGTCGCGATCACCTCGTCGCGGGAAATCCACCCCCAGTTCATGGGGTAGGTGATCTCGTCGAGGATGACCAACTGGTGTTCGCCCGCTTGTATGCGCGCTTTCGAAGCCTGCCATGCCTCTCGAGCTATTGCTTCGGTCTCGTCGAGATCCTTCGAGTCCCAGGTGAACCCGTCACCGATGGCCCACCAATCGACACCTATCTGGCGTCCGATCTTCTCTTCCCCGGTATTCCACTTTCCCGATTTGAGGTATTGAATCACCGCGACGTTCCACCCTCGCGCAACAGCGCGAAGCATCACGCCAAAGGCCGAACTCGACTTCCCTTTCCCGTCGCCGGTGTTCACGATCACCAACGACGGGACGCGTCGAAGTTCTGCCCGCACCGGTGACTCCAGCGGAACGTCCGCTGGAGTCACGTCGGTGGTCTCATCGGTCACACAGCCACCTTGGAGGTGGCTTCGACGATGGTCCGGAACTGGTCGACGATGCGCGGGCCCCATCGCGAGGCAATGTCGTCGTCGAGGGCAATGACCTGGCTCTTCTTCACGGCGTTGAGTTCGCCCCAGCCCGGTCGAGCCGCAACCGTCTGCGCGCTTTGCTTGCAGCACTTCGTGTCGGCCAGGAAGATGAGGTCGGGGTTCTGCGCAATGATGTATTCGTTGGTGAGCTGTGGGTAGCCACCGGAGTCCTTGTCGGCGGCGTCGGCAATGTTGGTCAGGCCGGCCAGTGTGTAGATGCTGCCGATAAACGTCTTCGACGTCACGCTGTAAAAGGTGTCGTCGAGCTCATGGTAAAAGGTGACGGGTTTCGCCCGCTTCGCGACCTTCTCGGTCAACTTGGCAATATCTGCGCGCATACGACTTACCAGAATCGCCGAGTCGGCCAGGTGACCGGTGGCGGCACCGATCACTTCGATCTGGCTGTAGGCATCGTCGATGGTATTGGCGGCGGGGAGCAGCAGTACCGGCACCCTGAGCTTGGTTAGACCCGCAGCGAGGTCCTTCGTGTCGTTGGAAATCAGCACCAGGTCGGGCTTGTATCCGACGATCGCTTCGAGGTTCGGGGTGAAGCCGGAGAGCTTGGTCTTCGGAGCTTCGGCTGGATAGGTCGACTGGTCGTCGACGGCGACGACCTGCTTACCCGCACCGACGGCAAACAGCGATTCCGTGGCGGAAGCCGATAGCGACACGATGCGGACCGGCTTCTTCGAGATCTTCACCGGACCTCGGCTGTCTTTGACCGTGACCGGGAAGCCCTTGGTGGATTTGGTCGTTTTCTTCTTGGATGCCGCATTGGCCGGGCTCGTCAGAGCCAGCGTTGCCGATGCGAGCGAGGCCACGCCGACAACGATGGCGAGGGTGCGGCGGGTGATTGGTCGTTTCATGTTGGGTCTCCTGTCTGTCGAGAAAATCAAGGGCTCGACTGACAGGCAACGTTTCGACACGGCGCCTGCAAGACGAACGGTCCCTTCCTCGAGAATCCGTTACGCAATCCGACCGTGGCAGGCGACCTGGCTCTTCGGCACCACCACTCTCGTGGCGGCGTCGAAATACAGTTGCGGGACAGCGCCGGATTCGAACCGGCTTCGCTGACACAATCGGTTGGGGTCATGCTAGCAACTACCCAGGGCCCGCGATCAACTCTGTCGGGCGGGGTTCGCGAGCAGCGCTTCGATGTGGGTCGTCCAGCCGGTGTCGTCGACGGCGCGGGCCAGGGCGTTGAACTCGGCATCGAGGGCCGCGGCGCGGTCACCCTGGCTGGCGGGTTCGACGCCGATGCGCTGGAGAAATCGGCGTAGGTAGTGCTCGGTATCGAGTAGTCCGTGGACGTAGATTCCCGTGACGTTGCCCGCCGACCAACCGAGGCCATCATCGAGTTCCGGGACGACACGGGTGCCTGCGGTTGTGACGCCATGATGAATCTCGTATCCGTCGACAACTTCGTGGGTGTCGCTGATCGTGACGGCGATTTGGCGGGTCGTTTTCGATTCGGTGAGCACGGTGTCGAGATCGAGCAGGCCCAGTCCGTCGACGTCGCCACCCGATTCCAGCCCCAGGGGGTCACGGATGTGATTGCCGAGCATCTGCATGCCGCCACAGATGCCCAGTGTGTACACCCCGGCTCGCGACGCGGCTGCGACTTCCGCGGCAAGTCCGCACGTGCGGAGCCAGCTGAGCGAAGCGACCGTGTTGCGACTCCCCGGGAGAACCACGGCATCATATGCGCACAGATCAATACGGTCACGCACGATCTCCACGGAGACTTCGGGCACTGCAGCAAGCCCTTCGAACTCGTCGAAGTTCGACGCCCACGGGTAGGCGATGACGGCGATTCGTTTCTTGGCGTGTGCCACGTCGGTGCTGTCCTCGTTGTGCAGGAGGAGCCGGTCCTCGTCGGGAACCCGATGACGCAGCCACGGGACCACGGCGACCGTTGCGATACCCGATCGTTCCAACAGCCACTGCGGCGCGGGTGCCAGCAGTGCAGCGTCGCCCCGAAACTTGTTGAGCACGAAACCCTGCACGAGTGCTCGCTCCGGTGCCGAAAGGCATTCGACGGTGCCGAGCAGGTGCGCGAACGCGCCGCCACGGTCGATGTCGGCGACGAGATAGACGTGTGCGTTCGCTTCGAGTGCGACGGCCATGTTCACGATGTCGCTGGCCCGGAGGTTCACTTCGGCCGGGCTGCCGGCGCCCTCCACCATCACCAATTCGTACTCCTCACGCAGTGAGCGCAGCGCGTCGCACACGACGGGCCACGTGTGGGCCCGCCGTTCGCCCCAGCCAATAGTGGTGAGATGTGGTGCCGGTCGCCCCATCATGATCACACTCGACGCAGTGTCGGCCACGGGCTTGAGCAGGATCGGGTTCATGCGCACGTTCGGCACGACGCGGGCGGCCAAGGCCTGGAGATATTGCGCCCTGCCGATCTCGGATCCATCGACGCACACGGCCGCGTTGTTCGACATGTTCTGCGCTTTGAAGGGTGCAACACGCACGCCCCTGTTGGCGAAGGACCGACACAGTGCCGCCGTGAGCAGTGACTTCCCGGCGTCGGAGGTACACCCCTGCACCATCACCACAGGGGCGAGGCCGGGCGATGGCGGATTCGTCGGCGACACGACCGATCACACTACCGAGCGATCCGCGGGTGGATGGCAGTGTACGGGCGCTACGCGAAGAACTGCTTGGTTTCGTCGACGCGGAAACGCACCGTCGCCAGAACCATCATCAGTGCCGCGGAAACAATAAGCACACTTACCGGCAGCAGGACGTCACCGAGGCCGCCGGCTTCGAGGAAGACAGCCCGGTGGCCGCGCATCGCCCAGTATGCGGGCGTGAATGGCCCCACCGCCTGGGCCCAGCCCGGCAGCTGGGACAGGGGAACAAGCGCTCCGCCGAGGCCGGCGAAGGCCATTGCCCCCACGTTTTGGAAGGCATTCACCTGATTTACCGTGCGCAATGTCGAACACACCAACATGATGAGTGCGACGACGCACAGCGAGTATCCAAGAATCACTGCGAGTTCGGCGAGCGGCGATCCACCGTTGAGACGCAGACCGAGCGACAGCCCGCCCACCGTCAACAACGCGATCTGGAAGACCGTGAGGATCAGAACCCAGGGGATCATGAAGCCGATCAGGAGTGAGCGTGACGACGCCGACGATGCGCGCAGGCGGTCCCAGGTCCGCCAACCATGTTCGCGGAACAAACAAAAGCCCGCCGAGCCTCCGACGAAAAATCCGAACATCACAATCTGACCGGGTACAACCTGCTCCGCTCCACTCGCTCCGGCATAGCCACTCGCCTGAAGTGACAAACCCATCGTGCGTTTGAAGAGCGGCATGACGACCAGGGGCATCGCAAACATGATGAAGAGGAACCACGGATCGCGTCGGATGATCCGCAGCTGCTGCCGTACGACGGCGACGATCGCGGTCACGTTGCCTCCTCCACAAGCGATGATCCGGTCAGGGCGAGGAACACCGATTCGAGATCGGGTTTGCGGGCCTGCGCCGACTCCACGCCGATCCCCGCCGAAGCGAGTTGCGCCACGGCGTCGGCCAGGGCGACATCGGGAATTCGGTAACAGAGGGCAGTACCCTCGACCGCGCCGAGGGAGGCCACGAGTTCGGCGGTGAGCGGGGCGAGCGTGCGCACCTCGAGGTCGGTGGCCCGGTGCGCGTCGAGGAGCTCGGTGCGTGAGCCCGACGTGAGAACCCGACCGTTTTCGATGATCACGATCGACGCGTCGAGCGCCTCGACCTCCGGAAGGTAGTGCGTTGTGTACACGATCGCCGCACCTTCTGCGGCGAGTTGACGGACCGCATCGATCAGTTGCACGCGGGTTGTCACGTCGGCACCGACCGTTGGTTCGTCGAGCATCAGTACCTTCGGTCGATGCATCAGCGCGCACCCGGTGTGGAGCCGGCGCGCCTCGCCTCCTGAGAGCGTCATGGCCTTTCGATCGAGCAACGCACTCAGCCCGAGTTGTTCAGCGACCGATCCGGCGCGCGTACGACGATCCGAGCGTGACAGTCCGCTCAGCTCACCGAAGAACTCGAGGTTCTCACGCACCGAAAGGGGCGGATAGATCCCCGTGTACTGCGGTGCGATCCCGACCAGTCCGGTGGCCCGTCGGGGGTCAGCAAGAACGTCGACGCCGTCCACGGTGACCGAGCCGGTATCGGCCTTCACCAAACCGGCGACGATGGAAAGCAGGGTGCTTTTTCCCGCGCCGTTGCGCCCGAGAAGAGAAACAATGGTCCCCGCCGCGACGTCGAAGGATGCCCCCTGCAACGCCGTGATGTCGCCGTACCGTTTGTGAACATCGTGGACACGAAGCACGTGAGGCACCCTAGTGGGTCAAGTCGCCGGACGCTCCCGATTCACGGGGCCGCGTTCGAGTCGCCGGACGCTCCCGATTTACGGGGCCGCGTTCGAGTCGGACGGTGCTCCCGAACTCCGAGACCGGCGCGAGCTGACCCGCTGATTCATATGCAAGCAGACGGCTGCCACGCCGGAGCTCAACCCAATAAATAGGTACACATATGGATTCAAAGCGAACGGGTCCCACAATCCCTGGGCGACAATAAACGAGGCGACGACCAAAGCCGACGCAACGGAGACAGCCTTCACGAGTCGGTGCCGACGGGCCATTCCATCGGCGCCGAGAGCGGCCACTAAAACGACCACACCGGCAACGACGAAGCGGCCGCCCCAAATCCAAAAGATCGACGGGAGTGCGTCTTTGGACTCCGGCGTGTACGTGGGACCTTCGGCGGGTGCGAATCCAAACCAGCCGTCGCTCTCCGGGAGGCCCGACCCATGCGCGAACGTGAGCGCGACTCCTACCGCGATCATGCCCCACGAGAGCTTCAACAGCCGTAGTGGAACACGGACCGGAAATTCTTCCCGGACCGCCCATCCCCGAGCACTGACGAGGAGTCCAAACACGGGTGCGACGACGCGAAGCAACCACTCGCGATGGCGGATAACAACACCGACATAGACATCGGCAACAACGACGACTTCATCGAGCGCGTTGAGTTGCCTCGTTCGCCAGAACGCAAGCACGCCCGCGACGTGGCCTAGGAAACCAAACGCGATCCCGAGGGTCACGAAACCGGTCCGAACGCGGCGCATGGTTCCTATGCAATCACCCTACCCACCTGCGTCGGCCCATCGGCACCCAAAGTTCCTCGACGGATTTCTCGACACATCGGGTGAACGCGATGGTGCCCCGGCGAGGGCGACACTTTGCAGTTGGCGAACGCGCACCGTCAAAGTTTGTGGTCTGTTTCCTCTACGTTCACGTTTTGTTCGTCATGGAGGAGAATACATCGTTACTCTGCTGGCGGGGTCTTCGCCGCATGCCCACCACCAGGCGGGCACGCCCACTCACCAGACCAGACCACACCACACCCCACCACACCTCGACCCCCCACAGAGAAGGAACCAAATGAGACTACGACGAGCAAGAGCCGCTTCGGTACTACTGGCATCCGCGCTGGTATTCGCCGCATGTTCGAGCGATTCCAATGACACCACTGCCGAATCAGCCGCAACCGAGGCCGCCGCAACCGAGGCCAGCAGCGAAGCAGCAGCAACCGAAGCGATGGACAGCGAAGCAGTAGCAACCGAAGCAGCTGGAGGAGCGGCACCCGCTGCCGACCTCACTGCGCTCGCCGCGGATTGCACCAAAGAGGGCAAGGTCAACCTGATAGCCCTTCCCGATGAATGGGCGAACTACAAGGGCATCCTCGCCAGCTTCCGCAGCAAGTATCCCGGCGTCGAGAACCCGGTCGCGAACCCTGATGCTTCGTCGAAGGACGAGATGGAAGCGGTGAAGACACTGGCTGGCCAAGCGGACCAACCCGACTCTGTCGACGTCAGCCCAGCAATTGGACAGGAAATGACAGCGGCCGGCATGTTCGAGCCATACACGCCAACAAGCGCTGGCGAGGTTCCCGCCAACCTGAAGGATTCGGCCGGAAACTGGGTCGGTTCCTACTACGGCATCATGGCGATTCTCACGAACACGAAGATTGTTCCTGTGGCCCCGAAAACGTTCGCCGACCTCAAGAAGCCCGAGTACAAGGGTCTCGTCGCCCTCAACGGTGACCCTCGAGAGGCTGGCGCAGCATTCGCTGCGGTCATGGCCGCGTCGATCGCCAACGGTGGAAGCGCCGACGACATCATGCCGGGAATCCAGTTCTTCGCCGACCTCAAGGCGAGCGGAAACCTCGGTGGCACCGACGTCACCAAAGCCACCGTGCTTTCCGGTGAAACGCCGATCGCTATCGACTGGAGCTACAACCTTCCGGGTATCCAGGCTGACCTCGTCAAGGCCGGACTGACGGTGGAACTCAACTATCCGAGCGATGGCGTGTACGGAGGCTTCTACGCCCAGGGACTGGTGAAGGGCTCGCCCCATCAGGCCTGCGGCAAGCTCTGGCTGGAACACATCCTCTCCGACGAAGGTGCGCTTGGCTACCTCGCCGGTGGAGCGATTCCCGCCCGTTATGAAGCCCTCGCGAAGTCCGGCAAGATCACCGAGGACATGAAGGCGAACCTGCCACCCGCTGAGCTGATCTCAAAGATTGCGTTCCTCACACCCGATCAGATCACCAAAGCGAAGGACGTCCTCGCCAAGGAGTGGGGACCCAAGGTTGCCGACGCCTGATTCGGCTGTTTTAACGGGGAACCGCGCCACTGGCGCAGTTCCCCGTTCGGTGTCACGGCAGCGGAACTGGTCCTTCGTCGGACTCGTTCCGCTGCTGTTGTTCCTCGCGCTCTTTTTGGTGATTCCCGCGATCAGCGTATTCCAACGTGCACTTACCGATAACGACGGGAACCTTGGCTTCAAAGCTTTGGGCGATGCGTTAAGCGGACAGAACCTCGACGCCTTCAAGTTCTCCGTGCGGCTGTCCGCGCTCACGTCACTCGTCGGCGTGATCATCGGCACGCTCCTTGCCTACGCAGCCACCACGATCACGCGACCGAAGTGGCTCCGTTCGATGATCACCTCGTTCTCCGGTGTCGCCGCGAACCTCGGTGGTGTCCCCCTCGCCTTTGCCTTCGTCGCACTGCTCGGACGTCAGGGTCTCCTCACCAAGATCCTCAACGGCCTCTTCCACTTCAATCTCTACGGCGGCAAATTCACGCTCGATTCCACCTGGGGTCTCACCACCGTCTACAGCTACTTCAACATTCCACTGATGGTCTTGATCACACTTCCGGCGATCGATGGCCTGAAGACATCGTGGCGAGAAGCATGCGCAAACCTCGGTGGAACCTCGTGGACCTATTGGCGCCGCATCGGCATCCCCGTCCTCTTCCCGTCGCTCCTCGGCGGCTTTCTACTCCTGTTCGCAAACTCCTTCAGCGCCTATGCAACGGCTGCGGCGATCAGCCAGAAGTCGCTCATTGTGCCGCTGCGAATCAGCTTCTACCTGCGCGGCGACGTCAGCGCGAATGAAGATCAACTTGGGTTCTCCCTTGCCGCATGGATGATCGTCGTAATGACCGTCTGCATGGGGCTGTACTGGGTACTTCGAAAGCGAGCGGAACGATGGCAGCAGTAGGGACACCGCGCCGACGCAGATTGCAGGCCATCAGCCGGATCGGACCCGTCGGAGTCGTCATTCTCTGTGGACTTTTCTTTGTGCTGCCTCTCCTGGCGATGGCACGGTTTTCGTTTCAGAACGTGCCGATGATCAACCTTGGGAAGTCCACGCTGTTCAAGTCGTGGTCCTTCGAGGGTGTCACCACGGCGTTTGGCGACCAGGAGTTCCAAGACGCATTGCGCCTCAGCGCGAAACTCGCGCTCGGCACGGTGTTCATGACACTGGCGTTGCTCGTTCCCACGACGCTGTGGGTTCACGTCCGCATCCCCAAGGCTCGGTCCTTCGTCGAGTTCCTCACCGTGCTTCCCTACGTGATTCCGCCGATTGCGCTCGTCGCCGGCATCCTGCCACTGAAGCCCCATGCCCGATGGTTCCTCAACTCGAACTATTCGCTGGTTCCCTTCTATACGGTGTTGGCCCTGCCCTTCACATTTCGTTCACTCGATGCCGGGATCAAAGCGCTCGACGTGAAAACGTTGGTCGACGCCTCACGAAGCCTCGGAGCAGGCTGGGGGACAACGTTACGACGGGCCATCGTTCCGAACATCCGCAGTGCGATCATCTCGGCATCGTTTCTTACCGCGGCGGTCGTCCTCGGTGAGTACACGATGGCACGCGTCCTTCTCAAGCGAACCCTGCCGGCGTTCATGGCTCAGTATCAAGGACGCGAGCCTCAAGGCGGAATGGCACTGGCGCTCACGGCCCTCGTCGGCACAACACTGCTCTTCGCAGTACTAAGTGTGCTGACTAAACCGAGGAGCGCACGTCGTTCTCGGCGACGTAACTCCGCTCCGAAAGAGGACGCCTCATGACCGCGCTCGTATTCTCCGGAGTCCGAAAAACCTTCGGACCGACCGTGGCACTGGAGGGCCTCGATCTCATCGTGAAACCCGGTGAGCTCATCAGCCTGCTCGGGCCGAGCGGTTGCGGGAAGACCACGGCACTTCGAATCGCCGCCGGATTCGAGCGACCGAATACCGGCACCGTGAGTGTAAATGGCAACGATCTCACGAACACACCCGCGCACAAGCGAAACATGGGAATGGTGTTCCAGAGTTACAGCCTCTTTCCGAACCTGTCGGTTGCCGACAACGTCGAATTCGGTCTCAAGACCCGCAAAATCGCTGGAGCCGAAC
>JANOWU010000096.1:0-3160 GCA_031418035.1 Acidimicrobiia bacterium
CCAGGGGCAGCACCTGGTCATCCCGATGCTCGACTCCTCGCTGTATTTCCTCTGGCCCGACGCCATGATGGCGCACAGCCTTCGGGGTCCGAACACTCCGGGGCCAGTGCTTTACCAGATCTACCGTTTGCAACCGACGTCCGACGGTCACCTCGTCTACTTCGCCGCCGGCCAACCGGAATGGCAGGGCCTCTGTAGCGCATTGGGCCATCCCGAGTGGTGGGACGAGCCACGTTTTCGTGATGTGAACGAACGAATCAAGCCCGAAAACTTCGTCGAGATCGGCGAACTGCTCAACAACTCGTTCCTCGCCATGACCACCGAAGAGGCAATTCAAGCGCTCCACGACCACGAGGTGCCGTGCGCTCCCATCCTGACTATCGACGACATGCTCGTCGACGAACAAGTGCTTCATAACCAGGCGGTTCACGTTTGGGACCACCCGACGGCGGGCGAGATCCAGCAGGCAAAGCCGCCCGTGCGCTGGGAGACCACCGTGCACGAAACGCAGTGGGCAACCGACGAACTTGGCCAGAGCTCGGAGTCGGTCTTGCGCAGTGTCGGGTACGACGACGCAGCACTCGCCCAACTCCGCAACGACGGCATCATCAAATAGCAAGGTTCGAAAAACCTCCCTTCCGACCTCAGCACAACTCGGTGACCGCGAATATGTGGTTGCAAAACGGTCGAAACGTAGGATTTTCGTCACCTTGCTACAAGCCCACGTAGTAACTCGGGGCGAATTCGAGGGGCGAATTTCCCGGGGGGCGAATTTCCCGGGGGAAAGTGCGCGCTCAAACCCGCCAAACCCACGCGTAATGACGTGCACCCTGTACGGCTCGCAACACGCTCGGTACCGTCGTGGCATGGCATCAGAAATCGACTCCGATGTTCGCTTCGATCACGCAGCGGCAAACTTCGCGATCGGCGCACTCCGAGCAACGATCGCAGACACGGAAGGTTTGCTCGCCAACCGACGTCGGCGACACGCGGAGCTGAAACATTCCTGGGAAGGACCCGCACGGGAGTGGTACGAGGATCGATACTCCGCCTCGGAGGTCGTGGCATCAATGGTGGTGTCCGATCTCGAGTCGACGCTGCGCGCGTTGGTCGCAAGACAAGGGGAGGCGACGGCCGAGCAGCACCGTCGAGTGGCCGCTCGAGCTGAGCGGGCTCGCCTGCAACGTGAAGCCGAGGCCGCCCGCCAGCGAGCCGAAGACGCTCGCCGCTCCGAAGAGGCGCGAGCGGCTGAGCGCGCCCGCATCGCCGAGGAGGCCCGCATCGCCGAGTCTGCGAAGAATCCGGCCGATTCTCAGACGAAGAAGGCAGCATGAGCGATCACACCAAAGTGATGGGTGTTCTCGACAACATGGACGAGTATGCAACCCTAAGTGCACGTATGGGCGACGATCTCGAGTACGCAGGCCGACGAGTTGGGAACGCGATCGAGACATTCAACCAGTCAAGCGAACCGTCGTACAACGTTGGGAACAGTGGTGTCGGCCTCGCTGTCCTCGGCGACCAGGTTCGAGAGATCGACAGTTTTGTGAAGTCAATTGCCGACGCTCTGCGACAAGCCGACTCCGACACCATCTCCGTCAAAATGGGATCAGTCGCAACGGATCGGATTCTCTATGATGCCGCCGCCCTGGAACGCGCAGCCGGCGACGTTGCACTGTTCTATCTTCTCAAGGACTTCGCGGCATTCGATGCGATCAACGACGGGAAGTCTGATGGCATCGTCTCCGCCAAAGACATCGAAACGGCGGCGCTCATCTCGAAAGACCCGAGAGTGCGGGCATCGGCGGCATGGCTGCTCGAGCACCGTGACGTGTGGCTGGCCATCGATGTGGCCGACGCCCGGCCTCTCGCAACTCCCGACGGAAAGGTCACTGCGAAAGATGTCGCCCGCTACATGGTTCAGCGAGCGGCTTACCAAGTCTTCACCACCAACATCGCAGTGTTCGACGACCCAGACCCGAAGAAGCGCGACGGCAAGGTCAGCCGCAACGACATCGAGCGGGTTATCAAAACGTCTGCCGACCCCAACCTCCGAGCGGCGGCCCAATACCTCGTTGACGACGAGCGGGTGTTGAACAACCACGTGAGCTTCGGTGACCAGGTCGCCGGGCGATACGACCTTTCGAAGGTAGCCAGTCGTTATGCCGAGCCCAAATCCCCGCTTCCGCTGCAAAAGAACTGGGTGCGCGATATCGGATGCGGCGCCGCCAAGCAGTTCAGTTACCTTGCCTACCTCGACATGGTGGACAAGGTTCTGGTCGGCGACCCGACCGTCATCGACGATGCGGAACAGAACTATGTTCAACGCGTTGCGTTGGAATACGTCGCCGCGACAGCGACCCGTGAAGCTGTCAAGAAGTCCGCAACTGTGTTGGCATCACCGCAACTCGCCATGGCCGCGACCGTCATTGATGGTGTGTGTCGGATTACCGAGCCTCGAAAGGACTGGGGAACCGTGGTTGGGCCGCGAGACAAGAGGAAGGACGACGAGACCGGACCTCCCTCGTCGATCGAGATTCTGTCGAAGCAGAACGCTAAGGCTGCGAAATAGTCAGCGAACGAGTGAGATTGATCGCAGCCGCTCGATAGCTTGGTCGATCACTTCGTGTCGCTTGCAAAATGCGAAGCGTACATACGGGCTGCCGATCTCTTTCGAGTCGTAGAACACGACGTTCGGAACAGCGACCAATCCGCAAAGCTCTGGAAGCGAACGGCAAAATGCGAGGCCGTCTGACTCACCGATGCCGCGAATATCGGTGGTGATGAAATACGTGCCCTTCGGAAGGAACACCTCGAAGCCTGCCTCCGACAGACCTCCGGCGAGACGATCGCGCTTGCCCTGAAGGTCTGCGGCGAACGCATCGAAATACTCCCGGCCCAACGCAAACCCTTCGGCTACCGCATACTGGAACGGACCCGCTGAAACATAGGTTAGGAACTGTTTGGCCATCCGCACGGTGTGCACCAGGTCCGCTGGTCCGGTTACCCAGCCCACTTTCCAACCGGTGAAGGAGAAGCTCTTCCCGGCAGATCCAACAGTGATCGTCCGCTCAAACATCCCGGGAAGCGTCGCAATCGGAGTGTGAATCACCGAGTCGTAGGTCAGGTGCTCGTATGCCTCATCCGAGAGGACGAGAAG
>JANOWU010000097.1:0-6475 GCA_031418035.1 Acidimicrobiia bacterium
ATCGTCCACAGCACCCCCGCGGCAGGCCGAACAGACTCCAACACCAAACCAGTCGGAACCACCGTCGACGACACCGGCACAACCGTCGACGGAGTTGTCGCAACCGTCGATGTCGCGATCGACTCTGTGCGAGGGCAGAAGACCGGTTTTTGCGAAGTAGGGGACTTGCGACACGACACTGTGTGTGATGCGATCGTGACCGTTATCTTCGCCCGGGCGTGGATGTAGTCGTACAGGCTCACGTCAGCTGATACGTCTGCGGGATTCGAAAGGCTGATGATGGTGCAGGCACCGGGAGGAAGTTGAACACCTTTTCGGCCCCCGAATTCGTTGCCTTTGCTGAGGCTGAAAATCCGGGAAAACACTTTGCTCCGATTACAAATCCGCACCTGGCCATCTGGAGACGCGGAAATCGTCGTCGGTTCAAAACGGAACCCACCGGCTGTCGACACGGCGTTAACGGTCGGCGGCCGATCGGTTGCCGACTGAGCCGACGCACTTCCAGCGAGCGAGGCGAGCGGAGCGAACACGACCACTGCGGTCAAACGCGAAACGCACAACAGTCGTTGTGAAAAAACGGTTCTCATAGCGGTTCTCACTTTGCCTTGTAGTCGAAGAAGAAGCCGTAGTTCGAGAAGCACCCCACGAACAACTGAGCGGTTGCGCCCGGACTCAGACTCGCCGGTTTCAGCGTGATCGAAACTTTCATCACGTTCGTCTGGCCAGGTGCAGGACTAAACGCCGCGGCATGCAAACCCGGCGTCGCAGTCGCAACAAAACCAGACCCCTTCACCTCACACTCCGTCGCCAGGTTCGACACTGACGCAGTCGCCGTTAACGTCCACGTAAAGGTCACCCCCGCTGCAGGAACAACTTCAGGGGCAGGAAACTCACTCATCTGAGTGCCGAAGGGGCCTGTGAAGGTCGCCGTCTTCCCATCACCACTAATCGTCCACAGCACCCCCGCGGCAGGCCGAACAGACTCCAACACCAAACCAGTCGGAACCACCGTCGACGACACCGGCACAACCGTCGACGGAGTTGTCGCAACCACTGTCGACGGGACCGGATCTGTCGCCGGCGTCGCACAAACCTCCGCGAACCGCGCGACCCGCGGCGCGTTGTGTGTCGAGAAAACGGCCGTCAACAACGTTTGCTGGACCGTAACGGCACAGGGCACACCGCAGTCACGCAACTGACCCCGCAAAGAGTACACGTCGTTGCTTTGTTGAGCCGTGGCAATTTGGAGATCACGGATCTCTCGATCGATCGCCGCCCGCGCTCTCGCTGAGCGCGACGAAAGCTCGGCGAGCGCGACGCTGAGCCGTTCCGGCGACCCTGCATTTTTTTTGATCGCCGACGTGAACACCGTTGCATCGAAGAGCGTGAAAATGGGAAGTGGACTCGTAACCTGCCCCGTCTTTTCTACGATCGTTACCCGCTCGATGTTCGGAACGTCGCGCTTCACGATCGCCGCGAGCTGATCGAACACAATCACGACGTCACGTGACACGGGTGGCGTGAGCAACCATGATCTCGACAGCACGATCGGACCGCCACTTGCGACCCGAAGTCCGTCGAACGTGTCGAGACTGTTGTAGAGCAGAGTCTCTTGCTCCAGCGACTTTTTCTGATCGCGGGTGCGCAGTGCAAGGCGCTCTTTAAGCCTGGCGACCTGCTTTTTAGTGCACCACACGTTCTGGGCTTGAGCACTCGGCGGCGCGAACAGAGTTTCGACACCGACGAGCCCGAAGGTCCCAAGTAGTACAACGACCATGATCCGGACCGACCGTTGGAGTTCTCGGAAGAGGTAAGGGTGGGGGCGACCACATTGATGAAAGCGTCTGTCTGGAGGAGCGGTCCGTCGGACCGCAAAACGTCGAATTGATCGCTGCGTCATGGCTGATCCTCGTCTACTAGTGAGCTGGTCGTAGGCACGTCGGTGCATCCGGCAATGGCTGCAAGCGTCGGTTCGCCCCCGACGTAACGCCACCATTGACCGGTGTTCGTGTCGAGAAGCCACACCTCGTCGGCCGCGATCACGACCCCCGAACGCACGAGGGCGCGCGTGATTTCTCGTTCGTCGAGGAGGCCGGACCGATAGTCGATCAACACCTGCTGACAGGCTGCCGCTGCGACCCCCAACGCTCCACAGAGAAGTGTTGCCGGGTACGGGTGGGATCCAGCCGGGGGAATCGATGCGGCGATCGGAATCGACATGACCGGAGCATGCGCTCAGGCGCGTCAGCGAATCGCAAGCGGACGTGTGTCAGACGAACGTTCTCAGGAATCGACCGCGAGTGAGCGTTCCAATGCGACGGTTTCGCGCTCCGGCTCAACGCCGAGTTCTATGCACATCCGCCGACAAAGGGTCAGAGTTCGCAGCGCGCTCGCGCGATCTCCGCCGGCCAGGTGCGCCCGAGCCCTCATCCGATAGGCGGCCTCCGACCACGGCTCGGCTCGGAGCACCCGATCGGCGATTCCGATCACGTCGTCGGGGCGGCCTCCGCCCAGGAGAAGCTCGCCGCATCGCAGCGCGGCACGCACCAGCCGTCGTTCGATGCTCTGGCGCAAAGGTTCCGCCCAATCCGCGCCTGCAACGTCTTCGAGGTACTCGCCCGTCCATAGCCTCAATGCGGCGAGCAGGTGCGTGAGCTCGAGCGATGGGGTTGCGTCCGCTCGCGCCGTCTCGGCCTGATCGAGCAGCGATTCCGCATCCCAGGCGTCCACGCTCAGATGTTGGCCTCCATCGAGGCGCAGCACGCCAGCGTCGTGGCGGAGGTACCAAGCGGCTACAACCTTCACGCGGTCGGGTTCAAGTAAACCTTGGAGATACGAAAGCGTCATGCGGAGATTGGCCGAGACGGCTGCATCATCGCGCTCGGGCCAAAGCAAGGTGCCGATTCGGGTTCGCCGAATTTCACGATGGGCGACCAATGCAAGGAGGAGTTGACGTACCCGTTCACGGGCAAGGTCCGGGTGTGTCACGAGGACACCGCCGCGGGACAAACGCGTCGGGCCGAACACCTCGATGCGGACGTCGAGCGGCGGCGGCAGCGACATCCCGCTGCCAACCGCGCCAACCGCCTTCGACAGAGGACCCGACGTGGACGCGTGCCAGGCAAGCAGATCACGGACGATGCCAGGCGCCCGTTCGGCGGCAAATTCGAGGGCCGCTCGACCCCGCGGATCGCGAAGCTCGTTCACCCTTGCCGCTACCTCGACGAAAAGCGGAATTGGGAGGGCCGTCAGCAACGAAGCCGGATCATCAAGGAGTGCCAGGTCCGCAGCGCTTGGTGTGGCTTCGCCAGTTCGCCACGTCGGCAGGGCCCGACAGAGGCGAAGAACTCGCCCACGCGTTTCGCCTCCAGTGCGCGCGTCGAGCAATTCCCGGCAGCGCGCGTCGAGCAGATACGGCACCGCGGGAAACCAGAGGACGGCGCGACCCGCCCCGCTCGGATGAAGATCTCGACCTTCGAGACCGTCGCGAAGCGACTCCTTCGCGGAGTCAATGTCGCCACGTACATAGGCCAGCGTCGATGCTGCGACCGCGTACATGCCAGCGACGAGGTCGGCAGAACGGGACGGCGAAATCACCCGGAGTTCGGCGAGGAACGAAGCCGACTCCTCAGTCCGGCCGATGTGTGCGGCTCTGATCGCAGCGAAGCTGAGCGCCGGCGCTCGCTCGGCGATCGAGAACTGCGGACCAATCCGTCCGATGTCGAACGCCAGAGCTTTATCGAGGTCGCCGAGCGCCCACGCGACGACGCCCGGAGCAAGGATCGACCATCCACTTCCAGCCGCGGGTGCGATCGTCTCACCGGCCGACGCTGACTCAATCGCGGCCTCAAGGGTGGAAACATTTGCGCACCCGTCGACGAGGTCGGCATGGACGTAATGCAATCCGGGGAAGTGTGAGACGCGCGGCTCGAGGTGCTTCTTCCGAAGTCTGGTCGCGACGGCTCGAAGCGCAGTCGTATCGCCGTCAATGTCGGCGAGAACAGCGGCGTTCGTGAGCAATCCATCGCCGGGCTTGCCGACGATTTCCTGATAGATACGTTGGTCGAGGCTGACCACCGCGGCTCGATCACGCCGGAGCCATGCCGACCAGAGCATCCGCACTTCGGCCGTCATAGCGCGGCTTGACTCGCCCCGCGCTCGGAATGCGTCGATGGAACATCCGAACGCCGACCATGCAACGTCGGACCACGGGTCCTCGCAGCGCGCGAGATAGGCGTCGAGGTACGTGACCTCCGGTCGCTCCGAAAGGGTGGGGTCGACCCGGGCCTTCCACCTAGCGACCACGTCAGGCCATGGCGGCCGACGTTGGTCGTTGCACGCCTCGAAGAGTGTCGCCAATGCCGAGTCCCAGTCGTGCGCGTCGGCGAGGAGCTCGAACGCGAACCCGTACTCGCCTCGTGAGCGAAGGACGGCACCGACACGTCGCCGGCACGCCTCCAGGTCCTGCTGGTCGAGAACGTTGCGGGCCATCTCGGCCCAAAGAGCGTGTGGCCGCAGCCCGCCATGAGTGTCGGAAACGGTGAGCGGGAGCATCGAGAGCGACCCCGCATCTGGTTGGCGTCCAGCTGCTGCCGCGACGATTTCGGCGTCGCCGCCACCCACTGCCGCAATGAGGAGGAACGCTTGACGATCGTCCAGGGTTAGCGGGGCCAGTACCTCCTCCCAAAGAAACTCGCGATGCGCAGGTGCGCCAAAGGCAGCGCGTAACTCGGCGAGCGCTGGCCAACCCGCGGTGTCATCGAAAACAGTCGCGGGTACACCACGCCGTTCTGCGAACTCGCAGCTTTCGTCAACGGTAAAACGCAGGTCTGTTTCGCTGATCCCGATTGCCTGTTGCTGCGAACGCAGTCGTGCACGGGGCAGCGCCGGCAACTCGCGGCCGGAGATCACGAGATGCCCGTTCGTGGGCAGCCGGGAGACGAGGGTTGCGAGCAGCTCAGCGCTGGGAGTTCCGACGAGGTGGTGCGCGTCGTCGAGCACGAGGCAGATGTTGTCGGGTGTCTCCCCCCAAATCGCCTCGCAGATGTCATCGACGGTGACGATCCGATGAGGGTCCGTCACCCGACCGAGCGCTCGCAGGATCGAATCGGCCAGCACGGACGCGGAAGAGTCGGCGCGGTCCACGGATAACCAGACGTCGCGACCGCCGGGATCGAGGCGGTTCTCTTCGATTGCCTGCGAGAGCAACGTGGTCTTGCCGATTCCCGCTCCGGCCGCGACCGTCACGAGGCGGACGTCGAACCGCTGCGCGAGCACGCGTAACAGCCGTGGGCGCAAGAAAGTCCAGGGACCTTTGGGGGGTGGTACAAATCGGAAGGGCAACGCCACACTTTCAGTATGTACCCTTCATATCGGCTGGTGAAGTTCGATAACCACAAACCCCGCCACTGTCGAACGCCAACTCGCCGCTCCCTTCTGTTGGCCGTTCGATCAGCCCGTTTCGAAGCGATCCGATTTCGTCATTGACTCCTACGAACTGGAGTGTATCGGTTCGTCTGGCCGCAGAACTTGAGTGTTCCGCCGCCACGGCGACGACGCCAGCACCCGATCGTCACGACGGTGGTGTCCGGACAACGTGCACCCTCGGCGCCGGTGAACGCCGGCAACCATGGCCATCAAGGTTCGCCGGTCCGAACGTCGAAGCGGTACCCGTGCCACGCACACCCGATCACACCCACGGGCCAGAGCGAACTCGACGCTTGACATCAGCAACGCCAGCGCATATGCAACGATTCGCCTCAACTTAGACCAACGCGCCCGGTCCACAGCTACAGGGCCGTTACGAGATCAAGCCTCTCGTCGGCGCAGGCGTGGATAAGGCCGAGCCACGCGCCACGGTCGGCAGCGCGCTCATACCTCGATCACGTCGAGGTCGTTCCCGACAATGACCCTTCCACCGTAGCCGGTCGTGTCGACGTCGAGGCGAGCTTCGGGAAGGTGATGGGTCAACACGACAGTGGCGACGCGCGCGGCAGCGGCCATATCGACGCAATCCTGCGGCGACGCGTGGAACTCATGAAGGCGTTCGACGATCGCTCGTCGCTTCGCCGGCACATCCAATGGCGGAGCGGAGGCACACGCGTCCACGACGAGCACATCGGCGTCAAGGGCGAAGGCCACCAGCTCATCGCAACGCGCCGTGTCCCCCGACACCACCAGCGACCTTCCGTCGAACGTGAACCGCCACACCAACGATGCCGTGTCAGGACTCGAACGCAACGGGTACTTCGACGGGGGCAGCTACGAACTCGACGCCGCAGCGTCAGAGTCCTTCGCCTCGAAGTCCGGTCAGGCGCGGACACAAGACTCCACGAACACCCGCGGCGTTACCGTCGTCGTAGAGCGAACCGGTCCGACGTCCGTCCGAGCCACAGCAACAGGCCATTCCGTAAGCTTCTTCAGCAAGCTGCTTCCGTGGTCGGACGATTCACTATCCATCTCCGTAGAAGCCGAG